>JBKQTR010000526.1:0-22202 GCA_052143095.1 Allostellaceae bacterium
CAAAAGGAACAGTCCGCACGATATGCCGCGGCGCGATTGGTGTGCAGCCTCGGAATCTACTCAACCCGCGCGTTGTCGTGGCGCGCCCTTTCCGCTTCGGACGGCGTCGGGACCGGCTAGTGGAGGATGGTGCTCGCGCGATAGCCGGCGCGCGTGGCATCGTGAAGACAGGCAAACGCGCCGTTGTTGGTCTGCCCGTACCAGCGCTCCGTGCTGGCGTTGTAAATGCCTCGGCTGGCGATCACCCAGACGACGTCATCGTCGCCACAATAGAGTTGCGCTTGCCGCTCGAACTGGAAGGCGGCGATGTCGGGCCGCGCGCCGCCCCGCTTTGCCGGCGGGCTGTCCGCGCCAGCGAGAGGCTCGAGGAAAACCAGGGAAAGCATCGCTGTGATGAGCAGGACCGACCGCATGTCTCCCTCCTGGTCAGGATCGTGACAAATCTGCCGTGCAGACCTGGATGCGGAGCAACCGCCTTCGATTAGAGCGTAGCGCTCGTCGGCGATAGCGTCGGAAACTACTCAGCCCGAACGGGATCGCTGCTCCTTTGGAGATCGGCCCAGCTCGTGCCGCAAGATTAGGTAGTTTCCGAACCTACCGCCGCCGGCGGCCCGGCGGTTATTCTCCGCTGGATCGGACGTGCAGCGGCTCGAGCGGCAGCCCGGCCTTCGTCAACATCGCCGGCTGCACGCGGATCGCGCTCACCGTCGAGCGATAGCCGCGAGGCGCCGGCGGCGGCCGACGCTGCTTCCGGCCGTCACTTCAGCCAACAGGAGAAGCGCGTGTCCCTCATCAACCTGGTCATCGCCTTGGTCGTCGTCGGCGTGCTGCTCTGGCTCGTCAACAATTACATCCCGATGGATGGCAAGATCAAAAGCATCCTGAACGTCGTCGTCGTCATCGCGGTGGTGTTGTGGCTGCTGCAGGCTTTCGGGCTTCTGGGCTCGCTGGAGGGCATCCATGTCGGCTGATGGAGGCGGCAGAGCCTAAGGGTGGATCCGGCTTAACGCCGCTCTGAGTAGATTCCGAGTCTGCCGCACCCGTCTCGATGCTTCGTACGATCGGGCTGCATAACAATCACGGCGGCAGGCGGCGAACCCGTTCTTCACCCGTCATCGCGAGGCGACCATGCAAAACATCCGTGACGACGGCGCCAAGCCCAGCCGCGTGACAGCGTTCTTCGGGCATAGCACGCTGACCCTCACGCTGTCCAAGGGCGCGACGCTGGCAGATCTTGCCGATCGTCTGGCGCATCCCGGTCGGCTGCACCAGGGCACGCCGGTCGCGATCGGCGTAAAATTCGCCGCTCGACGCAGTGACGAGGCGCCGTCGCACGATCTTCAGCCTTGGTCGGGACCGTCGCCTTGGCCGCGGCGCGCCCGGCCATAACCTCAGCCATCCCCGGTTGCCGGTTCTACGGTCCCGCGACCTACTGCCGCCGGCTTCTCCCCCCGAGGCCGGCGGCATTTTCTTGGCCCGGCCGACGGGCGCAGCGGCATGGCGGTCGCTGCCGATCGGCAGAGTATGTGGCTGGTCGTGCGCCGGGGTAGACCGACGCACGATCGCACGCATGGCGGCCCGAGCCGGGGCGATCAGGAAAGACCCTCATGACGATCTGGACAGCCCTGAAGCGACTCAACCGACGCTTCGACCGCTGGTCGGCACATGCGGCGGATCACCTCGTCGCGACGCTGGACGATGCCGGCGACCGGCAGAAGCCGTGCGCAACGAAGCATATCGGGGTGTGGGACCTGCTCCGCCGCGACCCTGCGCCCGGCGAGAGCGAGGCTTCCACGGAGAAGTGACCACCCCGGCCGAACCATCGGCGCCTGGCGCGGCAACCACGTCGCGGGGGCTTCAGAGCGAGGTGCCTGAAGCCGTGGTTTCGGCGGCGCGCAACCGATCCAGCGCCTCGGCATTGGGACAAAACGCGCGATGGCTTCCAGCCGCGTCAGGCGAGGCAAGCCAGCGGCGGCATGTGCGCCAATCGGCGCACTCGCCGCACTGCCATTCGATGGCGCGCAGCGCCTCCGCTACGGCCGTGGTGTGCGGCAGCGCGGCGCGGTCGATGCCCAGGCGCTGCATCATCTCGGCCAGTTGCTGCGGCGTGTGCGGATGCGCCCGCATCAGCCGCGAGACATCGCTGGCGGCGATGCCGCTGTCGCTCAGCGTCCGCTCGAGCTCGCCATGCTGGCGCAGCGTGTCCAGCTCGCGCCGCAGCCGGGACCGTTGGCGCCAGCCTTCGATGGCGGGCGGCACCCGGCCCGGCAGCTGCGCCAAGGACGCGACTGCTTTGCGGACCCACCCGCGCGCGCTCGATTGAGGCAAATTCGACCTCATCGGTTGCTCCATCCTTCAAGATTACTCGTTTATCATTTGATCAATTGCCATCGCGGGCATTGATCTGGGTCAATGCCCGCGATGGCCGCCGGCATCGGCCGGGCGAACCGCGACGGGAGGCGCAACCCGGCGCAGCGGACGCCGATCGCGGCGCGGGAGCGTCAGCCTCTGCCGGCGCTCACGGCCGCCCGCGGCTGCATCACAGTACCGCCAGCACTTCGTCGCGGAACCGCGTCATCTTGGCGAGCGAGGCGTCGAGCGTCGGGCCGCCGAGCCCGAAATCGACGGCGGCGACGCCGAGCTCGCGTAAGGCGCGGAGATCGCCGACGATCTCGGCCGCGCTGCCGGAGAAGAGCCGCCGCTCGCCGCTCTCCGTTCTCGGCTCCACCGCGCTGCCATGGCGGGCGCAGCGATACGCCAAGGCGATCTCTGCGGGGTCGCGCCCGGCATCGCGGGCAAGCGCGCGCAAGCGCTCGACCGCCTCGCGGTAGCGCGCCAGCGTATCGAGCGGATGGGCCGGATTGGAGCCGATCGGATACCAGCCATTGCCCAGCCGCGCGGCGCGGCGCAGCGCCGGCCCGCTCTCGCCGCCGACCCAGAGCGGCGGATGCGGCTGCTGCCGCGGCTTCGGCGCGAAGACGATGTCGGCGAAGCGGACATAGCGCCCGTCGAAGCGCGGCGTCTCCATGGTCCAGAGCGCGCGGAACGCCGCGAGGTATTCGTCGGTGACGGCGCCGCGCTCGGCGAAGGGCGGCGTGCCCAGCGCCGCGAACTCCTCCGCGAGCCAGCCGGCGCCGCAGCCGACGGTCAGCCGGCCTTCCGACAGCAGGTCGATCGTCGCCAGCACCTTGGCGGTGAGCACCGCCGGGCGGTGCGGCACCACCATGACCGAGGTGACCAGGCGCAGGCGCGTGGTCTTGGCCGCGACAAAGGCCATGGTGGTGAGCTGCTCGTACCAGTCGCCGCGCGCTTGCGCCGGGAATTCCCCGGTATCGGCATAGGGATAGCGCGCCCGGATGTCGTTCGGGATGACGATGTGGTCGCTGAACGTCGCATGGCCGTAGCCCATCGCCTCGCCCTCGACGGCGAGCCGGGCGATGGTCTCGGCGGTCGCCAGCGCGCCGCGTACCGGCATGTCGAAACCGATCAGCATCTGCCTGGTTCCTTCCTTGGATGGGTGCCCGCGGCGCCATCATGGCGGCGCTGCAGCGCCCCGGCAAATCTCGCTCAGGGCTCGGTGTGCCGCGCCGTCGTCTCGCGCCGCTGCCCCACGAGGCCGCGGATGATGACATAGAAGGCCGGCGTGAAGATCAGGCCGAAGAAGGTGACGCCGAGCATGCCGAAGAACACGGTCGTGCCCAGCGCCTGGCGCATCTCGGCGCCGGCGCCGGTGGCGATCGCCAGCGGCACGACGCCGAGGATGAAGGCGAAGGAGGTCATCAGGATCGGCCTGAGCCGGGTCTGCGCCGCCTGCGCCGCCGCCTGGAAGCGGTCCTCGCCCTGCGCCTCGGCCTGGCGCGCGAACTCGACGATGAGGATCGCGTTCTTGGCCGCGAGCCCGACCAGCACGACGAAGCCGACCTGGGCCAGGATGTTGAGGTCGATGCCGCGCAGCAAGAGGCCGCTCATCGCCGCCAGCAGGCACATCGGCACGATGAGCACGATGGCGAGCGGCAGCGACCAGCTCTCATATTGCGCGGCGAGCACCAGGAAGACGAAGACAACCGAGGCGGCGAAGACGAGCAGCCCGGTGTTGCCGGCGAGCCTCTCCTGATAGGCGAGCTCGGTCCATTCATAGCCGAAGCCTTCGGGCAGGTGCTCGGCGGCGAGATGCTCCATCGCCGCCAGCGCCTGACCAGTCGAGAAGCCCGGCAGGGTATTGCCCTGGATTTCGGCGGCGGGATAGAGGTCGTAGCGCGCCACCCGGTAGGGCCCGGTGATGTCGCGGAACGTCGTCACCGAGCCGATCGGAACCATCTCGCCCTTGTCGTTGCGCGTCTTGTAATTGGCGATGTCGCGGACGTCCTGGCGGAAGGGCCCGTCGGCCTGGACGGTGACGTGGTAGGTGCGGCCGAGATAGTTGAAGTCGTTGACGAAGGTCGAGCCGAGATAGTCCTCGAAGGTCTCGAACACCTTGTCGGCGGACACGCCCAGCATCTCGGCGCGCGCGCGGTCGATATCGGCGTAGAGCTTGGGCGTGCGCGTGTTGAACAGCGAGAACACGCCGACGAGCCCGGGCGTCGCGTTGGCCGCCGCCACCATCTCCTGCGTCGCGGCGTCGAGCGCCACCAGCCCGCGGCCGCGCTTGTCCTGCACCATCATCTTGAAGCCGCCGGCATTGCCGATGCCGCGCACCGGCGGCGGCGGGATGGTGATGATGAACGCCTCCTCGATAGCGCCGAGGCGCTGGCGCAGATCGGCGAGGATGCGGTTGGCGGACAGCCCCTTGGCGACGCGGTCGGGAAAGGGCGCCAGCGACGAGAACACCGTGCCGGCATTGGGCGCGTTGGTGAAGGTGGCGCCGTCGAGGCCGGCAAAGGGCACCGCATGGGCGACGCCCGGGGTCTTGAGCACGATGTCGGCGACGCGGCGCACCACCGCGTCGGTGCGCGCCAGCGAAGCGCCGGCCGGCAGGCTGATGACGGTGATGAGATAGCCCTGATCGGCCTGCGGGATGAAGCCGCTCGGCGCGCGCGCGAATTCGACGCCGGTGAGGGCGATGAGGCCGGCATAGACCACCATCAACAGCAGCGTGATCCGGGTCAGCCTTCGGGTGAGCGCGCCATAGCCCCCCGAGAACCGGTCGAAGACGGTGTTGAAGCCACGGAAGAACGCGTTGAGCGGCCGCGCCAGCAGCGAAGGCGCGGGCGGGTGCTCCTGATGCGGCTTGAACAGCAGGGCGCAGAGCGCCGGGCTCAGGGTCAGCGAGACGAAGCAGGAGAGGATCGTCGCGGTGGCGATGGTCACCGCGAATTGGCGGAAGAACTGGCCGGAGATCCCGGGGATGAAGGCCGAGGGGATGAAGACGGCGGAGAGCACCAGCGCGATGGCGATGAGGGCGACGCCGACCTCGTCCATGGTGCGATGCGCCGCCTCCTTGGGGCTCATGCCGAGGCGCAGGTTGCGCTCGACATTCTCGACCACGACGATCGCGTCGTCGACGACGATGCCGACGGCAAGCACCAGGCCGAACAGCGTCAGGTTGTTGATCGAGAAGCCGGCGGCAGACAGCACGATGAAGGTGCCGATCAGCGATACCGGGATCGCCACGATGGGGATGATCGAGGCGCGCCAGGTCTGCAGGAAGACGATGACGACAATGATCACCAGCCCTACCGCCTCGAAGATGGTCTTGATCAGCTCGCGGACGGATTCGGCGATGAACTCGGTGGTGTCGTAGACGATGTCGTAGCGCAGTCCCTGGGGAAAGGATTGCGAGAGCTCGGCCATCGCCGCCTTTACCCGCTTGGCGGTGGCAAGCGCATTGGAGCCCGGACGCTGGAAGATCAGCATCGCCGTCGCCGTCCGCGTGTCGAGATAGCTGTTGGCGCCGTAATCCTCCGCGCCGAGCTCAACCCGGGCGACGTCGCTGACCCGGGTCAGCCTGCCGTCAGGATCGGTCTTGATGACGATGGCGGCGAATTGCGCGGGCTCGACGAGCCGGCCGAGCGTCTCGACATTGACCTCGAACGCGCCGGGACGCGGCACCGGCGGCGCGTTGAGGACGCCCGACGCCACCTGCACGTTCTGCGCCTGCAGCGCCGCCACCACCTCGCCCACCGTCAGGTTGCGCGCCGCCAGCCGGTCGGGATCGAGCCAGACGCGCATCGAGTAGTCGCGCGCGCCGAAGATGCGCACGTCGCCGACGCCGTCGAGCCGCGCCAGCACGTCCTTCACCTGCAGCGTCGCGTAGTTCGAGGTGTAGAGCTGGTCGCGCGAGCCGTCGGGCGAGTTCAGATGGATGACCATCATCAGGTCCGGCGAGTTCTTGCGCACGGTAATGCCGAGCCGCTGCACCTCGTCGGGCAGCCGCGGCTGGGCGATCGCCAGCCGGTTCTGCACCAGCACCTGGGCGATATCGAGATCGGTGCCGAGGGAGAAGCTGACGGTGATCTGCAGATTGCCGTCGGCGGTCGCTTGCGAGACCATGTAGATCATGTTGTCGACGCCGTTGAGCTCCTGCTCGATCGGCGTCGCCACGGTCTCGCTGACCACTTCGGCCGAGGCGCCGGGATAGCTGGTGCTGATGACCACGGTCGGCGGCGCGATCTCCGGATATTGCGCCACCGGCAGGGTGAAATAGGCGACGCCGCCGATCAGCGTCAGGAAGATCGACAGCACCGCGGCGAAGATCGGCCGATCGACGAAGAAATGTGTGAGTCCCATCTAGGACGCCGCCGGCTCGATCTTGCCCGGATGCGGCGCCACCTTGGCGCCGGGACGGGCGCGCAGCGTACCGTTGATGATGATCCGGTCGGTGGCCGTCACCCCGGTTCGAATGACGCGCAGCCCGTCGCTGAGCGGGCCGAGCTCGACCACCCGCGGCTCGACCGTGTCATCCTCGCGCACCACCATCACCAGCTTGCGCGACTGGTCCTGGACGATGGCGGCATCGGGGATGAGCAGTGCCTGGTGCGGCGCCGACGCGGCCGCGCGCACGCGCGCGAACTGGCCGGCGACGATCCGCGAGTCCGGATTGGGGAAGACGGCGCGCACCCTGAGCGTCCCCGCATTGGGATCGACCTGGTTCTCGACGAAATTGAGGCGGCCCTTGAGCGTCCAGCTGGTCTCGTCGAAGAGGCGCGCCTCGAGCGGCAGCGCGTTCGGCCCGGCCAGCGCCAGCTTTCCTTGGGCGAAGGCGCGCTGATAGCCGAGCAGGTCGGTCTCGCTGATGTCGAAGAAGCAATAGATCGGATCGGTGGCGACGATCGTGGTGAGCAGCGTCGAGGTGGCGCTGTCGCCGCCGAAGACCAGATTGCCGATGCTCACCAGGTGGCGGCTGATATGCCCGGCCATCGGCGCGGTGACGCGGCTGAACTCGATGTCGAGCTGCGCCGAGCGCACGGCGGCGCGCGCCGCGTCCAGCGCCCCGGTCGCCGCGCGCACTTCCTCGAACCGCTCATCATAGGTGCTGACGGCAAGGACGTCGCGCTGGCGCAGCTCCACCGCGCGCGCGAGCTGTTGGTTGGCGAGTTGGAGCCGGGCGGTCTGCTGGTCGACCTGCGCCTGCGCCGAGGCAAGCGCGATCTCGAAGGGGCGGGGATCGATGACGAAAAGCAGGTCGCCCTGCTTGACGAATTGCCCGTCCTCGAAGTGGATCTCGGTGAGATAGCCGCTGACGCGCGCCCGGATCTCGACCGCTTCGGTGGCGGTGAACTGGCCGGTATACTCGTTCCATTCGGTGATCTCGCGCTGCAGCGGCGCGCTCACCGTGACCGCCGGCGCGGGCGGCGCCGCTGTCTGCGCCCGCGCCGCATCGTCCTCGCCGCTCCTCGTGCCGACGTAGAGAAAGGCGGCGGCGCCGAGCGCCAGCAGCAGCGCCGGCGCGACCGCGGCATGCCGCCCGCCGCCGCGGCGCGACGGTCGGGGCGTCACCGGATCCGCGGCATAACGGGCTTTGTCGGTTTTCGACATTGGGGGGCTCGCGGGCGGTTGAAAGACGAGACTAAGGCAAAACTGCGCGGCCCGTCACGCGGAAGCTCGCGCCGCGCATCAGCCATGAAACGGCGCCCGGCGTTCACAAGCGCGTGAGCGGTCGCGCCGCCGGGAACCAGCCGGGCGCCCGCGCGACTAAAGATCGCCGAGCGCGGTCGGTGGCGGGGATGGACCCGGCGGCGCCCCCCTAGCATCCGATGGGAGACATGCCCGGCCACACCTGATATTTTAGGCGCGGGTGTGGTCCTGCCGTCTTTTCGCCCGGGAGTGGCGCAGCGCAAGGCGCGGGCGGTATCGGCAATGCGCGGGGAGGCGAGCGATGAGGCTGCAATCAACCTTCATGCAGACGGCCCAGACCGAGCGGCCGCCGCTCTCCATCTATCTCACCGGCGGCATCCGCATCAACGGCACGATGGCCGGCGAGGACGGCTACACGCTGCTGATCGTCGATCAAGGCCGCGCCATGCTCGTCTACAAGCACGCCATCGCCGCCATCGTCCCGGCACGGCCGATGGATCTGCGCGCCGGCGCCGCGGAGGCCGCTGCGGCTGCTGCCGCCGGCGAACCGCCGCCGCCGGGGCCATGACCACCGAGACCAAGTGGCTCGACCGCCTGCGACAGCTGCATCCGCTGCTCACCCCGCCGCCGCGCCGGTCGGACTGGGCGGCGCGCCAGGCCGAGATCGACGCCGCGAGCAAGCTCGATCAGGAGGCCGCCCGCAAGGCGCGCGAGGCGGCGGCGCGGCAGGTTGAGCGCGATTATGACAACGACAGCACCACCTGGGCCGCGATCGCCGTCATCATCGTCGTCGCCGCCTTGAGCTTGTGGGTGGCGTTCCGGCTGATCGCGGAAAGCCGGCTCGAGGATTGCCTCATCGCCCACCAGCACAACTGCGACACGCTGCTGGAGTAGGCGGGGCTTCCGGCCGCCTTCCGCCCGGCGATGGAGCGGAAGCCGTCGCTGCGCTGTTTGCCTTCGCCGGGTCGCGCGGCATCGGGACTGTCCCTCGACATTAGCTTATAAGGCGAACGAACCCGAGATGAATGCGCTCGAAGCGCTGACGGAATACGCTCTGGCGCCGGCGCCGCCCTGCACGCTGGTCATCTTCGGCGCCTCGGGCGATCTCACCCGGCGCCTGCTGATCCCGACGCTGTGCCATCTGCGCCGCGCGCAGCTGCTGCCGGAGCGCTTTGCCGTGATCGGCGTCGCCCGCTCGCCGATGGATGACGCCGCCTTTGGCCGCGGTCTCGCCGAGGCGCTGCCGGATCTCGCAGAATCCACGGAATGGCGCTGGCTCGCCGAGCGCCTCCACTATCTCGGCGGCGCGCTCGACGACCCCGCCACCTATGCGCGCCTCGCGCAGCGGCTCCAGGAGGTCGACGCCGACCAGCGCGGCGGCGGCAATGCGCTGTTCTATCTCGCCATCCCCGCCGACGGCTTTGCCACCACGGTCCGGCGCCTCGGCGAGGCCGGGCTCCTGCGCGAAGCGGAGGGAGCCTGGCGGCGCGTCATCATCGAGAAGCCGTTCGGCCACGACCTGCCCTCGGCGCAGCAGCTCAACCGCGACATCCTGCGGGTGCTGGCGGAGCCGCAGGTCTATCGCATCGACCATTATCTCGGCAAAGAGACGGTGCAGAACATCATGATCTTCCGCTTCGCCAACGGGTTGTTCGAGGCGCTGTGGAACCGCGACCATATCGACCATGTCCAGATCACCGTCGCCGAGACGCTGGGGGTCGAGCGCCGCGGCCGCTTCTACGACGCGACCGGCGCGTTGCGCGACATGGTGCCGAACCATCTTTTCCAACTCCTCACCTTGACCGCGATGGAGCCGCCGAGCTGCTTCGACGCCGAAGCCCTGCGCTCGGAGAAGGTGAAGGTGCTGCAATGCGTGCATCCCTTCGGGCCGGAGGACGCATTGTGCAACGTCGTGCGCGCGCAATACGGCGAGGGGGTCATCGCCGGGCGCGCGATCGAGGCCTATCGCCGCGCTCCCGCCGTCGCGCCGGATTCCGCCGCCGAGACCTATGTCGCGTTGAAGCTGATGATCGACAATTGGCGCTGGGCCGGCGTGCCGTTCTATCTGCGCACCGGCAAGGCGCTGGCGCGGCGGCGCAGCGAGGTGGTGATCCAGTTCAAGCCGGCGCCTCTCGCGCTCTTCCGCGACACGCCGATCGAGCGGCTGACGCCCAACGACATGGTGCTCGAGATCCAGCCGGAGGAAGGCGTCCTGCTGCGCTTCAACGCCAAGCAGCCGGGGCCGCGCCTCAGCACCGGCGGCGTCGAGATGCGCTTCGACTACAAGGATTTTTTCGACGCCGCGCCCGGCACCGGCTACGAGACGCTGATCTACGACGCGATGATCGGCGACGCCACGCTGTTCCAGCGCGCCGACAGCATCGAGGCGGGCTGGCGCGTGGTGCAGCCGGTGCTCGACGCCTGGGCACGGGAGAAGGTCGCGGCGCCGCCGCTCTACCCCGCCGGCAGCGACGGCCCGCGCGAGGCCGAGACGCTGCTGCAGCGCGACGGGCGGCGCTGGCGCCCGCTCGCCTCCGCATGAGCGCGCCGCCGGACGATCGCGACGCGCTGAAGCGCGCCGCCGCGGCGCAAGCCGTGCAGCAGGTCGAGAGCGGCATGGTGGTGGGTCTCGGCACCGGCTCGACCGCGGCGTTCGCCGTCGCGGCGCTCGCCGCGCGGGTCGCCGCGGGGCTGCGCATCGCCGCCATCCCGACCTCCGAGCGCGTCGCGGCGCTGGCGCGCCGGCTCGGCCTGCCGCTCACCGATTTTGCCGCGCATCGCCGCATCGATCTCACCATCGACGGCGCCGATCAGGTCGAGCGCGGCACGCTCGGCCTGATCAAGGGCCGCGGCGGCGCGCTGCTGCGCGAGAAGATCGTCGCCAGCGCCAGTGCCCGCGTGATCATCATCGTCGACGAGACCAAGCTCGCCAACCGCCTCGGCGGCGCGACGCCGCTGCCGGTGGAGATCGCGCGCTTCGGCTGGCAGCCGGTGCTCGACCGCCTCGCCGCGCTCGGCTGTGCGCCGCGCCTGCGCCGCGACGCCGGCGAGCCCTTCGTCAGCGACAACGGCAATCTCATCGCCGATTGCGACTTCGCCGAGATCGCCGATGCCGCGGCGCTCGAGGCGCGGCTCGCCGCCATCGTCGGCGTGGTCGAAAGCGGCCTCTTCATCGACCTCGCCTCGGCGGTGATGGTCGGCCGCCCCGCCGGCGTCGAGGTGCTCGCGCGATGAGCCGGACGTCTCACGGCGCGACGCCGCGGCGGGTCCGGTGATGGCGTCCGGCTTCGAGCGGCCGGCGCCGGGCGCGCCGGGCATTCCCGCGCGCTGGACCTCGAGCGCCAAGAGCGGCGTCGGCACCGCGCTCTCGGCCCAGAGCCGGATCTGGTTCACCCTCAGCCACGGCATCCTCAACGAGATCTATTATCCCCGCGTCGACTACGCCTGCACCCGCGATTTCGGCCTCATCGTCACCAATGGGCGCGACTATTTCTCCGAGGAAAAGCGCGATACCACCAGCATGCTGTGCCAGCTCGCCGAGGGCGTGCCGGGTTTCGCGCTCGCCAACACCGCGCGCGACGGCCGCTTCCGCATCGACAAGACCGTCCTTGCCGATCCCCGGCGCGAGGTGGTGCTGCAGCGCATCGTCTTCCGCCCGCTGCAGGGCAGCCTCGGTGATTACCGGCTTTACGCCCTGCTGGCGCCGCATCTCATCAATCGCGGCGCCCGCAACACCGCCTGGCTCGACGACTTCAAGGGCCTCCCAATGCTGTTTGCCCGGGGCCGCGGCAACGCGCTGGCGCTCGCCTGCTCGGCGCCCTATCGCGCGCGCTCGGTGGGATTTGTCGGCATCTCCGATGGCTGGCAGGATCTGTCGCGCCATTTCGCCATGACCTGGAGCTACGACCAAGCGCGCGACGGCAATGTCGCGCTCACCGCCGAGATTGATCTCGCCGCCTGCGGCGGCGAGTTCCTGCTGGCGTTGGGATTCGGCCGGCGCTCGGGCGAGGCGGCGCATCGCGCCCGGCGCAGCCTCAATGACGGCTTTGCCTCGGCGGTGGCGGAGTATGTCGCGGGGTGGCGCGCCTGGCAGGACGGGCTGCTGCGCCTCGACCCCGCCGATGCCAGCGACACCAACAACACCTATCGCATCGGCGCCGCGGTGCTGCGCAGCCATGAGGCGAGCTCGTTTCCCGGCGGCGTGATCGCCAGCCTGTCGGTCCCCTGGGGGTTCAACAAGGGCGACGAGGATCTCGGCGGCTATCACCTCGTCTGGCCGCGCGATCTCGTCGAGACCGCCGGCGGCCTGGCGGCCTGCGGCGCGCTTGCCGACGCCAGGCGGGTGCTGCGCTGGCTCGAGGCGACGCAGGAGGCCGACGGTCATTGGCCGCAGAATTGCTGGCTCGACGGCGGCGCCTATTGGACCGGCGTGCAGATGGACGAATGCGCCTTTCCGATCCTGCTGGTCGATCTGCTCTGGCGCGAAGGCGCGCTCGGCGACCACGAGCTGCACCGCTTCTGGCCGATGGTGCGCCGCGCTGCGGGGTTCGTCGTGCAGAACGGGCCGGTGACCGGCCAGGATCGCTGGGAGGAGGATGGCGGCTTCTCGCCCTTCACGCTTTCCGTCGAGATCGCCGCCTTGCTCGCCGCCGCCGACATCGCCGACCGCGTCGACGACCCCGACGGCGCCGGCTATCTGCGCGAGACCGCCGATCTCTGGAACGACCATATCGAGCGCTGGATCTACGCCGCCGGCACGCCGCTGGCGCGCCGGCTCGGCGTCGACGGCTATTACGTCCGGATCGCGCCGCCGGAGACGGCCGACGGCGCCTCGCCGGTCGACGGTTTCGTGCCGATCAAGAACCGTCCGCCCGATCAGAGCCTCGAGCGCGCCGCCACGGTGGTGAGCCCCGACGCGCTGGCGCTGGTGCGTTTCGGGCTGCGCGCGGCGGACGACCCACGCATCCGCGACACGCTGCGCGTCATCGACGCCCTGCTCAAGGTCGATCTGCCGGCCGGGCCGTGCTGGCGGCGCTACAATGGCGACGGCTATGGCGAGCACGAGGACGGCGCGCCCTTCGACGGCACCGGCATCGGCCGGCCCTGGCCGCTGCTCACGGGCGAGCGCGCGCATTACGAGCTCGCCGCCGGCAACCGCGCCGGCGCCGAGGCGCTGCTGCGCGCGCTCGAGGGCTTCGCCAGCGACGGCCACCTGCTGCCCGAGCAGGTCTGGGACGGCGACGATATTCCCGAGCGCGAGCTCTTTCGCGGCCGGCCGTCGGGATCGGCCATGCCGCTGGTCTGGGCGCATGCCGAGCACATCAAGTTGCTGCGCTCGCTGCGCGACGGGCAGGTCTTCGACATGCCGCCGCAGCCCTACCGCCGCTATCAGGTGCAGGGCGTGCGCTCGCCCTATTCCTGCTGGCGGCTGAACCACAAATGCCGCAGGCTCGCCGCCGGCAAGGTGCTGCGCTTGGAGCTGCGCACCCCCGCGATGGCGCATTGGAGCGGCGACGGCTGGCGCAGCACGCGCGACACGCCGACGCGGCCGACCGGCTTCGGCATGCATGTCGCCGACCTCGCCACCGCCGAGCTCCAGCCGGGCGATGCCGTCGTCTTTACGCTCTACTGGCTCGACGAGGCGCGCTGGGAAGGCGTGGATTACTGGCTCAGTGTGGCGTGAGCGCCGCGATGATCCGATCGACCAGCGCCGCCGCCGGGATGTCCACCGGCACGGTGATCGGCCGCTCCTCGGGGCCCGGCTCCTCCAGCGCCTGGAACTGCGAGTCCAGCAGGCTTGCCGGCATGAAATGGCCGTGGCGCGCCACCAGGCGGCGCGCGATCGTGTCGCGATCGCCCCTAAGATAGACCAGCCGGACCTCCGGGCGGTCGCCGACGATGATCGCGCGATAGCGGCGCTTCAGCGCCGAGCAGGTGATGACGCCGTTCCGCCTGCTGTTGCGCCAGCGGTCGATCTCGGCCGCGATGGCCGCGAGCCACGGCATCCGGTCGTCGTCGTCGAGCGGGATGCCGCGATGCATCTTGGTGATGTTCGCGGCGGGGTGGAAATCGTCGCCCTCGGCGAACTCCCAGCCGAGCCTTCCCGCCAGCATCGACGCCACGGTCGTCTTGCCCGAGCCGGAGACGCCCATCACCACCAGCACGAGCGGCGTCGGCAGCGGGCCCGTCCCGGCTGCGGCCACCGACGCCTCAGCCGGCGAGCGCGCTGGCGGCGTCGACGATGTCCGGCACCGAGAGATGGACGTAGGCGAGCACATCCTCGGCGCTGCGGCCGCTTTTCGGGAAATTGCCCACCACCAGCGATCGCAGGAGCGGCGACGCCTTGTCCGCCGCCGCCACCTCGGCGAGCTCGCTGGCGAGGCCGCCGAGGTAATTGTCCTCCACTGTCAGGATCGGCGCCGTCTCGCGCCGGGCGAGATCGAGCAGCGCCGCGCTGTCGAGCGGCAGGCAATAAGCGTCGACGACGCCTGCCGCGATGCCGTCCTGCTGCAGCCGCTCGGCGGCGGCGAGGCAGCTATGCACCATATAGCCGCTGGCGGCGAGCAGGACGGGCCGGCGCCCTTGTCCTGGCTTGCGCAACTGCTTGAAGCCGCCGAAAGGAAACGGCTCGCTCTCGCGGTAGAGGATCGGCAGATCGGCGCGCACCGCCCGCAGATAGCACGCCCCGGGGAACGCCGCCATCGCCACCACCAGCGCGTAGGCGCTCGCCGCATCGCTCGGCGTCAGCACCGTCACCGCGTTCTGGCCGCGATAGTCTTTCGCATGCGCCAGCGCGCGCATGAAGGCGATGTCGGCAAGCGCCATCTGGCTCGGGCCGTCGGCCGCGAGCGTGACGCCGACATGCGTGCCGACCAGCTTGATGCCGAGCCCGCTGATCAGCGCCATCTCGATCTGGTCGAAGCCGCGCTCGAGGAACCGCCCGAAGGTGCTGGCGAACGGGATCTTGCCGCCGGCGGCCAGCCCCGCCGCGGCCGAGACCATGTTCTGCTCGGCGATGCGGCCCTCGAAATAGCGCTCGGGATAGGCGGTGGCGAAATCCAGCGCATAGGTCGAGTTCTTGACGTCGCCGTCGAGCGCCACCACCCGCGGATCGGCGGCGCCCAGCGCCTTGAGCGCCAACCCATAGGCACGGCGCGGCGACAGCCCCTCCGCCGCCGCCTCGGCGAGCTTGGGCTCGGTCGCGAGGCTCGCGGCAAAGCCCGCCACCGACTGGCTCGGCGCGCTTACCGGCTCCGCCACCTCGGGCGGCCGCGGGATGGCGAGTGCCGCCGCCATCGCCGCCCGGTCGATCCCGGCGGCGCCGAGCTCGACGGCGCGCTGGTCGAGTTCGGCGAGCACGGCGTCGAGCGCCCGCGGCTTCACCGGCGTGCCGTGATGGCCCGGCCCGCCGAGGCCAGGCACGCCCCAGCCCTTCACCGTACGGGCGATGAGGCAAAGCGGCTTGCCCTCGGCGGCGATCTCCGCCCGCCGTCGGAGCGCCGCTTCGATCGCGCCGGGATCGTGGCCGTCGACGACGAGCGCTGTCCAGCCGAAGGCCTCGGCCTTGCGCTGCAAGCTTCGCCAGCTCTGCGCCGCCGAGACGAAATCGCTTTGTCCCAGCTCGTTGCAGTTGAAGATGGCGACGACGCCGGTCAGCTTCTGGTCGACGATGAAATCCATCGCCTCCCAGATCTGGCCCTCGCGCGACTCGCCGTCGCCGATGACGCAATAGATCGCCTTGTCGATGCCGTCGAGCCGCGCCGCGGCGCCGAGCCCGGCGGCCACCGACAGCCCCTGCCCGAGCGAGCCCGTCGCCGCGTCGAAGAACGGAAAGCCCAGCGCTGGGTTGGGATGACCGTCGATCGGGCTGTCAATGGCGCGCAAGGTCATGAGATCCTCGACCGTCATCACCTTGCCCTTGCCGCGGGGATAGAACGTCACGCCGAGATCGGCGCAGGCGGCATAGACGATCGGCACCGCATGGCCTTCCGACAGCACCAGCCGATCCGCGCCCGGCGCGCGCGGGCGCCGGGGATCCCAGCGCATGACGCGATACATCAGCACCGCGGTCAGCTGCGCCAGCGAGAGCGCGGTGGTGGGGTGGCCGCTGCCTGCCGCCGTGGTGGCGCGGATGGCGAGCTTGCCAAGCTCGATCGCCTTGGCGTGGATGATCTGGTCCAGCGTTGCCATCGCGGCTCTCCCGGAGCGGGTGGGTTCCCTAAGGAGCAAACGCGCGACGACGGCCGGCAGTTGCCAGCGCCCGTCGGCGTCGCCCACCGCGAGCAGCAGCTCGGCGGACCGGGGCGTCGCCACGCCGGGGAGCCACCCCCCGAGCCGCGGCGATTTCGGCAGGTTGGAGCGCAACGCCGCGGTCCAGACCGGGCGGCGCGGACACGCCCGGCCGGCGCGGCTTGACAGCGGCCGGGCCTTGACCGAACGTGTTCGAAAATAATCGCGCCTCCGGGAGGAGACCATGGTCGCCGCGCGCATCGACGTCGCCGAGATCATCGACCGCCGGAAGATCACCGGCTTTCAGCTGCGCACGCTGCTGCTGTGCATGGCCGTGCTGTTGATGGACGGCTACGACACGCAGGCGATCGGCTATGTCGCGCCTGCGCTGGTCGGCGCCTGGCATCTCGAGCGGGCGTCGCTGGGGCCGGTCTTCGCCTTCGGCCTGATCGGGCTCGGCATCGGCGGGCTGGTCTTCGGCCCGCTCGCCGACCGCTTCGGCCGCAAGCGCTTCATCCTGGCGTCGACGGCGCTGTTCGGCGTGTTCTCGCTGGCGACCGCGTTTGCGCCCTCGCGCGAGAGCCTCCTCGTGCTGCGCTTCCTCACCGGCCTCGGCCTCGGCGGCGCCATGCCCAACGCCGTGGCGCTGGGGGTCGAGTATTTTCCGCGGCGCATGCGCGCCAGCGCCGTGACCTTCGTCTTCGTGGGCTTCACCGTCGGCGCCGCGCTGGGTGGCTTTCTCGCCTCGGCGCTGCTGCCGCGCTATGGCTGGCCGTCGGTCTTTTTTGTCGGCGGCGCGGTGCCGCTGCTGCTGCTGCCGGCGCTGGCTGCGCTGCTGCCGGAATCGGCGCGCCTGCTGATCTTGCAGCGCCGGCCCGCAGGCGAGATCGCCCGCTACGTCGCCCGCATCGACCCGAGCCTCAGCCTCGACGACGACACCGTCTTCGTCTCTTCCGAGGAGGCGGCGCGCGGCGTGCCGCTGAGGCATCTCTTCACCGGTGGGCGGGCGATGGCGACGCTGCTGCTCTGGGTGATCTTCTTCCTGAGCCTGCTCGTCACGTTCCTGCTGGCGAGCTGGATGCCGCTGGTGTTCAACGGCGCCGGGCTTGCCGTCGACCGCGCCGTAGCGGCCACCGCCATGTGGCAAGTGGGCGCCATCGCCGGCACGTTGTCGATCGGCCAGCTCATGGACCGCATCGACCGCTATTACGTGCTCGGCGCCGGCTATATCGCCGGCGGCATCACCGTCACCGCGCTCAGCGCGATCTCGTCCTCGATGGCGTTCGGCCTTGTCCTGCTGGTCATCTTCCTGGTCGGCTGGGTGCAGGGGCTGGGCGGCGTCCAGGGCGCCAACGCGCTCGCCGGCGCCTATTACCCGACCTTCATCCGCTCGAGCGGCGTCGGCTGGGCGCTCGGCATCGGCCGCATCGGCTCGATCGTGGGATCGCTGCTCGGCGGCTTGCTGCTGACGCTGCACTGGAACCTGCAGGGGATCTTCTTCATCGCCGCCGGCTGCGGGTTCTTGTCGGCCGCCTGCGTCTTCTGGATGCGCCGCTGGCGCCGCAGCGGCGAGAGCGGCGGCGCGGCGTGAGGCGACGCCATTGGTTGGGTCCACTCCAGACCTCCGGCGGACTTATTTTCTGTAGATGCGCGAACCAGAGAAAGCCGCGCTCGTTCCACGCACGCCCCTTGATATATTGACAAATGCATGTACGAATGCCCATATTAATGGGTGGACACGCCGCCGGTTTCCGGATTTGACTGGGATGACTCGAACCGAGAGAAGTGCCGGAAACATGGCATCTCGGTGGCGGCGATCGAATCTCTGTTTCAAAACGCAATCGCGGTGTTTCCCGATCCGGCACATTCGCGGGGCGAGACGCGGTTCAAGGCCATAGGCAAAACCGACGAAGGTCGAAGCGCTCTGGTCGTATTCACCCTCCGCAAGCGCGGCGGCGAGACGTTCCTTCGGCCGATCAGCGCCCGTTACATGCACGCCAAGGAGGTCAAATACTATGAAAAAGAAGTTGCCAAAACTGAGAAGCGATAAAGAGGCGGAAAACTTTGTCGCCAAGGCCGACCTGACCGAGTACGACCTGTCCGTCCTGCGGTCGATGCGCTTCGAGTTTCAGCCCAAGAGCGAGCGCGTCAACATGCGCCTGCCGAAGCCGTTGCTGAAGGCCGTGAAGGCCGAGGCCGCCAAGGCGGGGATGCCCTATCAGCGCTTCATCCGACAGGCCCTGGAAGTGGCCGTCCAACCGCGCAAACGGGCATGATCTGCCCGAGCTATTCTCAGAATTCGTGCGTCACCATCAGCTTCAGCACGAGGGCGTCCGAAGCCTGGGTGAAGCCGTGGCCGATGCCGAACTCGACGCTGTTGGGTTGCCCGTTATAGTCGATGACGATGAAGCCGGTCTGCGCCTCGCGCGGCAGCGGCGCGACATCGCTGACGATGCCGTAATCGGCGTAATACTCGATCGCTCCGGCCCAGAGATCGGAAAAATTATACGCGACCCGCGCGGCCGGCGCGAAATCGAGCCGGTGAATGCCGTTGAACCCGGTGTCGAAGATCGGGTTGACGATGAAATCCCAGGGCCCGACATGCTCGCCCAATATCGGCCGGATCTCGCCCGAAATGCGCGTCTCTTCCCAATGCTGCGCGTTGCGGCTGAGCTCGAAATTGATGCCGTAGAAGACGGACTGCTCCTTGGCATGCGGCACGACGAAAAGCGCCCGGAGCTTGGCGCCATCGAGCTCGGCCCGCCCGTCCCGCGTCACCGTATAGAGCGGCAGATACAGGCCGGCTTCCATCCAGGGGGCGACGCCGTAAGCCCATTCCGGCACGCCGTTCAGCGCATGATCGGGCACTACGCCGCCGGGGAAATCGGGCTGCGTGCGCCCGATCGGCGTGTAGTTGTTGTGCAGCTCGACGCTGAACTGCCCGGGCTCGTCGATGGTGGCGTCATAGACCTGGATCTCGTCCGTCTGCGCCCACGCGCCTTCCGTCGGACCGAGAGATGCGGCGAGCACGACGGCCAGAGCGGCTGAAATTTTCCGACGCACGATCTCGACCCGCCGTAGAAGGGGGCAACAGAGTAGACTTATTTGCCGCTTGCCGTCTGTTGTTTTGACCGTGCGTCCTGGGGTTGCCGCTCACCCCACCGCGAACAGCTTCACCACCAGCCGCCGCGCCAGCACGCCCGCCACGCGGCGGCGGTAATGCCCCGGGGTGAAGGTCGTCTTCATCGCCATCACCTGATCGCGCACCAGCGCCTCGAGCCCGGCGAAGACGCGCTCGTCGAGCGCACCGCCGCAGAGATCCTCGGTGCCGGCGAGCAGCACCGGGCGCGGGTTGGTGCCGGTGAACGCCACGCGCAGCTCCGCCAGCACGCCGCCCGCGCGGCGCAGCGCCACCGCGACGCCGGCCACGGGATACTCGATCGAGCGGCGGATGCGGATCTTGTCATAACCCGAGCGCAGCCCCGGCACCGCCCGCGCGCGCACCGCGGTGACGATCTCGCCCGGCAGCAGCGCCAGATAGCGCTTGCCGTCGCCGCCGGAGCCGTCATGTCGGGCATGGCCGATATAGAGATCGGTGAGCGGCAGCCGCCGCGCGCCTTCGGGGCCTAAAAGGTCCACCTCGGCGCCCAGCGTCAGCAGCGCCGGCGCGAGGTCGCCGCTGAAGGTCGCAAAGCAGACGCCGCGGCTCCTAGGGGCCACATGGCACACGTCGCCGGTGGTCTTGAGGCAATGGTTGTTGGCCGAGCGCCACCAGTCGCTCTGATTGTAAAAGATGCAGCGCGTGTCGAGGCAGAGATTGCCGCCCAGCGTGCCCATCTCGCGATGCGTCGGCCCCGCGATCGAGTCTGCCGCCTCGGCCAGCACCGGGTAATGCGCGCGCAGGCCGGGATGCTCGGCGAGTTCGGCCAGCGTCACCGACGCGCCCACCTCCAGCGCTTGCGCATCGGCCTTGATCGCACGCAGCTCCGCGACGCCGGTCAGGTCGATCAGCTTCCCCGGCGCCTCGATGCCGCGGCGGATGTTGACGACGAGATCGGTGCCGCCGCCCAGCAGCCGCGCCGCGGGGTGTGCGGCGCGCGCTGCCACCGCCTCGGCGAGCGTGCCGGGCCTGAGCAGGTCCATCTCCGGCAGCGCTTCCATCAGGCGGCCTTGCCCGGCGCCGCGCGCTGCTCGCGCTGGCGCTTCTCGAGCGCGGCAAACACCCGGTCCGGCGTCACCGGTAGCGTGGTGAAGCGCAACCCCGTCGCCTCGGCGATCGCATTGGCGAGCGCCGGCAGGAAGGCCGCGAGCGAGCCTTCGCCCGCCTCCTTGGCGCCGAAGGGGCCATGGGGATCGTTGCTCTCGACGATGCCGACGGCGATCGGCGGCGAGTCCTGGATGGTCGGCACGCGGTAGTCCAGCATGTTGCCGGTAAGCAGCAAGCCGTCGTGATAGGCGGTCTCCTCGCTCATCGCCTGGCCCATGCCCATCCACACCGAGCCCTGCACCTGGCCCTCGACGGTAAGCCGGTTCAGCGCCTTGCCGCAATCATGCGCCACCCACACCTGGTCGACCGTGACGACGCCAGTCTCCTCGTCGACGCTGACCTCGACCACCTGGGCGGAATAGCTGTAGCCCATGGTGCCGCCGATCGCCGCGCCGCGATATTTCTTGCCGCCATGCGAGGCGGGGATGGTGGAGAAATTGCCGGTGGCGGTGATGGTCCCGCTGTCCTTCAGCGCCTCGGTCACCACCGCCTCGAAGCTCATGCCCTTGTCCTGCGCGCCGGCGCGGTAGATCTCGCCCAGGCATTCCACATCCTCGGGCCGGCAGTCGAGCTTGCGCGCGGCGGCGGCGATCAGCACCTTTTTGAGGTTCTGCGCCGCGTCGATCGCGGCATTGCCGACCATGAAGGTGACGCGCGAAGAATAGGAGCCGTTGTCCTTCGGCACCACCTCGCTGTCGCCGGTGACGATGCGGATGCGCGAGAGGTCGAGCCCCAGCACCTCGCCGACGCTTTGGACCAGGATGGTGGAGGAGCCCTGGCCGATCTCGGCGGCCCCAGTGAGCACGACGATCGAGCCGTCGAAATCGAGCTTGAGCTTCACCGTCGCATGCGGCTCGCCGGTCCAGTTGACCGGCTTGGAGGCGCCACTGATGTAATGCGAGCAGGCCATGCCGAGCCCCTTGCCCTTGGGCAGCTTGCCCTTGCGCGCCGCCCAGCCGCTCTCGCGCTCGACCCAGTCGATGCATTCCGGCAGGCCGTAGCTGTTCACCATGAGGTCGTTGTCGGTAAAGGTCGGCGCATTCAGCAAATTGGCGCGGCGCACAGCGAACGGATCGATTGCGAGCGCATTCGCCATGTCGTCGAGCAGGCTTTCGAACGCGAAGCGGACGTCGACCGTGCCATGGCCGCGGAAGGCGCCGCAGGGCGGCGTGTTGGTGAGCACCCGCTTGCCGATATATTTGACGTTGTGCAGGTCGTAGATCGCGTAAAGCATCGAACCGGCATAGAGGATGGTG
Organism: Allostellaceae bacterium; assembly: GCA_052143095.1. Lineage (GTDB taxonomy): Bacteria > Pseudomonadota > Alphaproteobacteria > ATCC43930 > CGMCC-115725 > DAHUYF01. The sequence goes on from JBKQTR010000526.1 coordinate 21,766, forward strand.
ACGATGCCGTAGCCCGAATGGGCGCCGCCGCGCATGATGCACTCGCATTCGACCGCGGTAATGCCGCCGTCCTTGCGCATGCCGATCTTGAGCTTGATGTCGGTTTCCGGCCGGCCGCGATGGGTGATGAAGGTCTCCTCGCGGTTGACCACCATGCGCACGCGGCCGCCGGCCTTGCGCGCCAAGAGCGCGGCAATCAGCTCGACGTTGAGCGTCTCGGTGCGGCAGCCGAAGCCGCCGCCGATATGCGGCTTGATCACGCGGATACGCGACATGTCCATGTCGAGAATTTGCGACAAACTGAGATGCACGTAATACGGCACCTGGGTCGAGGCATGCACGGTGATGCGGTCGCGCACCGCGTCGTAATCGGCGAGCGCCGCGTGCATCTCCATTTGATTCTGGCACACCTCGGCGCAGTTGTAGGTGGCTTCGCG
>JBKQTR010000527.1:0-8939 GCA_052143095.1 Allostellaceae bacterium
AAGGACTCATGGGACGGGGTCAACTTGACCTGTCGCCGTTCGGGCGGTCGAAGGCGGTCCGACCTTGCGCTTCACATTTTCAGCGAGTGGCACTAGCGGCTTCGACGCGCAGGTGATGGGGATCGATGGGCGCCCCTCGCACGGCTCGCGGACGAGAGGGCGGCGTTTTTTACACTCGTATCGACGCGGGAGGAGGCCCGTGGCGAGAAGACCCGAGCTGCCGGATGTCGTCGCGGCGCTCTATGGCGCCCCGCTGTGCCCGGAGGCATGGCCGGCGGCGCTGACGAAGCTTGGCGACTATGTCGGCGGCACGCGCGTCGTCCTGACTGCTCTTCGCCTCGCCGGCGGCGCGGATCTCCACATCGAGGACAGCAACAGCGATCCGAATCGTCTCGCGTTGTTCAACCAGAGATATACAAGCCCGGATAGCAATCCCGCGATCCCGGCATTGATGGGGCTCGCGCCGGGGACGATCGCGCTGCGCGAGCAGCGCATGAGCGACGCGGAATGGGAACGCTGCAATCTCTACAACGAGATCTTTCGACCGCGCGACCTCTATCACGGCCTTGCCGCGGTGATCGTGCGGACGGGATCCCACCTCGTGCCGGTCGGGGTGAGCCGGCCGAAAAAATCCGGCCCCTTTGCCGCACGCGACGTCGCCATGCTCGAGCGCGTCGTGCCTCATCTCCAGCGCGCCGTGCAGGTGCTGTTGCGCCTCGCCGATCTCGAGGCGCGGAAGACGGCCTACGAGTCGCTTTGGGACGCCCTCACCTGCGGCGTCATTCTACTCGACGGTGAGGGGCTGTTGTTCTGGGCCAACCGCATGGCGGCGGCACTTCTCGCCCGTGGCGACGGACTCTCCGTCAGAGGCGGGAGGCTGTTCGCCGCCAGTCGCAGCGAGAGCCGAGCGCTTGAACGGCTCGTCTCGAGCGCGGTTGCGACGAGCAAGGGACACGCGCTCATGGGCGGGAACGCGCAGTCGATTTCGCGTCCGTCGCTGGCCCGGCCGCTCGCGTTGCTGGTTGCGCCGATGCCCATGGCGCAGATCCTGATCGGTCATCGGCCGGCCGCCGTCATCCTCGTCGGCGATCCCGAGCAACGCAGCGAGACGGCACCCGATCTGATCGCGCGGCTTTATGATCTGACCCCGCGCGAAGCGGCGCTCGCCTCGCTCCTCGGCCAAGGCATCGATCTGCATCGGGCGGCCGAGCGGCTGCGCATGAGCCGGCATACGACGCGCAAGCATCTGCAGTACATCTTCGCGAAGACCGACACGCATCGGCAGGCCGAACTGGTCCGGCTGCTGCTGGGAAGCCCGGTCGGCTTGCTGGGGTCGGGGCTTCGACCCGTCGCCTTTGATCAGGCATTGGCGCCGTTCGGATCAGGCGGCGCGGCGCCCCCGCATTGATCGGCTTGGGCGCCCGCAGGCGCGCTTTGCTCCGACGTGCCGCGCTCTCGCCGTTACGCCGATGCGCCGGCGATGAACCGCTCCGCCGCGGCGGGATCGGCGAGCCAAGGGAAGAAGGTTCGGGGGTCGTCGAAGCCGTTGACGAACGCCCGGCCGATCCTGGCTGATGTCTGGGCCGCGACCAGGATATTGACGACGTGGGGCGGCGGCGGCATCAGCAGCGCGTTGGTCCAGCCGGTCACCCATTGCGCATAGTCCCAGTAGCTGTCGAATGTCCGCTGCATCCAGGCGCGGTCGAAGGCTTTGTCGCGGTTGTCCAGGATGGATTTCAGATAGATCCGAGCGCTCTTCGCGGCGTTGTTCGAGCCCTGGCCGGTAATGGGGTCGTTGAGGACGACGGTGTCCGCCATGCCCAGCACCACCGCGCCCGAGGGCAGCTGGGCCACCGGCTTGCGCACCGTCGGCGTAAGCCGGCCGGCGAGGATGCCGTTGGCGTCGGTCAGCGCGACCGTGCGGCAGCGCTCGGCTTCCCAGGGCATGAATTTTTGCAGGATCTCCTTGCTGCGCGCGAGATGCTGATCGGGCGTGCGCACATCGCTCCAGCAATCCATGGGTCCACCGGGGACGCCTTCGAAGACCATGATCTCGCAAGGGCCGGTGGTGGTGAGCGCGGGAAAGACGAAATACTCGCCCACCCCCGGCACGATATTGAAGCTGACGCGGGGAAACGGCGCATAGGGCGTCATGCCCGTGACATAGGTCAGCGCCAGCGCGCGCGCCGGCTGGTCGAAGGGCGATCGCGCGGCGTCGCGCTCGAAGAGCCGGCTGATCTCGCCCTTGCCGGAGGCCACGATCACGAGATCGCTGTCGCGGCAATACTGCTCGAGATCCGCAACCCCCGCCTCGTGAATGATGAGCTCGCCGCCGATCGCCTCGAACTGCTTCATCCAGCCCGGGATCTTGACGCGCTGATCGACGGCCTGGGCCGGCCTCTCGAGCTTGTAGGCCCAATCCAGCGCCTTGCCGGAGCCGTCCGGCGCCGGCAGGATCACGCCGATGCCGTCGACGTCGGGGCATTCCTCTTCCCAGGAATTGAGGCCGAGGTCGCGCTCGGACTGAAGCGCATCATCGAACATGCATTGGCTCGACAGCACCTTGCCGGTGCGGATGTCGTCGGCCGTGCGATTGGAGACGACGCGCACCTGGTAATTCTTCTGCCGCAAGCCGAGCCCCAGCTGCAGGCCCGCCTGACCGCCGCCGACAATGGTCACCTTGCGCATGCGTGATCCCCCCTCGTGCTAGGACATCAGCTTTGGAATGGCGGGCTCCGCCTGCTCCGGCCCCATCGCGGCGTAGCCGCCATCGACGGCAATGTCGGTGCCGGTGATGAAGGAGGCCTCGTCCGACAGCAGGAAGGCGACGGCCTGAGCAACCTCATCGGGGTCGCCGAGCCGTCCGAGCATGTGGAAGGGCGCGGCGACGCGGTCAGCCTTCGCACGATCGCCGCCGCTCAGCTGGCTGATGATGTTGGACCAAGTCCAGCCCGGCGATACCGAATTGACGCGAATGCGGTCGTTGGCGAGATCGAGCGCCTCGTTGCGCGTCAGCTGCAGAATGGCCGCCTTGGAAACAGGATAGAGCCAGCGTCCGGTCTGCGCCACCTTGGCGCTGATGCTGCCGAAATTGACCACGGCGCCGCCGCCGCGCGCCACCATGATCGGCCGTGCCGCCTTCAGCAGCATGACGCCGGCGACCACGTTTACGTCGAACGCGGCGAGCCAGTCCTGGCGCGTCGCGGCGAGCGCGTCGTCGATATAGACGCAGGCGACATTCACGAGGTAGTCGATACCGCCGAAAGCATCGACCGCGGCGCGCACGCAGGCCTCGATCTCGGCATCCTGGCGCAGATCGGTGCGCCGGAACCTCGAGCCATTGCCGGCCTCTCGAGCGGCGGCCTCGCCCGCCTCGTCGATATCGGCGATCAGCGTCTTGACGCCGAAGCTTGCGAGCTTCTTCGCGACGCGCGCGCCGATGAGCGTGGCGCCGCCGGTGACGATGGCGACCTTGCCGTCGAGACCGCGCATGCCGTGCCTCCCGCGATGATTGTATCGTTTGAGATCAATCGCTGAGGGGGGAACTATACGCGAGAGTTACGGCGCGACGAACCTAATTTTGCGCTGCGTCATCCCGCGGCATCTTTCTCCTCAGCCGGCCCGAGCCGCCAGGACGCCATGCTCTCGAACACGCCGTCACGGCGGATCATGCCGTGGAACAGCGCCGCCCCGAAATGGGCGAGGAAGGTCGCGAACAACAGATAGGCGAGAAAGGTGTGGAGCGAGCGCAGCCGCGCGTAGAGCACGACGTCGTGCGGCAGGATCGGCGGCAGGGTCAGCGGCCCCCACAGCACGACCGGGTAGCGCGCCGCCGAGAGCATTCCCCAGCCGACCAGCGGCATGACGAGCATCAGCGCATAGAGCACGAGGTGGGAGGCCTTGGCTGCCAGGCGCTGCAGCGGCGCAAGCGTGTCGGGGAGCGCGGGTGGCGGATGGATCAGCCGGTTCGCGAACCGGATCACGACGAGCACGAGGATGGCAATGCCCAGCGGCCGATGGATCGACACCAGAAGGCCGTAGCGCTCCGATACCGAAGCCGCCATGCCGACGCCGATGAAGAGCATGGCCAGGACCATCGCGGCCATCAGCCAATGAAGCAGCCGGGACGGCGCCGCGAAGCGCGGCTGAGGCGTGGTCATGACCGTCCTCCTGCCGGCACCTCTTGCGGCGTGACGGCGCTGGGCGGCTTCTCATTCTTCTCGCCGGCGCGCAGCGTGAACGACCGCGCATAGGCGGCCGAGCGCGCGCTCAGCAGCGGGTCGTCCGAGGGCTCGATGCCGGAGGGCAGCACCAGCGGGTCATAATTGACGTCGGTGCAGCGGCCGTTGTCCTCGCTGGACAGCGTGTCGATGGTTACCATGCCCGCCTCCAGCTGCCGGCGGTCGTCGGGCCAGGGCGGCGTCGCATCATCGGTCGGATCACCAGGCTGCGCGATCGTGACCACCAGGCGCCACTGCAGCGGATGCCGTTCGATCTCGGCGCCGAGATCATCGAACAGGTAATTCTTCTCCCCGGACGCGGCTTGCGCTGCGCTCTGCGCGACGAAGGGCTGGACCGGCACTGCAGACCAACGGACGGGAACGGCGGCGCCGGCCGCGTTGACGAAGCGGAAGGCATCGAGGCTGTTGTAGGTGGCATCGGCGAAACCGGAGGAAACCGGCCGCCGCATGATCGTCGCGATCGCCCGGACGCTCTCCGGATGGGCGGCGAGGAACGCCTTCATGCGCGCGGGATCGGGCTTGCCGGTCGCGGGGTCGGGGACCGAGGCGAGCAACTGGTCGTAGAAGCCGCGCGCCGAGTTCACCGCGAATACCGGGATGTTGTTCATCCCGGTACGCCATTCCTCGCCCCCCGGCGGCAGGAAGCGCAGCGCCATGCTGCGCACCGTCGCGGTCGCGTCCGCTTGAAAGGGCATCCCGCCGGCGAGCGCGAAGCGGCCGATCACGGGCACCCGGCCAGGCGCGAAGACAGCGGCTTTCGACAAAGCGGCCGCCTGCCCGTTGCTCTCGAACCAGCCCGACGCGCAGACGCCCTTCGCGTGGTTGCGGCGGAAGCCGGGATGGCTGCCATTGGCTTGCTCAAAACCCGCCATCATCCGGATTTGCGTCAGCCGGCCGGGCGAGAGCCAGCCTCCCGTGTAGGCGAACGCCGCAGCAATGCACAGCATCGCCGCGCCGATGGCCGCCAGCCGCGCAAGCATGGCCGCCGGCGTCAGCGGCGGTTCGCCCGCACCGCCCGGCTCGCGCGCGTCATTCGGCTTTTCTGTCATGGATGATGCTCCCTGCCGGCCTCGGATCGACCTCGCCGGCGGCGCGGGATGTCGGGGACATGACCAACTCCTCGTTTGGCCGGCAGCAAGGCCGCAGGACGCGACGGGAGATGCAGCATCGCCGTCCCTTTGGGAAGAACATTTTCGCCGAAGAGACTATCCGCGCAAGCCGCACAATGAACGGGCTTCGGGCGTGCGGTATTTGCCGCGCATTTTAATCATCGCTGCCGCCGGGATAAGGATTGGGCAGGGATTTCCCGCTAGCCTCGGGCGGCACAAGCCTCGGAGACGACATGGACGGAAGCGAGAGAATCGGGCTGGCCCTGACGGCGCCCGGCGAGGCGAGACTGCCCGGCCAGATCGGCATGGTCATCGCCGTCTCCGGCTTCAGGCTCTCCTGCCTGCTGTTCGGCGGCGACGAGGGCGGCTACGCCACGGCGCAGATCGGCGCGCTCATCAAAGTGCCGATGGCGAACGCTACCGCCTATGGCTTCGTCGCGAGCCTCGGCTTCGAGCGCGCCGCCGCGCAAGCGCCGGCAGGGATCGCCGAGATCGATCTCCTGGGCGAGCAGACATCGCGCGACGGGACCCCGAGCTTCGCCCGCGGCATCTCGATCTATCCCACGCTGGGCGCGCCGGTCTTCGCCACCACGCCCGACGACATCGCGCTGATCTATGCCAAGCCCAACACCTGGACGCTGGCCATCGGCACGCTGCACCAGGATGAGGGCCGGCCCGCTTTCCTGCTGTCGCAGGAATTCCTCTCCAAGCATTCCGCCATCCTCGGCACCACCGGCTCGGGCAAGTCCTGCGCCCTCACCTTGATGCTGCGCACGCTGCTGACGGCGCATCCCAACGGCCACGTCGTGCTGCTCGATCCGCATGGCGAATATGCACCAGCCTTCCCCGACCTCGCCGAGCGGATCACGCCCGACGGGCTGCAGCTGCCCTATTGGCTGTTCAGCTTCGAGGAAGCCTGCGAGGTGCTGTGCTCCTCCGACCCGACGGCGCGCTCGCGCGAGATCCCGATCCTCAAAGAGGCGATCATCCAGGCGAAGCAGGATTACCTCTGCGACGATGCCGCGAAGCTGGCGCTGCTCACCGTCGACACGCCGGTGCCTTACCGCATCAACCGGCTGGAAAAGCGCATCGCCGAGGCGATGGGCAAGCTCGACCGGCCGGACAGCGCGCTGCCCTATATCCGGCTGCTCGCGACCATCGAGGCGCTGCGCAAGGACCGGCGCTATCACTTCATGTTCGAGGGCCTCGCCTTGCGCGACGGCATGGGCGATATCCTGTCGCGCATCCTGCGCATCCCGGTCGAGGGCAAGCCGATCACCATCATCGACATCTCCGCCGTGCCGTCGGAGATCGTCAATGTCGTAGTGTCGCTGCTCTGCCGGCTGATCTTCGACTTCGCGCTCTACAGCGAGCGCGAGGAGGCGATCCCGATCCTGGTGGTATGCGACGAGGCGCATCGCTACATCCCGCGCGACGCGAGTGACGGCTTCGCGCCGACCATCCGCTCGATCTCGCGCATCGCCAAGGAAGGGCGCAAATACGGCGTCTCGCTCTGCCTGGTGACGCAGCGCCCGGCCGAGCTCAGCGAGACCATCCTGTCGCAATGCAGCACCATCTTCGCGCTGCGCATGAACAACGAGAAGGACCGCAGCTTCGTGCGCGCGATGCTGCCGGACGACGCGGCGGGGCTGATGGCGGTGCTGCCGACGTTGCGTCAGCGCGAGGCGGTGGCGGTGGGCGAAGGCGTGGCGCATCCGATGCGCATCCGCTTCGCCGAGCTGCCGCCCGAGTTCCGCCCGCGCGGCGAGGCCGCGAACTTCCCGCAGGCCTGGGAGGACGACCGCAAAGGCCACGACTTCGTAGCGGAGATCATCGAGCGCTGGCGGCGGCAATAGATCAGTCGCTAGTCCGGCCGGTGCGGCTCTCGCGGTTGCTGCGCAACCGCTGACGCCGCCGCGGACAAGCTCCCTGCGGGAGCTTGCCTAGACCAGAACATCCCGACAAAAACCGCGATCAGCGCCAGCATCGCCAGCACCAGGGTCACCACGCCGGGCCAGCCCCAGCGCTCCCAGGCGAGGCCGGGCAGGACGCCGCCGACGCTGCCGCCGACGTAATAGCAGGTGACGTAGAGCCCGACCGCCGAGGAGCGCCCCTCGCGCGCGGTGACGGCGACGAAGCCGGTCGCCACCGCCTGGCAGACGAAGCCGCTGCCGGCGCTGACCGCGAGGCCGAGCACGATGAGCGGCAGCGAGGGCGCGAGCGTCAGCAGCATCCCCGCTGCCCAGATTGCGATGAGGCCGATGACCAGCCGGCGGCGGCCGAAGCGGGCAACGCCGCTGCCGGTGAGCAGCGTCGTCCCGACGCCGGTGAGATAGGTCACGAAGATCGCGCCGAGCCCGATCGGCGTGAGGTTGTAGGGCGCCGCCGCCAGATGGAAGCTCACATAGGTGAAGCTGGCGATGAAGGTGAAGAGCACGCCGAAGCCCACGGCGTAGGTCGCGAGCAGCAAAGGGTTGCGCAGATGACGCAGCATCTGGCGGGCCGAGGCGGCAAGCCCGGCGCTGCGCTCGAAGCGGCGCTCGCGCGGCAGCAGCAGGAAGACGCCGAGCGCGGCGGAAGCGGTGATCGCCGCCAGCACCAGGAAGGCGCCGCGCCAGCCGATTGGCGCGGCCAGCACGCCCGGCAGGAAGCGGCCGACGAAGCCGCCGAAGCTGCTGGCCGAGAGATAGATCCCGGTCACCGATGTCGCCTCGGCGATGGGCAGCTCCTCGCCGACATAGGCGATGGTGACGGCGAAGATCGGCGGCAGCAGCAGCCCCTGGACGAAGCGCCACACGACCAGGCTATGGAGCCCGGTGGAGAAGGCCACCAGCACGGTCGGCACCACCAGCGCCGCCATCGCCGTGACGATGACGCGCTTTCTGCCCAGCACATCGGCGACCGTGCCGGTGAAGGGCGCGATCAGCGCGATGGCGAAGGTGGTGGCGCTGACGGTGAGGCTGACATCGCGCGCGCTGGCGCCGAGCTCGCGCGCCAGCATCGGCAGCAGCGCCTGCGGCGCGTAGAGGTTGATGAAGGTGACGAACCCCGCCAGCGCCACCGCGACGCGCCGCCGGTCGAGGCTCACGGCAGGGCTCGGCGCATCGGGCGCAGCCTCCCCGGGAGACAGAAGGGCCGCCCGGAGGCGGCCCTTCCACTGTCAGACACGGTCGGTCAGTGACCGCGACGCATCGCTTTACGCGACGGAGACCCCTGCATCGGCAGCGATCCCGGGCACGATCTTGATCGACCGCAGTCTTTGACAATGAGACACGGGATCACCTCCTTTCTGTGGTTTGTGACGACAGAATTAACCTAAGCGTCGGCAAAGCCTGTGGCAAGGCCCGGTTTATCCCGGCCTATTGCACTGCAGCAAAAACCGCTTGCCAGCCGGCGCCGGCCGGCTTAGCGTGACTGACCGGTCAGTCAGTAGGCAAGGATGCGGCATGGAAGAGGCGGCGGACGCTTTGGTATCTCAGCCGCGCCGGCGGCGCAAGGAAGCGCGGCCGGCGGAGCTGCTCGAGGCGGCGATCGAGGTCTTCGCCGAGAAGGGCTTTGCAGCCGCCACGCTCGAGCAGGTGGCGCGCCG
>JBKQTR010000528.1:0-22368 GCA_052143095.1 Allostellaceae bacterium
CCGCCCTGGCCGAAGGGCGGTCGCTTGCCGCCACCGCGGCGGTCTCCTGGCCGGCAAAGCGCACGATCTTGTCGCTCGCCAGCAGCGACACGGCCGCGGCGACCCCCGGGCATTTGCGCGCCTCGCCGAGGTCGAGGTCGAGCACGCGCGCATGAGCGTAGCGCGATCTCAGGATCGCGCCTTCGAGCTGCCCCTGATGTCTGATGTCGACGGTATATTTCGCCCGTCCCGAGACCTTGTCGATCGCCTCGACCCGCGGGCCTCGGGTGTCGGCGCCGTCGAAGCGGCCGGCGCAGGCCTCGCTGACCGCCTTGGCGATGCTGGGATAGGCGCCGCAGCGGCAGAGATGGCCGGCGAGCGCCTCCGCCACCTCCTCGCGCGCGGGAGCGACCGCGCCGCGCGCCCGGCGCCAGGCATCGTGAAAGGCGGCGGCGCTGACGACGAACCCCGGCGTGCAGAAGCCGCACTGCAAGGCATCGCAGGCGATGAACGCCCGCTGCACCGGGTGCAGTCCGTCGCCGCCGATGCCCTCGACCGTGATCACGGATCGGCCGCGCGCGCTCTTCGCCGGCAGCAGGCAGCTTGCGATCGGCTTGCCGTCGAGCAGCACCGTGCAGGCGCCGCACACGCCGGCGCCGCAGACCAGCTTGGTGCCGGTCAGCGCGATGCCGTCGCGCAGGACATCGATGAGCATCGCGTCCGCATCGTCCGGCAGGGGTCGGACCTCGCCGTTCACTGTGAAGCTGCCCATGGTGCGGCCTCCTGTTGGAAGGTGGGGTCGTCACGCGTCCTTTGCGCTCGCGGGTCCGAGGCAACGTCGTCATCGGGTCGGTCCCGCCATTCGCCGAAGCGTTTAAGCGGATAGACGCATCGCGCGCGAAAAAACCGATACTCCCGGCGCGAAAGGGTGTGCATGGTTCGCCTCGCCAGCCTAGTCTTCGCAGTTCTCGACCTCGTGCACGAAGCGCTTCATCAGTTCCAGCGCGCCCTCGATGGTGAGGTAGTAATAGTTCTCCGTGCCTCGACGCCGCACGCCGACCACCCTGGCGCGGCGCAGCACCTGCAGATGATGCGAGATCGCCGGCCGCGACAGCGGCAGCTGGCGGCTGAGCTGCGTGACGTTGCACGCCTCGGTCTTCTCCAGCAGCAGGATGATCTGCTGACGCGTGCCGTCGCCCAGCGCGAAGAACAGCGGCTTGCACCGACGAAACGTGCGGGCTACCTGTTTGATCGGCACCGCCACCGCGCGCGCCCTTCCGTCTAAACGTCCAATCGATTGAACCAATGCTATCATCACACGGCCCGTGCGACAAGGGCGGGCTGCCGCCACGGCTCGAGCCCCCGGCGCATCATCGCCGACGACCTCATGGCCGCTTCTGCTCCAGCGGCGGAGCTGGTAGTGTCGGGCCGCGGGACCGGCCCGCGACCAACCCTTGACGAGGCGAGATGTCCGCTGACGCGTGGTGGCAGCCCGAGCGCTTTGCGCTGAAGCGCGCGCATCTCGAGACGCGCGCGCGCGTCGTCGCCGCCATCCGGCGCTTCTTCGCCGAGCGCGGCTTCGTCGAGGTGGAGACGCCGGCGCTGCAGATAAGCCCGGGGCTCGAGCCGCATCTCGAGGCCTTCGCCACCACGCTGCACGAGCCGGGCGAGGGGCCGCGCCCGCGCTTCCTCCACACCTCGCCCGAATTCGCCATGAAGAAGCTGCTGGTGGCGGGTGTGCCGCTTCTGTTCCAGCTCGCCCATTGCTTTCGCAATGCCGAGCGCTCGCGCACGCATCATCCCGAGTTCGCCATGCTCGAATGGTATCGCGCCGGTGCCGGCTATGGCGATCTCATGGCGGATTGCGAGGCGCTGCTGCGCGCCGTCCTCGCCGCCGCCGGCACCGACAGCTTCGCCTGGCAGGGCCGGACCGCCGATCCCGCCGCGCCCTGGCTCTATCTCGGCGTCGCCGAGGCGTTCCAGCGCTTCTGCGGCATCGACCTGCTGGCGACCGCGCCCGATCCGCAGGCGCCGAGCCTCGCGTTGCTGGCGGATGCGGCGCGCCCGCTCGGCCTCTCGCCCCATCCCGGCGACGACTGGGAGGATCTCTTCTTCCGCCTCTTCCTCGAGCGCATCGAGCCCCATCTCGGCATCGGCGCGCCGACGATCCTCTACGACTACCCCGTCTCGATGGCGGCCCTGGCGCGTCCGAGGCCGGGCGATGCGCGGCTCGCCGAGCGCTTCGAGCTCTATGTCTGCGGCTTGGAGCTCGCCAACGCCTTCGGCGAGCTCACCGATGCTGCCGCGCAGCGCCGCCGCTTCCTCGCCGACCAGGCGACAAAGCGCCGCCGCTATGGCGCGGCATATCCCATCGACGAGGATTTTCTCGCCGCCCTCGCTTACGGCATGCCCGAAAGCGCCGGCATCGCCCTCGGCGTCGATCGTCTGGCGATGCTGGCGAGCGGTGCTGAGACCATCGAGGATGTGCTCTGGGCGCCGGTGCGCTGAGACTGGAAGAGCAGTTCCCGACCTCAGCCTTCGCCGAGCGCCTCGGCCGCGGCGATCGCGGCGGCAAACGCCTTCACCGCGTTGCCCGGCCCCTCCGGGTAGCTCCACACCGCCGCGATGACGGCGAGGAAGTCGACGCCGGCGGCGACCAACGGCGCGCAATTCGCCTGGGTGATGCCGCCGATGGCGACCGCGGGCACGGTCATGATCTCGCTCCACCAGCGCAGCAGCTCGGGATCGGCGCGCTCAGTCGCTTCCTTGGTGGCGCTCGGGAAGAAGGCGCCGAAGGCGACGTAATCGGCGCCGGCCTCGGCCGCTTCGAGCGCCAGATGCCGGCTCTGGTGGCAGGTGACGCCGACGATGCGCTCGGGTCCCAGCAATCGGCGCGCCTCGGCATAGGACGCATCCTGCTGGCCGACATGGACGCCGTCGCAATCGGCGGCGAGCGCGAGATCGGGACGGTCGTTCATCAGAAAGGCGACGCCGCGCCGCTGCGCCACCGGCCGCAGCACATCGGCGGCGCGGCGGATGGCGTCGTCATCGGCCGATTTGAGGCGAAGCTGCACGCAGGCGACGTCACCGGCGTCGAGCGCCTCGGCCAGCGCGTCGGCAAACGCCGCGGGTGCCAGCGCCGGCGGCGTGATGAGATAGAGGCGGGTGGTCACCGCGCCGGCGCGGGCGGGCGCGCTCAGGCCTCGCCCTTGTAGACGCGGATGATGGCGTCGAGGAGCTTCAGCGCCTGGTCGCGCGGCCGCTGGAAGGTGTTGCGGCCGATGATCGAGCCGTTGCCGCCGCCGTCGCGGATGGCGCGCGCCTCGTTGACCACGCCGTCGGCATCCTTGGCCTCGCCGCCGGAGAAGACGACGATACGCCGGCCGTTGAAGCAGGACTGCACGACATGGCGGTAGCGCGCGGCCGGCGTGGAGATGTCGATCTTCTGTTGCTCGTAGACCTTCTTCGCCGCTTCGAGCTCGAGATGCTCGGTCGGCGGCTTGACCTTGATGATATGCGCGCCGAGCAGCGCCGCCATATGCGCGGCATAGGCGCAGATGTCGATCGCTGTCTCGCCCTGTTTGGACAGATTGCCGCCGCGCGGATAGGACCAGATCACCACGGCGAGGCCATGCGATTTTGCCTCGCGCCCCATTTCGGCGATCTCCTCCATCATGTCGTAGGCGAGGTCCGAGCCGGGATAGATGGTGAAGCCGATCGCCGAGCAGCCGAGCCTGAGCGCGTCGCGCACGCTCGCCGTCACCGCTTGCGACGGCGCCTCCTTGGCGCGCGCGAGCGAGTTGGCGGAGTTGAGCTTGAGGATGGTCGGGATGGCGCCGGCGAAGGTCGCGGCGCCCGCCTCGATGAAGCCCAGCGGCGCGGCATAGGCCGAGAGCCCGGCATCGATCGCCAGCCGGAAATGGTAATGCGGGTCGTAGGCCGGCGGATTGGGCGCGAAGCTGCGCGCGGGCCCGTGCTCGAAGCCCTGATCCACCGGCAGGATGACGAGCTTGCCGGTGCCGCCGAGCTTGCCCTGCATCAGGATGCGGGCAAGGTTGGCCTTGGTCCCGGGCGTGTCGCTCTCGTAGTTGTCGAGGATCTTCTTGACCTGGTCGCTTACCATCATGGCGGTGCGGCTCCTCGGGCGCAGCGGGAAATTGGCGCGGGTATAGCAGAAGGCCCGCGGCGCGGCAAAGCTTGCCGCAGCGCCGCCAACGCGTCAGCCCGCGCCGTCGTTCCCGCCGAGAAAAGCGTGCAGCGCCGCGTCGGGATCATGCGCGGCGAGCAGATCGAGCGCCGGCTCGGCGCTCGCGCCGTCCACCGCCGCGCCTCCCGCCGCGGCGATCTCGGCGAGAGCGCGGCGCAGCTCCTCGGGTCCGGTGAAGCGCACCCGCTTGAGCCCGGCGCGCAATGCCGCTAGCGCCGTGCCGGCCTCTTCGGCGCAATCCAGCACCCCGGTCATCGCGACCCCCGGATGAGCTTCGCGCGCTTGCGCGATCAGCGCCTTGAACCACAGCGGCCCGGCATAGGCGCCGGCGCCGGCGGCGCTCTCGATGGTCACCGCCACGCCCAGCGCCGCCGCCGCGCCCAGCGCGGCGCGCGCCTGCTCCAGCGAATGCACGATGACGCGCCGGCTCACCCCAGCCCGCCGACCAGGGCCGCCGCCTCGGCCATGCGGTTGGAGAAGCCCCATTCATTGTCGTACCAGGCCAGCACGCGGCAGAAGCGCTTGCCCAGCACCACCGTCTGGGTGAGATCGAAGGTGGCGCTGTGCGGGTCGTGGACGAAATCGACCGACACCGTCTCGTCGCGGTTGACGGCGAGGACGCCCTTGAAGCGGTTGGAGCCGGCCGCCTTGACCATGAGCGCGTTGATCTCCTCGGCGCTGGTGTCGCGCGCCGCATCGAAGGTGAGATCGATCACCGAGACGTCGGCCGTCGGCACGCGGATCGAGGTGCCGTCCAGCTTGCCCTTGAGTGCCGGCATCACCAGGCCCATGGCGCGCGCCGCGCCGGTCGAGGTCGGGATCATCGAAAGCGCGGCCGCCCGCGCGCGGCGGAGATCCTTGTGCAGCGTGTCGACGGTGTTCTGGTCGCCGGTATACGAGTGGATCGTCGTCATGTAGCCGCGCTCGATGCCGATCCCTTCATGCAGCACATAGGCGACCGGCGCCAGGCAGTTGGTGGTGCAGGAGCCGTTCGAGATCACCCGATGCTCGCGCGTGAGCTGGTCGCTGTTGACCCCGATCACCAGCGTGAAGTCGACGCCGTCGGCCGGCGCCGAGACGATGACGCGCGCGGCGCCCGCCTCGAGATGCTTTGCGGCGCTCTCGCGCTTGGTGAAGAGCCCGGTGCATTCCAGCGCGACATCGACCCCGAGCTCCTTCCAGGGCAGCTTGCCGGGGTCGCGCTCGGCCAGCACCCGCACCTTGCCGCGCCCGGCATCGAGAAAGCCCGCGCCGCAGGCGATCTCGCGGTGAAAGCGGCCATGGACGCTGTCGTATTTCAAGAGATGCGCGTTCGCCTCGACCGAGCCGAGATCGTTGATCGCCACCACCTGGACGTCCTCGCTGCGCTCATGGATCGCGCGGAACACCAGGCGGCCGATGCGCCCAAAGCCGTTAATGCCAACTCGAACCGCCATGCCGTCCTCCGCCCCCGAAACCTGTCCCGTGAACGATAGTGAACGATAGAAACCGTCTCTCGATCCCGCGCGGCGGCCTAGGGCGCCCTAGGGCAAGCGCTGCGCCACCGCGTCTGCCACCGTCTCGGCGGTGAAGCCGAAATGGCGGAAGAGATCTTCCGCCGGCGCCGAGGCGCCGAAGCCGGTCATGCCGATCACCGTGCCGCCGGCGCCGACATAGCGCTCCCAGCCGAAGGGCGAGGCCGCCTCGACCGCGATGCGCGGCGCGGTGCCGAGCACCTCGGCGCGATAGCCCGGCGCCTGCGCGTCGAACAGCGCCCAGCACGGCAGCGACACCACCGCCGCGGCGATGTCGCGCGCCGCGAGCCTCTCGCGCGCCGCCAGCGCCAGCGCCACTTCCGAGCCGGTGGCGATGAGCGTCGCCTGATGGCGTCCCTCGGCCTCGGCCAGCACATAGCCGCCGCGCGCCGAGCGATTCTCGGCGCCGTCGCGGCGGAGCGCCGGCAAAGCCTGCCGCGTCAGCGCCAGCACCGAGGGAGCCTGCCGCGACCTGAGCGCCAGCTCCCAGCATTCCGCCGTCTCCACCGCATCGGCCGGGCGGAACACCTGTAGATGGGGGATGGCGCGGAGGGCGGCGAGATGCTCGACCGGCTGATGCGTCGGCCCGTCCTCGCCCAGCCCGATCGAATCATGGGTCATGATATAGACGACGCGCAGCCCCATCAGCGCCGCGAGCCGGATCGACGGCCGGCAGTAATCGGCGAAGACCAGGAAGGTGCCGCCATAAGGGATGATGCCGCCATGGACCGCCATGCCGTTCATCGCCGCCGCCATGCCGTGCTCGCGGATGCCGTAATGCAGGTAGCTGCCGGAGAAATCGCCGGCGGTGATCACCTTCTGGCTTTTGGCCTTGGTGTTGTTGGAGCCGGTGAGATCGGCCGAGCCGCCGATCAGCTCCGGCAGCACCGGCGCCAGCGCGTCGAGCACCAGGCCCGAGGATTGCCGCGTCGCGAGCTTCGGCGCCTCGGCGGCGAATTTGGCGCGAATGCCGGCGATGGCGGCATCGAAGCCCGCCGCCAGCGCGCCCGCGCTGCGCCGCTCAAACTCGGCGCGGCGCTCGGCCGGCGCGGCCTCGAGCCGCCGCTGCCAGGAAGTGGCTTCGGCCGCGCCGCGCGCGCCCACCGCCTGCCACCAGGCGGCGACATCGCCGGGAATGACGAAAGGCGGCGCGTCCCAGCCGAGGCGCTGGCGCGCGCCGGCGATCTCGGCGGCGCCGAGCGGCGCGCCATGGGCGGCGGCCGATCCTGCCTTGGTCGGCGCGCCGAAGGCGATGGTGGTGCGGCAGGCGATGAGCGAGGGAAGCTCGGTCTCGCGCGCCCGCATCAGCGCCGCCGCTACCGCGTCCGGGTCGTGCCCGTCCACCGCGACGCTGTCCCAGCCGGCGGCGGCGAAGCGCTGCAGCTGATCCTCGGAGGTCGAGAGCGCAGTGCTGCCGTCGATCGAGATCGAATTGTCGTCCCAGAGCACGATCAGCTTGCCGAGGCGCAGATGTCCGGCGAGCGAGATCGCTTCCTGGCTGAGGCCCTCCATCAGGCAGCCGTCGCCGGCGATGACGTAGGTATAGTGATCGACCAGCGCGTCGCCGAAGCGGGCGTTGAGCAGCCGCTCGGCCAGCGCCATGCCGACCGCGTTGGCCAATCCCTGGCCGAGCGGGCCGGTGGTGGTCTCGATGCCGGGCGCGTGGCCGTATTCGGGGTGGCCGGCGCTGCGGCTGCCGAGCTGACGGAAGCGCTTCAACTCCTCGAGACTCATGCCGGGATAGCCGGTCAGATGCAGCAGCGCATAGAGCAGCATCGAGCCGTGCCCAGCCGAGAGCACGAAGCGGTCGCGGTCGGGCCAGTGCGGCCGCGCCGGATCGAATTTAAGGAACCGGCTCCACAGCACGGTCGCGGCATCGGCCATGCCCATGGGCATGCCGGGATGGCCGCTTTGCGCCTGCTCCACCGCGTCCATGGCGAGCACGCGGATGACGTCGGCCATGCGCCGCAACGCCGGGTCGCGCGGCGCCGGCAGCGGCGGGGCGGTCGAGGCGGGGGCAGGCGAGGAGGTGCTCATTGAACCCGCGGCAACTTGCCGGGCGGGGGGCGTCGCGTCAACCGCGATGTCGCGGCGCTGCGGGGAGGGGCTGGCAGAGGCCGCGCGGCGGGTGCGGCGCGCCGCCGGCGCCCGCGTTTGGTTGCGGGTCTCAGGCTTTGCCGGTAAGGTCGCCGCCACGCTTGTTGGGGCGTAGCCAAGAGGTAAGGCAGCGGATTTTGATTCCGCCATTCCCAGGTTCGAATCCTGGCGCCCCAGCCATGCCACGCCAGCCGCGTGACGCGACGACGTTCTCCTGCCCTCAAGCACCGTTCAGCCGTACAACGCGTCCAACATGCGACGAAACTCGACGTGCGGCGCGAGGCAATGGGTTCGACCCGTGTGGAGGCAGGCCAACCATGTCCCCGGCGCCTGTCACGGCGCTCTCCCGCGCCGCCTCTACATCAGAGCGACCGAGCAGTTGCGGCCTGTCCGTTGCACGGCGGTGCAGATCTTCGTGCCGCGTTCACGGCTGGCGACCGGCCCCGCCACCACGCGCCAGATCGGCTCTCCGCGCGACTCCGCCGGCATGACCCGCAGCGGCAGCCCCGCCAGCGCGTGCTGCCGCGACCGCCGCAGCTTGGCCGCGGCGCGGTCCGCTGCGGCTTGATCGGTATAATAGCTGAGCTGCACGAACATCAGCGGCGGGTGTGGCCGCGCCGCCGTCGGCGGCATCGGCGGCGGCGCCGATCTCTCCTCGGGCGGCGCGCTCGGGGCGATCATGGCCAATATCGGCGCGCTCGGGGCGATCGTCGCCGCCGTCGGCGCGCTCGGGGCGATCGTGTCCGCCATCGGCGCCGTCGTCGGCTCGTCCACGACAAGCTCGACCGCGCCGCCGATGATGGCAGGCGGCGTTGCGCGGCCGGCCGGTGCCGGGGCGAGGGCTTGCCGCGTCTGCGGCACCGGCTGCTCGGAGGGTGCCGCGGCCATGGCCTGGAGCGGATCGTAGGCCCGGTCGGGCGCTGGCGCGCCTGCCGGGAACGCGGTCGGCAAGAGACCGCCGAGCGGGATCGTCGGCCCGCCGGGCAAAAGCATGACGCCGGCGCCCGCGAGCGCCACCGCCAGCCCGATGACCGTCACGCGACGCCCTGTGTGCCTTGCGGAATAGAAAATCCTGCGGCGATAGAGACCGTCAGCACGGACCAAGCTCATGAGTCGCCTCCATTCTCACCCCTTCGACCCTCCTTGCGTGCTGTTCACCCCCTGACCATTATTGACTTATTTGGCTCGAAGATAATTCGTAACAATCGCGCAGGTTGGGGTATTTCGGTGACCTTTTGCGGACCTTGGCCGGCAAAATCATCGATTCCGCTGCGGCGTCGGCCCGCCAGGCGGCGTGCTTGTCTCGGCATCGGGCGAGCGCCGCCGCGACAAGACGGCAGAGCCCGACCTGATCAGCGGACAAGAGGGGGGCGCCGAAACCCGTCAAATCCGGCCAATCGGCGGTGTCAGGGTCTTAGGCAGCGCCCGGAGCGAAGGGTGGGCGAGACGCTGGGGATCGCCGCCGGGCTATTGCGGCCGGGCCGGCACTGGCTGCCACGGCACGGCGCAGCTCGCGACATAAGGATAATAGGCGTTCGACGGCGCGCAGTAATACCAGACGGGCGGTGCCGCCGCCGCTACTGGCGGCGCGGGATAGGGGTAGGCATAGGCGTAAGGGTCGGCGTAGAGATAAGGATAGCCGTAGCCGTAGCCATAGCCATAGGCGTAAGGCACGCCCCACACTCCGCCGCCGAAGAAGAAGACGCCGCCCCCGTGGCCGTGGCCGCCGTGCCCGCCGCCATGTCCGCCGCCGCCATGCCCGCCGCCGCCATGCCCGCCCGCCGACGCCGGGGAGGCCGCGGCGATGACCGCGGCGGCCACCAGGGCAGCCGCCAGCCGGCAGGCCGTCTTCAGCCCGAGCCTGCGTCCTCCTGCCGCCATCTCAGTCATCTCTGCCTTTCCGCGCGGGAGCCGCACGACAAGCCTAAATGACAAGTGGGGATGATGCGGCGAAAAACCAGCGCGCCTTTCGGGTTACCAATGCGGTCGCGCCGGCGGCGCTCAGAGCGGCAGCTCGATTAGTTTCCGGTTAGCTGAACAGCACCTCGTTCAGCAGTCAGCGCACCGTGCCGTCGCCGCCGTCGAGCGGCAGCAGCAGCGAATCGGCAGGATGGAAAGGGTGTTCATGGCGGCTTCTCCCATAGCCATCAACCTGAATTTCCCCACCCTACCGCCGCCCCGGGTCGACGGCACCCGCCGGCACGCGAACGGTGAAGCAGGAGCCGCGGCCGGGCTCGCTGTCGACGGCGATGTCGCCGCCCATGCTCCGGCACAGCCCCTGGCTCACCGCCAGGCCCAGCCCGGTGCCGCCATAGTCGCGGCGGATCGACGCGTCGGCTTGGCTGAAGGGCGTGAACAGCTTGGCGAGCGCGCCACGGTCGATGCCGATGCCGGTGTCGTTCACCGCGAAGCTGATCCAGTCGCCGTCGGCCTGGCGCTCGCGCCGCGCCGCGAGGCCGATCCGGCCGCCCCTGGTGAACTTGGCGGCGTTGCTGAGGAGATTGAGCAGGACCTGGCGCAGCTTGGTGGCGTCGCCGGTCATCCTGTCGAGGCCGGCCTCGCGCGTGACCAGCAGCTCGTTGCCGTTGCGGGCGACCAGCGGCTGCGACGTCGACGCCACTTCGGCGATGAAGCTGTCGATGTCGATCGCCACCGCCTCGACCTCCATGCGTCCGGCCTCGATCTTGGACAGGTCGAGCACCTGGTCGATCAGGGCGAGGAGATGGCGCCCGGCGGTGTGGATGCGCTTCACGTCGGCGATATGCTTGCCGCCGGGGCCGTCGCGCGGCGCGTCCTCGAGCAGCAGCTCGCTGTAGCCGATGACCGCGTTCAAGGGCGTGCGCAGCTCGTGGCTTACATTGGCTAGGAATTCCGATTTGGCGCGGTTCGCCCGTTCCGCCACCGCCTTCGCCGCCACGAGCTCCGCCGCGCGCTGATCGGCCTCGCGCCGCAGCGTTCCGACCATCGCCGCCATCGCGGGCGCCACCACCACGATGGCCAGCGTGCGCAGGAAATTGTCCCGGCCATAATGGAAGAGATGGCCGGGCGTGGAGAAGAACATCGCGGAATAGGCCATATGCATCGCGGCGCCCGCGAGGCCGGAGACGAGGCCGGCGCGGTAGGCGCAATAGACGACCGGCAGAAGCAGGGCCCCCGGCGCGTTCGGAATGCTGAAGCCCCATTGCGCCGCCAACATCACCGCGCCAATCGCCAAGGGCACCGTGGCGAGATGGCCGAGATTGCCAAGGACGGTCGGATTCATGCTGAGTTCATCGCTGCCGGCGCGCTGCCACCGCGATCTCGGCGCCGGCCGTGGCGCTCCCTCATAAGCGAAAAATATTAATGGCGAATTCCTTGAGCTCGACCCCCAAAATCCGCGGCGCCGATTAAGCGCCAACTCGGTTAATTTCCGGTTAGCTGAACAGCACCTCGTTCAGCAGCCAGCGCACCGTGCCGTCGCCGCCGTCGAGCGGCAGGAGCAGCGAATCGGCAAGGCGATAGGTCTTGTTCACCGGGCGCAGTGTCGCGCGCAGCCGCGCCATGACATGCCGCGTCGCCACCGCGTGATAGACCTGCAGCAGGCAGGCGCAGTATTCGGGATCGGCGGTCTCGTAAAGCTCGCGCACGGTCTTGCCGGTGCTGTCGCGGCCCTAGGCCGCGACGACCTTGGTGCCGAAGAGGCGGTAGCGGAAATTGGTCAGGCCGGGCAGGCATTCGATGATGACCAGCGAGCCCAGATGCGGCTGCAGCTCCAGCGGATCGATATCCTTGCGCAGCGGCAGCGCGCGCCCGCCGCGCTTCTTCTGCCAATAGGCGACGAGATCCTGGAAGCGCGGATTGTCGGAAATGTCGGGATCGAACTCATGACTGAAGGGCGACGACATGCGGCCGGCCTTGAAGCCTCCGCCGAGCTTATACCAGGCAGGGCGCGACAGCGGTAGCCGGCCCCTGCCGGCGCGTCAGCGTCGCCGACCGGGTCGACGCGCTTGCGCTGGCGAAGACGCGGACGCGATGGGCACGGCCGGGTCATAGGGATAAGCACTGCAACAGGACATGATCGCTTGTGCGTGGTCGCGAACGAAGTTTAGCCGCGCCGCCAGCGACACCAGGCCAAAGCGAGCGGCGTTTTTGAATTTGGCGTGCCGACGGCTCCACAGCATGGCCCGCCCGGCGGCGCGTCTTACCGCGTAGCTTTTGTCGGCAGCCGGTAAATCGGCGTGGCGCGCCACGAAATTCCCGAGGGCGCGGGTCACGTCGTGCAATTCTCGCGCATGATTGTCCGAAAGACGACCCGGGGCGAGTGTCGGGGCCAGCATCACGACGGCTCGGACGCGCACGAAGCTGCCCAGCCGAGCCAAGGGCAAGGCGAGGCTGTAGTCCTGGCAGCAAACCGTCTCGTCGGCGCCGCCGATGCGAAGATAATCGGCCCGCGCCATGAGCATCTTGCTCGGGTTCACGGTGCTGCCGCGGATCGTTGGACGTACCGGTGCTGCCACTGATTCGTATGTCGGCTGTGACGGGGCGGAGGGCCATTCGATCGGCCGCAGGGGATCGTAGGAACCGCCGGCGCCATAGGCGAGCACCGCTTTCGTGCTGCGCAGAGCCGCGAGCAGCCATCGCGTCGCGTCCGGCACAAGAATATCGTCGGCGTCGACGAGTTTCAGATAATCCTGCGTTGCCGCAGCGACGGCGACGTTCATGGCCGCGCTGGCGCCGGTGTTTTGTTGGGCGATGATCTTGCAGTGTTGCCAGTCAGCCGTGGCGGATCGTAGGTATTCCAAAGAGTTGTCGGTTGAGCCGTCATCCACGAATACGTATTCGCGCGAGAATTCGCCGGTCTGGGCGGCTAAGGCTTGTAGTACTCGGGGGAGAAAATTTCTTTTGTTATAGACCGTCACAATGAACGAAACGCCGCCCATGTTTTTACAGGGTCCTTCTCCATCAGCTGTCAGCTTTCAGCCGTCAGCTATCAGCCAGCGGCATGCGTCGGCCGACAGACTGATGACTGATAACTGACAACTGTTGCTGACGGCTGATAGCTGACGGCTTCGTCACCGCCGCGTCCGGCTGTCGATCAGCTCGCGCACCTTGCGCTGCTCCCAATCCTGCGTCGTCCAGGGCAGCATCTCATAAGCGTGCAGACCGTGCAGGCAGACCAGCATGCCCCAGCCGATCAGCGGCGCATAGAACCAGGCCGGTCCCGGCGTCGTCGAATCGATCATGAACAGCACGAAATTGATGATGACATAGGCGGTGAGGTGGCTGTAGAAGCCGCGCAACGCGCGCACCCGCCGCCATGCCCATTGCTCGACCTCGGCCATATGCGCCGCCTCGCGCGCGCTGACCCCCGGTCGCAACTCCACCGGCTCGCTGCCCTGCCCACGCATCGCTGTCGCCTGTATACCGGAGAACCACGCGGCCCCTTTGGGGCAAGCATCCACACTACAGCCAATTGCCCCCGGAGTAAAAGGCGGGGCGATCAGTGGCGCGCCGGGCTTTCCTGCGAGGAAATGAAGGCCGAGGGGCGATCAAGCGTCAGCAGATCCTCCGTCGCCCGAATCCACGCGGTGAGCGCATAGCTTTCCACCCACTGGTGGAACTCCGCCTCGCGGTGGTCGAGCTCGGCGGTGGCGCGCCGGCGCGCCTCGGAGACCGGGCTCTTCTGCTGGCCGCGAAAGCCGCGCTCGAACAGGCGGGCGATTTCGCGCCGCATCTTGGCCTCGCGGCGGTGATGCCAGGCCTTGAACGCCTCGACCCGCTTCTCGAACTCCTCGCGCGGCAGCAGCTGGGCACGCGCCTCAGCGTCGCGCAGGATGAGGCGGGCGGCCTCGCCGAAGGCGCGTTCCATCTCGCTGGCGTTGGACTGCTCACCGGCATCGATGAAGGGCTTGGCCATGTCGCTGGCGCGGCGCTTCAGCGTGTCGATCAGAGCTCGTGTCGCCGTCATGGCACGTCACTCCGCTGGTCCGACCCTGCGGCGCCAAGGCTAAACCCGGAGATTGCGCGCTGTCCAGGGGCCTTTAGGGCGCTGCTTCGGCCCGAAATCCAATTCAGGGCCCCACCTAATAATACGCCGCGGAAATTTCACAGTGATGTGCTAATCTCACAAATCTATGCCCCGAAGGGTGCGGGGTTCACTCACGGAGAGCGAAGGCAGAGCGCGAGGATGGGTAGAGGAAGGGATTTCCGCGGCCCGAGACGACGCGGTTTCAACGACGACGACTTTCCGCCGCCAGACATGCCAGATTTCGCATCGCGACGGGCCTTTGGCTCCTTTTCGCCGCCTCCTATGGCGGAGGGCCCCGAGGTCGATGCGGTGGTCAAGTGGTTCAACGGGCAGAAAGGATTCGGCTTCGTCGAGCTGGGCGACGGCTCGGGCGATGCATTCCTTCACGTCGCAGTGCTGCAGCAATCGGGGCGCCAATCCGTCTTGCCGGGATCGAAGATGCGCGTCGCCACCGCCCAGGGCCCCAAAGGCCGGCAGGTGGCGCGTGTCATCACGGTCGACGAGAGCACGGCCACGGAAGCACCGCGACGGCCGCCGCGCGAAGGGGGCGGAGGCGGGGGTGCTGGCGGCGGCTTCAGCCGCGGCCCGCGCGACCTCTCGAGCGCGGTCGAAATGACCGGCACGGTGAAGTGGTTCAACACCGAAAAGGGCTTCGGCTTCATTGCCCCGGAGGGCGGCGGCAAGGATGTGTTCATCCACATCTCCGTCCTCGGCCGCTCCGGCATTACTGGGCTCGCCGAAGGCCAGCAGGTGTCGATGCGCGTCGTCGAGACGCCCAAAGGGCGCGAAGCGGTCTCGATTTCACTGTCGGGCTGACAGGCGACGGCGGGCGGCTGAGCCGCCCGCCGCCGTTGACCGCTGGAGCGTTTAGTCAGCAGCCTGCAAGTTGCCGGCGGCTTCCTTGCCGCGGTCGACCACGACTTCGTAACGGACCTTCTGTCCCTCGCGCAGCGAGTTCAAGCCGGCGCGTTCGACCGCCGAGATGTGCACGAAAACGTCCTTGCCACCGCCGTCAGGCTGGATGAAGCCATAGCCCTTTTGCGCGTTGAACCATTTGACAGTGCCGGTAGCCAAGCTGGCCTCCCTTCGATGTGGTTGGATCGGCGCCGTCCATTGTGTACGGCACCGCGCAGTTCTCGGCCTCTAGGCATCTTGGAGTAACGCCCGGCGGGCGATCGGCAAGGCCGCCGAAGCTGAAACTGGCGTCCCAACCTTCGCATTTCTCTTGCCAGGGCACAATCGGGAAACCCGGCACCCCCTCCGGAAGGGGTACCCGAGGGCTATTCAACTAAGCGGTGCGCAGGATGAAGTGCTCGAGCAGGTGCTTCAGTTGCGCCGCCTCGTCATTGCCGTAGTTGCGCACGATCTCGGCCTGGTGGCGGATCGCCATGTGATCGAGCTCGGCCACCAGCTCGCGGCCGCGGTCCGAGAGATAGATCAGCACCCGCCGCCCGTCCTCCGTGTCGGGCCGGCGATAGACCAGGGCGCTCGACACCATCCGGTCGATGATCTTGGTCAGCGTCGGGTGGTTCATCAGCACGGCATCGGCGAGATCGCCCATCGACGAGCCGTTCTTGTCGCTCAGCACCTTGAGGATGCGCCATTGCTCGACCGGGACGCCGCTGGCCTTGAGCCGCGCGTCAAGCTGACGGTTCACCTGCCGGTCCGCCTGCGCCAAAAGATAGGCCAGATATTCCGTGATGGGTGGATTGTGCATTGCCCAATTTTTCGCACTTTTCAAACATTCATTAGAGATGCTACGCTTTGTTTGCAAGCCTCAATAGGCTTGTCGCGCAAAAAGAATCCGGTGCCGCGCTGCAGCAAACCGGGAGAGGCGGGGGCAGGCAGGTATGCGTCGCAGCCCGGATGGGTCGCTGCGAGGCGCGAAGGATGGCCGAGCCGCAGGCGCGCGGTCGCCGCGCCGCCGCGCGGCTGTTCCGGGCTGTCCGACCGCCGCCCGGCTGTTCTCCTTTCCGACACTGTCCTACCGGCCGATGGCCGCGGCGGGCGAGACGGCGGCGGCGATGTCGTCGCGCGGGCCGCGCCCGGCGGCGGCGCTGCGCGTCGGCCTGCTGATCCCGCTGAGCGGCCCGGCCGGCATATGGGGTCCCTCGGCGCATAAATGCGCCACGCTCGCCGTCGACGAGATCAATGGCGGCGGCGGCGTGCTCGGCCGCGAGATCAAGCTCGTGCTGAGCGATGCCGGCGGCACGCCGGCGGCGGTGGCCGCCGCGGCGCGCGCGCTGGTGGAGGATCGCGGCGTCGAGGCGATCGTCGGCATGCATATCAGCGCCGTGCGCGTGGCCGTGGCGCGCGCGCTCCGGGGCCGCGTGCCGTTCATCTATACGCCGCTCTACGAGGGCGGCGAGCGCAGTCCCGGTGTCTTTGCCGTCGGCGAGACGCCGGAGCAGCAGCTCCGGCCCGCCATCACCTGGCTCGCCGAGCGGCGCCGGGCGCGGCGCTGGTACCTCATCGGCAACGACTATGTCTGGCCGCGCGTCTCGCATGCCGCGGCCAAGCAATACATCGCCCAATGCGGCGGCGAGGTGCTGGGCGAGGAATACGTGCCGCTCGGCAGCGACGAGTTCGCGCCCTCGCTGGCGCGCATCCGCGCGGCGAAGCCGCATGCGGTGCTGATCTCGCTGGTCGGTGGCGACGGCGTCGCCTTCCACCGGCGCTTTGCCGTCGAGGGCATGGCGGCCGATCATCTGCGGCTCTGCAGCGCGCTCGACGAGAACGCGCTGCTCGGCGTCGGCGCCGAGAATACCGAGAACCTCTTCGCCGCCTCGGGATATTTCGCGGCGCTGCCGACGCGCGCCAATCTGGGCTTCGTCGAGCGCTACCAGCAGAGCTTCGGGCGGCTGGCGCCGGTGCTGAG
Source organism: Allostellaceae bacterium (assembly GCA_052143095.1). Taxonomy (GTDB): domain Bacteria; phylum Pseudomonadota; class Alphaproteobacteria; order ATCC43930; family CGMCC-115725; genus DAHUYF01. Next base: position 16,683 of record JBKQTR010000528.1, read on the forward strand.
CGCGCTCGGCCAGTCCTGCTACGAAGGCTTCCGCTTCTACGCGGCGCTTGCCCGCCGCGCCGCCTCGCTCGACGCCATGGTGCTCGAGGCGGCGGCGGCGAGCTTCGATTACGACGGCGCGCGGGGCACCGTGCGCATGCGCGACAAGCGCGTCGTCATGGCGAACTACCTCGCCCAGGCCGACGGGCTCGACTTCCGCATCATCGACCATCTGGGCTGAGGAGGGCGCGGGCCAGGGCGGTATTGCCGGGATATCTTTGAAAATTGAAGGACTTCAATCGGACCGGCCGCTGCGGCGGCGGCGGCATCTACCAGAGAAGGAGGGGAAAACATGAAGGTCAATCGCAGAGAATTCCTGCACGGCGCGGCGGCGACGGCAGCGTTGGCGGCGGGCAGCGGCGGCTTTGCCGCGACCGCGCGGGCGGAGGAGCCGATCAAGATCGCCAGCATCCACGATCTCTCCGGCGGTCTCGACATCTATGGCAAGCCGATGGTCGACGCGCTCACCTTCGCCGTCGAGGAGGCCAACGGCGCCGGCGGGCTGCTCGGCCGCCAGATCGAGCTGATCAGCTATGATCCGCAATCGAACATGCAGCTCTATACCCAGTTCGCGACACAGGCCGCGCTCAAGGACAAGGTGGCGGTGGTGCATGGCGGCATCACCTCGGCCTCGCGCGAGGTCATCCGCCCGGTGCTCGACCGCTTCAAGACGCTCTATTTCTACAACACCCAATATGAGGGTGGCGTCTGCGACCGCAACCAGTTCGACACCGGCGTGACGCCGGCGCAGACGGTGGAGAAGCTCGTGCCCTATTCGATGAAGAAATGGGGCAAGAAGGTGTATGTCGTCGCCGCCGACTACAATTACGGCCAGATCACCTCGCAATGGGTGAAGAAATACGTGCAGGAGAACGGCGGCGAGGTGCTGTCGATGGATTTCTTCCCGCTCGACGTGACCAATTTCGGCCCGACCATCTCCAAGATCCAGGCGGCGAAGCCGGATTTCGTCTGGTCGGCGCTGGTCGGCGGCGCGCATATCTCGTTCTACCGCCAATGGGCGGCGGCGGGCATGCGCTCGCAGATTCCGATGGCGTCCACCACCTTCGCGGTGGGCAACGAGCACATCGTGCTGTCGCCCGAGGAATGCAACGGCATGCTGGTCTGCTACAATTATTTCGAGGGGCTCAAGAACAAGACGAACGAGGCTTTCGTCGCGCGCTTCCACAAGCGCTTCGGCGCCGACTACCCCAACATCACCGAGCTCGCCATGGGGACCTACCAGGGCTTCTGGCTCTGGGCCGACGCGGTGAAGAAGGCGGCGAGCGTCGACCGCCTCAAGGTCATCGAGGCGCTCGAGACCGGCACCAGCATCGAAGCGCCATCGGGCAAGGTGACGATCGACCCGCCGACGCATCACTGCATCCTCGACGTGCACATCGCCGAGGTGAAGGACAAGACGCTCGTCGTGCTCGAGGATTTCCCGCAGCAGAAGCCTGCGGACACGGCGGCGGTCTGCAACCTGATCAAGAACCCGGCCGACAACCAGCAATACGTGATCAAGATCTGAGCCGGCATCGTCTCTGAGGCTTGGGAGCTCTCGTCGTGGATCTCGCCGCCGTCCTGGCGATCCAGGTGCTCTACGCCATCGCCAGCCTGGCGCTGATCAGCATCGGGCTGGCGATCATCTTCGGCATGATGCGGGTGATCAACCTCGCGCATGGCGAGTTCCTCATGCTCGGCGGCTACGCCGCCATCGTCGCGACCCATCTCGGCCTCAGCATCTGGCTCGCCATGCTGGTGGTGGCGCCTCTGGCGGTGGGGGTCATCGGCATCGTCGTCGAGCGCACCATCATCCGCTTCCTCTATGGCCGGATGATCGACACCATGCTGGCGACCTGGGGCCTCAGTCTTTTCCTCATCGGCGTCACCACCTTCATCTTCGGCAACACCACCGTCGGCATCTCGGCGCCGCTGGGCAGCCTCGCCATCGGCCGCTACCGCACCAGCGCCTATACGCTCGTCGTCATCGCCGTGACGGCGGCGGTGCTCGCCGGCGTCTATGTCGTGCTGCGCCACACCCGCCTCGGCCTGATCGCCCGCGGCACCATGCAGAACGCCAACATGGCGGCGGCGCTCGGCGTCAAGCCGCCCCGCGTCTATGCCGTCACCTTCGGCGTCGGCGCGGCGCTCTCCGGCCTTGCCGGCGGCGTGCTGGCGCCGGTCTCCGGCGTCTTTCCCACCATCGGCGTCGCCTATATCGCCAAGGCGTTCATCACCGTCATCGGCGGCGGCGCGGCGATCCTCGCCGGCACCGCCTCGGCCGCGGCGCTGTTCGGCGCCATCAACCAGGTCGCCACCTTCGTCACCACTCCGGTCTTCGGCGAGGTGGCGCTGCTCGCCGCGGCGATCGTGCTCATCCGCCTCTTGCCGCAGGGCATCACCGGCCGCTTCTTCCGGAGGGGATTGTGAGCGGGCGCGCGCGCTCGCTTGCCGGCCTTGCCGCGGCGGCGGCAATCGGCGTCGCCTTTCTGCTGCTCGCGCCGCGCTTCGTCGAGCTCGACACGCTGCTCGACCTCACCGTCTACATGATCATGGCGATCCTCGCCTTGAGCCTCGGCCTCGTCTGGGGCTATGGCGGCATTCTCTGCTTCGGTCAGGCGGCGTTCTTCGGCCTCGGCGCCTACAGCTACGCCATCGCCGTGGTCAATATCGGCGACAGCACCGTGCCGTTCCTGCTGGCGATCGCGCTGCCGGCGGGGTTCGCGGCGCTGCTGGGCTATTTCATGTTCTACGGCCGCATCAGCGACGTCTATCTCGGCGTCATCACGCTCACCGTGACCTTGATCCTGTTCAATTCGGTCAATTCGACGGCCGGGCCCGAATACCATATCGGCGCGGCGCGGCTTGGCGGCTTCAACGGCATCCCCTCGATCCCGCCGCTCACCATCCCAGGCCGGCCCGACGCGGCGCTCGACCTCGAAGGCATGTTCTATCTCTCGACCGGGTTGCTGCTGGCGACCTATTTCGGCCTGCGCGCGCTGCTGGCGAGCCGCTTCGGCCGCGTCATCGTCGGCATCCGCGAGAACGAGCGGCGCGCCGAGCTCTTGGGCTACGACCCCCGCGCCTACAAGCTCGCCACCTTCACCATCGGCGGCGCGCTGGCCGGGCTTGCCGGCTGCCTCTTCGCCAATTGGGGCGCCTTCGTCAGCCCCACCATCTTCGGCCTCGCGCAATCGGCGCAGATCATCATCTGGGTCATCGTCGGCGGCCGTGGCACGCTGATCGGCCCGATCCTCGGCTGCGTCGCCATGGAGTGGCTCACCACCACGCTCGGCGCCAACCAGACGACCGGCACCGGCGGCCTCGCCGATCTCTGGAGCAACGCGCCGCTGGTGCTGGGCGCCATCCTCATCGGCTTCGTGCTGCTCGTGCCCAAGGGGCTGGTGCCGACGCTCGCCGATGGGGCGAAGCGGCTGCTGCGGCCGCGGCGCGCGGCGCCGGCGGCCGGCACCGCGCCGGAAGTGGCGGAGTAGCCGGCATGGCCGCACCCTTGCTCGAGACCCGCTCGCTCGGCATGCGCTTCGGCGGCGTGCAGGCGGTGCGCGACGTGAATTTCAGCCTGGCCGAAGGCGAGCTGCGCTGCCTCATCGGCCCCAACGGCGCCGGCAAGAGCACCTTCTTCAAGATGATCACCGGCCAGCTGCAACCGACCCAGGGACAGGTGCTGTTCCGCGGCCGCGACATCTCCGCGGCCGAGGCGCATGAGATCGCCCGGCTCGGCATCGGCATCAAGACGCAGGTGCCGAGCGTCTTCGACGGGCTCAGCGCGCGCGAGAACATCTGGCTCGCGGCGAGCCGTCTCCATCCCGCCCGCCGCGCCGCCGCCGCCGTCGACGAGATGCTGGAGCGCGTCGGCCTCGGCGCGGTGGCCGAGCGTCTGGTGGGCCAGCTCGCCCACGGCCAACGTCAATGGGTCGAGCTCGGCATCGTGCTGTCGACCGACCCCGAGCTCATCCTGCTCGACGAGCCGGCGGCGGGGATGACGCATGAGGAGGTGCTGCGCACCGCGGCGCTGGTGCGCGAGATCAACCGCGACAAGGCGCTGATCGTCGTCGAGCACGACATGCAGTTCATCCGCTTGATCGCGTCCCGCGTCACCGTCTTCAACCAGGGCGCCGTGCTGGTCGAGGATTCCATCGCCGAGATCCTGCGGAACCCGCTGGTGCGCGACATCTATCTCGGCAAGCAGGCGGCGGCATGAGGCTCGAGGTCGCCGATCTCCGCGCCGGCTACGGCCGCATCCCGATCCTCAACGGCGTCAGCTTCACCGTCGGCGAGGGCGAGTTCATCGGCATTCTCGGCCATAACGGCATGGGCAAGACCACCTTGCTGCGGGCGCTGATGGGCTTTCTCCCCGCCACCGGCGGCGCCGTCCGCTTTGCCGGCCGGGTTGTGACCGCGGCGCCGCCCTACGCGCGCGCGCGCCTCGGCATGGGCTATGTGCCGCAAGGTCGCGACATCTTCCCCGGCCTCAGCGTGCTCGACAATCTCCGCATGGGCTGCGTCAAGGAGGCGGGCGCGGAGAGCGCGATCATCGGCCCGATCCTCGAGGATTTCCCGCGGCTCAGGCCGCTGCTCGAGCGCCAGGGCGGCGCGCTCTCCGGCGGCGAGCAGCAGCTCCTGGCGATCGCGCGGTGCCTCTGCGGCAAGCCGCGCCTGCTGCTGCTCGACGAGCCGACCGAGGGCATCCAGCCCTCGATCATCGACGAGATCGTCGAGACCTTGCAGCGGCTGCGGCAAAAGAGCGGGCTCACCACCATCCTGGTGGAGCAGAATCTCGAGTTCATCGCCGCGCTCTCCGAGCGCATCCTGATCATCCAGAAGGGCACCATCACCCAAGAGGTGCGGCCGAGCGATCTCGGCGACGCCGATCTCGTCGGCGAGTTCATCGGCATCACCGGCTGAAGCAGCAGAGGAGGACCGTCATGACTGTCAAGCGTCCCACACCAGAGCAGTTGCGCACCGTCGCCGAGGAGCTCGGCATGACGATGTCGGCCGACGACATCGCCTCCTATCTCGAGATCATGCAGCCGAATTTCCTCGCCTATGACGCGGTCGAGGCGATGCCGGATTATCTGCCGGCGGTGAAATATCCGCGCACCCCCGGCTACAAGCCCGAGGGCGAGGAGAACAAGTACAATGCCTGGTACGTCAAGACCACGGTGAAGGGCGCGCCGCACGGCAAGCTCGCCGGCAAGACCGTGGTGCTCAAGGACAATGTCTGCCTTGCCGGCGTGCCGATGATGAACGGCGCCTCGACGCTCGAGGGCTATACCCCCGACATCGACGCCACCATCGTCAGCCGCATCCTCGATGCCGGCGGCACCATCCTCGGCAAGTCGCATTGCGAGTATTTCTGCTTCTCCGGCGGCAGCCATACCAACGCAACCGGACCTGTGCACAACCCGCACAAGATGGGCTATTCGGCGGGCGGGTCATCCTCGGGGAGTGCCGCGCTGCTCGCTGCCGGTGAAGTCGATATGGCGATCGGCGGCGATCAGGGCGGCTCGATCCGCATTCCCGCTGCCTACTGCGGCGTCTACGGCATGAAGGCGACGCATGGTCTTGTGCCTTATACAGGCGTCATGCCGATCGAGATCACACTCGATCATACCGGACCGATGAC
>JBKQTR010000529.1:0-4491 GCA_052143095.1 Allostellaceae bacterium
CCCCCCCCCCGCCCGCCGCCGGGCCCGCGCCCACCAGCGCCGCCAGCACCGCGCGGCGCTCGATCCCGGTGGCGGCCGGGGCGGGGGGAGCCGCGCCCGGCTCCCCCCGGGCGGTCATGGCGCGATCTGGCCGCGGATCTCGCCGCCCTTGTTCGCCGCGGTGTGAATGTTGACGTAGTCTTTGCCGGCCATGAGGTCGGCGATCTGCGCGTCGGTCAGCGCTGCCGAGCCGGTGATCGGGTTCTTGACGCCGTTGGGCGCCAGATTGACCGCGACGCCGGCATTGGCCCCAGCCGCCGCGGGACCGTGAATATGCGCGGCCGCGGCATCGCCGGTGAGGCCGCTATAAGTGACGTTCCAGGTGAGCTGCTTGGTGGCGGTATCGAGCGTCAGCTGGGCCGTGCCGGCGCCTTTGCTGTCGGTCGGCGGCACTTCCTGCTGGGCGCTGAGCGTGGCGTGGAAGGTCTTCGTGTCCGCGAAGCTGGCGTTGGCGGCCAGCAGGCAACCGGCGGCAAGCGCGGCGGCAGCGGTCATTCGGCTCATGCGATGCATGGTTTTCTCCTCCCTCTCGCGGCGGAACGCCGCGTCTCGATGTACCACATCACGGGGAAGGGAGCGCGTGCCTCACGACAATGTGAGGCGGGCCGGCCTAAACCACGGCGAGTTCGCGCAGCGGCCGGTTCTCGGCAAGCCGCGTCAGCGCCAGCGGCGAGAGGTCGAGGCTGCGATAGGCGCCATAGGCGATGAGCTCCGCGACGCCGCGCCCCACCGCGGGCGCCTGCTGCAGGCCGTGGCCGCTGAAGCCGGTGGCGCAGAGCAGGTTGTCGAGCGCCGGGTGCGGCCCGACCAGGCCGTTCTGATCGAAGCGGTTGAAATCGTAATGCCCGGCCCAGCCGCCGGTGAGCTTGAGCTCGGCGAAGCCCGGCACGCGCCGCGCCAGCGCCGGCCAGATGACCTCGTCGAACAGCGCATGGTCGAGCGCGAAATCGCCGGCCGGCGGATCGCGCTCGGGCGGCGGCGAGACGCCGGCGAGGAAGCGGTCGCCCTCGGGACGGACATAGACACCGCCGGGATCGATGAGCAGCGGGCAGCCCGGCAGCGCGGCGCGGCAGGCGAAGACGAAGACCGAGCGCTTCCTCGGCTCGACCGGCAGCTCGATCCCGGCCAGCGCCGCGACGCTGCCCGAGCCCGGACCGGCGGCGATGACCGCGAGGCCGCAAGCAAGCCGCGCGCCGTCGGCAAGCCGGAGCGCCGCCACGCGGCGCCCGGCGCGCTCGATGCCGACCACCTCCGCCCGGCGATAGGCCACGCCTTGCGCCCGCGCCTTGCGGCGGAAGGCCTGCAGCAGGGCGTAGCCGTCGAACCAGCCTTCGCCGCTGAGGCCCAGCGTCCCGGCGGCGACCCCCTCGGTGTCGAGCCAAGGAAAGCGCGCCGCCAGCGCCGCCGGCGAAAGCAGCGCGATATCGGCGCCCAGGCGCTGCTGCAGCGCGTGCGCCGCCTCGAGCCGGGGGCGGCCGGCCGCATCGGCGAGGAAGAGATATCCCGCCTCGTTGAGGCCCAGCGCCGGCGGCGCCTCGCCCTCGACGGCGAGATGGCGCGCCGCCTCTCGCAGGAAGGCGATGCCGTAAAGCGAGAGCGCGATGTTGATCGGCGACGAGAATTGCTGGCGGATGGCGCTCACCGACAGCGCCGAGGCCGCCTGGGCATAGCTGGGATCGCGCTCGAGTACGGCGATCGATCCCTGGAAGCCGGGCTCGCGGGCAAGCCGGCAGGCGATGGCCGAGCCGATGACGCCGCCGCCGATGATCGCCACGTCGCATTGCCCGGTCATGCCGTCGTCACCCCGCTCGCCGCAGACTGCATCGCGAAGCCCGGAGACGGCAAGAGCGGGGTTGGCACGAGTCCCGCCGCCGCCGTTTGCCGCAGTGCAGCATGGGAGCGGCCGGAAGCGGCCCTTCGCGGGCGCCGCGGCGGGTTGCGTAAGCGTGCGAGAATCGCTATCTATCTCTCGGAATTCATGCGCCTTTTCTGCCCGCCTTCGGAGCCCCTCCGAGGCCAGCCTCAACCCCCGGCGGCGTTGTTCGGCGGGGCGAGATAAGCTAGACTTCACCGCGCCCGAACGCTGGCTTCTGACGCCGGCGTTTGCTTTGTGCGCCCGCCATACGGGACCGCTGTTTTGACCGCTTCTCCGACCGCACCGCCGCCGCTCGACATCTCGCCGATCTCCATCGAAGAGGAGATGAAGCGCTCGTACCTCGACTACGCCATGAGCGTGATCGTGGCACGCGCGCTGCCCGATGTGCGCGACGGGCTGAAGCCGGTGCATCGCCGCATCCTCTACGTCATGAAGGAGAACGGCTACGACTGGAACCGGCCGTTCCGCAAATCCGCGGCGGTGGTCGGCGACGTCATGGGGCAATACCATCCGCACGGCAACGACGCGATCTATGACGCCATGGTGCGCATGGCGCAGAATTTCGCCATGCGCGTGCCGCTGGTCGACGGCCAGGGCAACTACGGCTCGATGGACGGCGACCCGCCGGCGGCGATGCGCTACACCGAGGCGCGGCTCGCCCGCGCGTCGGACCCGCTGCTCAGCGACATCGACAAGGACACCGTCGATTTCCAGCCGAATTACGACGGCACGCGCCAGGAGCCCAAGGTGCTGCCGGCGCGCTTTCCCAACATCCTGGTCAATGGCGGCGCCGGCATCGCCGTCGGCATGGCGACCAACATCCCGACGCACAATCTCGGCGAGGTGCTCGACGCCTGCACCGCCTTCATCGACAACCCCTCGATCACCACCGACGAGCTGATGGAACTGGTGCCGGGCCCGGATTTCCCGACCGGCGGCAGCATCATCGGCCGCATGGGCATCCACGCCGCCTACAAGCTCGGCCGCGGCTCGGTCGTGCTGCGCGGCAAGACGCATCTCGAGCAGAGCCGCAAGGAGCGCGAGGCGATCATCGTCACCGAGGTGCCGTATCAGGTCAACAAGGCGCGCATGGTCGAGCGCATCGCCGAATGCGTGCGCGAGAAGCTGATCGAGGGCATCGCCGATCTGCGCGACGAGAGCGACCGCGACGGCGTGCGGGTGGTGATCGAGCTGAAGCGCGACGCCTCGGCCGATGTCGTGCTCAACCAGCTCTACCGCCATACGCCGCTGCAGACCAGCTTCGGCGTCAACATGCTGGCGCTGAACGGCGGCCGGCCGGAGCTGCTGTCGCTGCGCGACATCATCGCCGCCTTCATCGGCTTCCGCGAGGAGGTCGTCACCCGCCGCACCATCTTCCTGCTGGGCAAGGCGCGCGAGCGCGCGCATGTGCTGCTCGGGCTCGCCGTCGCGGTGGCCAATATCGACGCGATGATCGAACTCATCCGCAAGGCGCCCGACCCGCCCTCGGCGCGCGAGGCGATGATGGCGCGCAGCTGGCCGGCCGAGAGCGTGGCGCCGCTGGTGGCGCTGATCGAGGAGGCCGGCCGCGGCGGGACCCAGCCCGACGGCAGCTACCGGCTCTCCGAGGACCAGGCGAAGGCGATCCTCGATCTGCGCCTGCAGCGCTTGACCGGGCTCGAGCGTGACAAGATCGCCCAGGAGCTCGACGAGATCGTCACCGAGATCAAGGGCCATCTCGAGATCCTGGGCTCGCGCGCGCGCCTCCTCGAGGTGCTGCGGGACGAGTTCCGCGCGATCAAGGAAGAATTCGCCACGCCGCGCAAGACGGTGATCGAGGATGTCGAGTTCGAGGCCGATATCGAGGAGCTGATCCAGCGCGAGGACATGGTGGTGACGGTCAGTCACGCCGGCTACATCAAGCGCGTGCCGCTCTCGACATACCGCGCGCAGCGCCGCGGCGGACGCGGCCGCACCGGCATGGCGGTGCGCGAGGAGGATTTCGTCAGCGACGTGTTCGTCGCTTCGACCCATGCCTCGGTGCTGTTCTTCACCTCGACCGGTCGCGTCTACAAGCTCAAGGTCTACCGGCTGCCGGTCGGCACGCCGCAGGCGCGCGGCAAGGCCTTCGTCAATCTGCTACCCAATCTGGCGCCGGGCGAGGGCATCTCGACGGTGCTGCCGCTGCCGGAGGACGAGGCGTCCTGGAGCGACTACACCGCGGTCTTCGTCACGCGCAAGGGCAATGTCCGGCGCAACGCGCTCAGCGATTTCGGCAATGTCTTCGCCAGCGGCAAGATCGCCATGAAGTTCGAGGGCGAGGATGCCGATGATCGGCTCATCGCCGTCGCCGTCTGCGGCACCAACGACGACATCCTGCTCGCCACCCGCAACGGCCGCGCCATCCGCTTCCCGGCCGGCGATGTCCGCGTCTTCACCGGCCGCACCTCGGTCGGCGTGCGCGGCATCAAGCTCGCCGAAGGCGACGCGGTGATCTCGCTGTCGATCCTGCGCCATGAAGAGGTGGATTCGCCGACCCGTACCGCCTTCCTGCGGCTCGCAACCCAGCGCCGGCGCGCGGCGGGCGAGGAGGGGGA
>JBKQTR010000530.1:0-3296 GCA_052143095.1 Allostellaceae bacterium
GCCGGCGTGCCGTTCACGCTGTCGACCGTCGGCATCTGCGGGATGGAGGAAGTCCGCGCCGCCGCGAGCCGGCCGTTCTGGTTTCAGCTCTATATGATGAAGGATCGCGGGGCGGTGAAGGCGCTTCTGGAACGCGCCGCGGGTCTCGGGTGCCGGGCGCTGGTTTTCACCGTCGATCTTCCAGTCACGGGCGTGCGTCGGCGCGACGTCCGCAACGGAATGCTGGCGGCCGGACGCAAGGCGGCTCTTTCAGCGGCCATGCAAATCGGTTCGCGTCCGCGCTGGGTCTATGACGTCGGGATCAAGGGCAGGCCGCTCGGCTTCGGCAATCTGACCGACCGCATCGCCGATGCCACCGACCTCAAGGCCTTCAGGGCCTGGGTCGACGCTCAATTCGACGCGTCGGCCACCTGGAAGGACATCGCCTGGCTGCGCGGTGAATGGAAGGGAAAGTTGATCATCAAGGGCGTTCTCGAGGCCGAGGACGCAAAGCGCGCGGCCGACGTCGGCGCCGACGGCCTCGTCGTCTCCAACCATGGCGGCCGTCAGCTCGACAGCGTTTCGTCGCCGATCGCCAAGACGCGCGCTGTGGCCGCGGCGGTCGGCGAAAGACTCGAAGTCTATGTCGACGGCGGCGTGCGCGGGGGGATCGACATCGTCAAGGCCCTCGCGTTTGGCGCGCGGGGCGTCATGATCGGGCGTCCATGGATCTGGGCGCTGGCCGGCGCCGGAGAAATCGGGCTCGTCAATTATCTTGCCGCGGTCAATCGCGAACTCGAAGTCGCCATGGCGCTGTGCGGGGTGACGCGCGTCGATGAGATCAACCGCGAGCACGTCGATTCCGGGGAATGAAAGCTCGGCGATCGCCGCCAACAATAAAAATGGAGGAAACGCCGGATGAGCGCGATGGAGTTCGACTACGTCATCGTCGGGGCGGGCGCAGGCGGATGCGCACTGGCGGGGCGTCTCTCCGAAGATCCCGGCGTCAGCATCTGCCTTCTCGAAGCGGGAGGACCCGACAAGAGCGTCCTTATTCATGCGCCGCTGGGCTTTGCCGCCGGCGCGCCGATCGGGCTGAACACGGCGCGCTATGAAACCGTGCCGCAACCGGAACTCAACGGTCGTCGCGGGTTTCAGCCGCGCGGCCGCGTGGTCGGCGGGAGCACGTCGATCAACGCGATGGTCTATACCCGCGGCCAAGCCGCGGACTATGATCATTGGGCCTCGCTCGGCAATTCCGGTCGGGACTACGCCAGCGTGTTGCCCTTCTTCAAGCGGGCCGAAAACAGCGAGTGCATAGGCGAAAACGAATGGCGCGGCGTCGGCGGGCCGCTCAACGTCGCCTATTTGCGCAGCCCGAGCCCGATCAACGACGCCTTCCTCGCCGCCTGCAAAGCGACTGGCATCGCCAGCAATCCGGACTACAACGACGCCCGGCAGGAGGGCTACGGACCCTGCCAGGTCATGGAAATCAATGGGGAGCGATGCAGCGCGGCGAAAGCCTATCTCACCCCGAATCTGGGTCGGCCGAATTTGCAGGTTGTCACCGGGGCGCAGGCCTCCCGCATCGCGCTTGCGGATCGACGCGCGACCGGCGTGGACTATCTGGTCGGCGGGGAAACCCGACATGTCGGCGCGCGTCGCGAAGTCATCCTGGCGGGCGGCGCTTATGGCTCGCCCCAGTTGCTCATGCTTTCCGGGGTAGGGCGCGGCGCTGATCTTCAGGCTATGGGCATCCCGGTCGCTCACGCCCTCGAGGGCGTCGGGCAAAACTTACAGGACCACATTACCGCGACCTTCAACTGGCGCTCGCCGCGCAGCGACGCCACCATCGGCTTCTCGCCGGCCGGCGTCTGGCGGCTCTTGAAAGGCATTCAGGAGTGGCGCAAGTCACGCACCGGCGTCATCACCAGCAACGTCGCCGAATCCGGCGCCTACAACCGTTCGGGGCCCGAAGTGCAGACCCCGGACATTCAGCTGAAATTTGTCGTCGCGATCGTCGACGACCATACCCGCAAGAGGCACCTTAGCCACGGCTTTTGCCTGCACGTTACGCTCTCGCGCCCTATGAGCCGCGGTCAGGTAACGCTGGCGAGGCTCGATCCGCGCGCATCGCTGAATATCGATCCGCGCTTTCTCGCTGATCCCGCGGACATGCCGCGCCTCGTGGCCGGTTCGCGCACGGGCCTCGCGGTGATGAACGCGGCGCCCCTTGCGCCGTATCGCGGCGCTATGATCTACCCCGTCGATCCGAACGAACCCGCCGATATCGAGCGCGATATCCGCGCTCACGCCGATACCGAATACCATCCCGTCGGCACGTGCAAAATGGGCCCCGTGAGCGACCCGACGGCGGTGGTGGACCCCGAACTGCGCGTCCATGGCGTCAGCGGATTGCGCGTGGCGGACGCGTCGATCATGCCGACCCTCACAAGCGGCAACACGACTGCGCCAACGCTCATGATCGGCGAAAAGGCCGCCGATCTGATTCGTGGCCGTGTCGCCCGGCTCAGTTGACGGCGTCAGGCAACGAGGTCTACACGCTGCCGAAACACCTCGACGAGAAGGCCGTTTCGCTGCATCTGTCCAAGATCGGGGCGAGGCTCGCCAAGAGGAAGCCGGAGCAGCACCCCGGCCCGCCTCCGAACGGGTCGTTCAATGCGGAGCGCGATCGACGCTGGCGCGCCTCCGTTCTCGCCCTGATGGTCAGGCGGCCGTTCGCGCTGCGGCCGCCTCCCTCATCCATTCGTCGAGCGCCGCAATCTCGTTTTGGCTCAGTCTCCTCATGCGAGAGGAATGGGCGGAAAGTGCGGACGACGTCGTCTGGAGACGCTCAAAGCTTGGACGGATTTGATTGCCCCCAGCCGGGAACGTGCGCTAAGCGTTGCGCGGGCGTTGGCGTGCTCTTCGGAATGGCGGTGGCGTCTGTTGATCCATCCTGCCCGTAGCACGGTGCTGTTGCGCGCCGCCGACGCCGGCGACCACCCTTCGGAGGCGCACTGCGGTGAGCTCCAGCACACTATGGATGCAACCATAATCGGGGCCTCTGAGCGTGGCGTTGATGCTGCGGACGAGCTAGCGCTCCTCCGGATCCCCGCGCCTAGCCGCTCACGGCCCGGGCTTGCGGCTTCGGCAAGGTCCGGCCCGTGTTCGTGGTGATGGTCGCCAGCGAATGCGCCCCGGTTGCCCAGGCCGGCGGACTTGGCGACGTGGTGTTCGGGCTCAGTCGCGAGCTCGATTTGCGAGGAAACACGGTCGAGATCGTGCTGCCAAAGTACAACTGCCTGCGTTACGAC
>JBKQTR010000531.1:0-10569 GCA_052143095.1 Allostellaceae bacterium
CAATCCTTCCCGCCCAGCGGCTCGGCGGCATATGCGATTGCCCTGCCGTCAGCCCCGGCGCTTGCGTGCCAGCGGATGATGCTCGCGCACCAGGCGCTGCAGCCTCTCGCCGGCGACATGGGTGTAGATCTGCGTCGTGGCGATGTCGGCATGGCCCAGCATCTCCTGTACGCTGCGGAGATCGGCGCCGTGGTCGAGCAGATGGGTGGCGAAGGCGTGGCGCAGCACATGCGGCGAGAGCCGTGCCGGATCGATCCCGGCCGCGAGCGCCAGCTCCTTCAGCAGCTGGCCGCACCGCCGCCGCGTCAAGTGACCGGCGCCGCTGCGCGAGGGAAAGAGAAAGCGCGACGTCTCGCCCTTGCCGAGGAAGGCGCCGCGCCGGTCGAGATAGCAGGCGAGCGCCGTGCGCGCGGCGTCGCCGAGCGGCACGAGCCGCTCCTTGTCGCCTTTGCCGCGCAGCACGAGAAAGCGCCGGTCGCCGCGCGTCGCCGCCAGCGGCAGGCTCACCAGCTCCGAGACGCGCAAGCCCGCCGCGTAGAGCAGCTCGAGCAGGCAGACGAGACGCGCGCCCTCGGCGCCGGCCCTGGCGCGCGCCGCCTCGATCAGTGCCGCCGCTTCGGCCTCGCTCACCAGCTTGGGCAGCGGCCGGCCGAGGCGCGGCGCGTCGAGCGCGGCGGTGGGATCGTCCTTGCGTCGGGCGTCGGTGACCAGGAATTTGTAGAACTGGCGCAGCGCCGAGAGCCGCCGCGCCGCCGTGCGCGGCTGCAGCCGGGCGCGGGCGAGCCTGGCGAGATAGCGCCGGAGATCCTCCGTCGCCGCTGCCTCGAGCGCGGTGCCGTCGAGAAACTGCGCGGCGTCGGCGAGGTCGCCGCGATAGGCGGCAAGCGTCAGCGGCGCGGCGCCGCGCTCGGCGGCGAGCATCTCGAGAAAGGCTTCGACGTGGCGCGACAGCGGCGGCCTCGGCGTCGGCTTGCGACCCGGCCGGGCGCGCCGCGCCGGCGCCGTCATATCCCGGCGGCGAGCGCCGCCTCGATGGCGAGCGCCCGCGCCTCGCCCGCGAGCCCGACGGCTTTGAGCGCCGCCACGGCCCGGCTGACGATGATCGGCTCGGCCGCGAGATGCTCGCCCTGGCGTGCCAGGATCAGCGTCGTCAGGACGGTCTCGCCGAGGCGCCCGCCCGACGCCGCCTGCTCCCGGTCGAGCCACAGCGCCACGCTCGGCAGGCTCGCGCTGTGCGCCGGGGCGGCGATCAGCGGCGCCCAATCGGTCGGGCTCACCTTCTGCCCCAGCGCTTGCGCCAGCGCCAGCAGCATTGCCTCCTGGCCGGAATCATGCTGCGCCCCGGCGGCGGCCTCGCGCAGCGCGGTGGGGTCGAGATCCGCGCTCGCCAGCCGCATCAGCCCGAGCAGCAACGGCGCCTGCGCCGGATCGATCGAGGCGAGCCACGGCGCCGCCGCATCGCCGCGCCCCGCCGCCAGCAAGGCGCGCACCGCATCCGGCGCGAACGGCGCGAGCTCGTCGCCGGCCGGGAGATCCGCCAGGATCGGCGCCACCACGCGCGCGGTGGCGATGAGATCGCCGCGCTTGCGCGCGTCTGCCAGCAGCGCTTTCAGCGCCGTCGCCCGCGCCGCGGCCGCGGGATCGCTGCGCGCGACCTGAAACAGCAGCGCGCGGTCGCGCGGGCTCGCCGGCGCTTTGCCCTGCTTGATCGCCTGACCGAGCTCCTCGGGCCTGAACTCGACCTTGGCGTAGAGATCGGCGAGCGCGGCGGGCGGGAGCGCCCCCAGCGACACGGCGCGCTCGGCAGCGCCGAGGCGCTGCAGCGGCGGCACCGCCTCGTTGCCTGCCCAGGCGCGCAAGGTCGCGAGATCGGCGGCGGCCACCGCCTCGGGCGGCAGCGGCAGCTTCGCCGCCGCCATCAGCGTCACCAGGATCGGCGTCGGCTCCGGCAGCTTCTCGATCTTCGCGGCATGCCCGCCCAGCGCCTCGACGAGAGCGTCGAAGATCGCATCGGGGGGCGCCTTCTGCTCGCGCAGCAGGCTCAGCCCCAGCGCCGCCTTGGCCTGGTCGCCGGCGAGCGCCTGGCAGGCGATGAGCGCCCGGTCCCACCACGTGCCTTGGTAATGGCCGACATCTTCTTGCACCCGGCGGCAGCCATCCTCGATGTCGTTCTTGGCGAAGCTGAGCTGGACACGCTGATGGTCGAGCTCGTCGGTATGCGTTGCCGCAGGCAGGGCGTCGAGCACCGCCAACGCGCCGTCGATCTCGCCCAACGCGATCAGGCGTTCGACCCGCAGCGCCGCAAGGCTCGGCCGGTCGGGCGGATCCTGGCCGGGCGGCGCTGCCGCGTTGCTCAGCAGCAGGCGGTGCGCCAGCGACTGCAGCGCCGGCGAGACCGAGGGCTGCAGCTGCGGCAGGGCCGCGGCGACGAAGCTGCGCGGCGTGCCCTGCCACAGGTTGCCCGGCAATGCCTGCGTGCTGTCGGGGAGCGCGCCCATCCAGGCGGCGTCGACCGGCGCCAGCGGCGTTGCCCGGATCGAACCGTCGGTCCGCGGCGCCGGCGCGGGTGTCGGTGCCGGCGGCGGCGGGGGAAGCGCCGGGCCGGTGCCCGGCGCCGGCGGCAGAAGACGGACGGGCGGGCCGAGCTGGGCCCGTGCGGTCATCGGCATAAGCAGCAAGAGGACGGCCACCGCCCCGGCGAGGGCGAGGCGTGGCTTATTTCGGCAGCTTGGCATCCGGGATGACGTGCTCGACTCGGGCCGATGGCGCCGGCGCGTTCCAGAACATCAGCGTGCCGGCGATGCCGATCACGATGACGGCCAGCGCGGCGGCAGCAATCAGAGCAAATTTCCCCATCTTTTCCGTAGGTTCCTGCGCAGTTTGCGCGCCGCGGCGCGGGCCGCGGCTGGGTTGACGATTAAGCCACGCGATATGGTAGGGTGCCTTCATGGCTTCTTTGCGACCAGTGTATCGGCGCCTCCCCGGCGTTTCAACGACGCGACCGGGCCCGGCATGACCGCGCCTGCGCCGCGGCCGGGAAAGACGGTGGCTTTGGTCGGGCTGATGGGCGCCGGCAAGACCAGCATCGGCCGCCGCCTGGCGCAGCGCTTGGGACTGCCCTTCATCGATGCCGATGCCGAGATCGAGTCGGCGGCGGGGACGAGCGTCGAGGAGATCTTCCTGCGCCATGGCGAGACGGCGTTCCGCGACGGCGAGCGTCGTGTCATCGCTCGGCTGCTCGACACTCCCGCGCATGTGCTCGCCACCGGCGGCGGCGCCTTCATGGACCCCTCCACCCGTGCCTTGCTGCGCGCCCGCACCGTCACCGTCTGGCTGCGCGCCGATCTCGACATCATGCTGGCGCGGGTGCAGCGCCGCAATAACCGGCCGCTGCTCAAGGGCGGCGATCCCCGCGCCGTGCTCGAGCAGCTGATCGCCGAGCGCTATCCCGTCTATGCCGAGGCGGACATCACCGTCGACAGCGTCGATGGGCCGCCGGAGGCGACGCTCGAACGCGTGCTGGCGGCACTCGCCGGCCAGGGTGCGATGCCGCTGCGGGCAGCGCCATGAGCGCCGCCGAGCGCCTTACCGTCGAGCTCGGCGCGCGCAGCTACGACATCGTCCTCGGCCGCGGTCTCATCGCCGAGGCGGGCGCGCTGCTGGCGCCTGTCATTCGCCACAAGCGCGCGATCATCGTCACCGACGCCCATGTCGCGCCGCTCTATCTTGCGCGCTTTGCCGCGGCGCTCGCCGTTGCCGGCATCGAGCATCAGGCCGTTACCCTGCCGCCGGGCGAGGCGACCAAGGATTTCGCTCATTTCGCCCAGCTTTGCGAGGATATCCTGGCGCTCGGCATCGAGCGTGCGACGCCGATCGTTGCGCTGGGCGGCGGCGTCGTCGGCGATCTCGCCGGCTTTGCCGCGGCGAGCTTGCTGCGCGGCCTGGACTTCATCCAGGTGCCCACGACGCTCCTCGCCCAAGTCGACAGCTCCGTCGGCGGCAAGACCGCGATCGACACCAGACAGGGCAAGAATCTCGTCGGCGCCTTCCATCAGCCGCGGCTGGTGCTTGCCGATATCGACACGCTTGCCACCTTGCCCGAGCGGGAGCTGGTTGCGGGCTATGCCGAGGTGGCGAAATATGGCCTCATCCGCGACCGGCGCTTCTTCGATTGGCTCGAGGCGAACGGCGCGGCGCTGATCGCCGGCGATGCGGCGGCGCGCCAGCAGGCGGTACGGCAAAGCTGCGCCGCCAAGGCCGCGATCGTTGCGGCCGACGAGCGCGAGAGCGGCGAGCGCTCGTTGCTCAATTTCGGCCATACGTTCGGCCATGCGCTCGAGGCGGCGACCGGCTTCGGCGACAAGCTGCTGCATGGCGAGGCGGTGGCCCTCGGCATGCAGCTCGCCTTCGACCTCTCCGCGCGGCTCGGCTTGTGCCGGCCGGAGGCGGCGGCGCGCCTGCGCCGCCATCTCGCCGCGATCGGCCTGCCGACCTCGCCGGCCGGCCTTGCTGGCGGGAAGCTCGCCGCCGACGTGCTGCTGGGCCACATGCGGAAGGACAAGAAGGTCGCGGACGGCCGCGTCACCCTCATCCTTGCGCGCGACATCGGCGACGCCTTCATCTGCCGCGACGTGACGCCGGCAATGCTGGCGAGCTTCCTTGGCGCGGCGCTCGCCCACGGGCAGAATTCGCTGGAAACCGCGCGCGCCGGCTCCTAGATACGGTCTTCCCGGTCGCAAGGACGTAAAGCCGCTCCATGCCACTCTCTGCCGCCGCCCCACGCGAGCATATTCATACCCGCACCATCGATTGCCGCGGCTTTCGCCGCGAGGATGGACACTGGGACATCGAAGGTCATCTTACCGACACCAAGACCTACGGCTTCGGCAATCATTTCCGCGGCGAGCTGCCGCCGGGCGCGCCGATCCACGACATGTGGCTGCGCATCACCGTCGATGACCGGCTCGTCATCCATGCGGTCGAGGCGGTCACCGAGGCGAGCCCCTATTCGATCTGCCCCGCCATCACCGCGAATTTCCAGCGCCTCAAGGGGCTGCGGATCTATCCCGGCTTTCAAAAGCAGGTGCGCGATCTCCTCGGCGGCACCGAGGGCTGCACCCACCTGGTCGACCTCTTGGGTCCGGTGGCGACCACCGCCTATCAGACCGTCTTCCCTTATCGCGCGCGCGAGTACGAGCAGCGCCTTGCCCGCGAGGGCAAGCCGGCCGAGCGCCCGACGCGCAAGCCGAAGCTCATCGACAGCTGCCACGCCTTCGCCAGCGATGGCGAAGTGGTGCAGCGCTATTGGCCGGAATTCTATACCGGGAAGTGATGCTGCAGCGTGCCGTGGCCGGCGAGGCGGTGGCCCTCATCGGTGGCGGCGGCGCAGAAATAGCGCAGCAGATAGACGCGGATCGCCGCGGTCAGGCTTGATTCCGAGCGCTGGCGATCAATCTCGGTCACGAGCTCGTTGAGCGTCTTGCCCTCGCGTCGGCAAAGCTGTTGCAGCGCGTCCCACATCGCCGGCTCGAGCCGCATGCTGGTGCGGCGCCCGGCAACGGTGACATTGCGGTTGATCAGCGTCGAGGCCGAACGGGACAGTTCGGTTGCCGCGGCGTGACCAGCGGAGGGATGGGCACTTTCGCGTTGCATGTATACAATTTATGCCTAATTTACAGCACTTGCAATCATATCGAGAAAATTTAACCACTCGGCAACCGCGAGTTGCCATTTCACATAATTGAACTTCCGCTAGCCGTTTCGCTGCTCAACTTTTCTCGTCTTCTTCCGGGGTTAGCGTGGTCAAGCCCAAGGCATGGACCGGCCCTGCCAGCTCCTCGGCCAGCAGCGCATAGACCCGCCGCTGGCGCGCCACGCGACTCTCCCCGGTGAAGGCGGCGGCGACGATCTCGACGTGAAAGTGGCTTTCCCCCTCCGGATGGGCACCGGCATGGCCGGCATGCCGGTGCGACTCGTCGCGGATCTCGAGCCGCAACGGCTGCAGTGCCGCGGTGAGCTTGTCCCGGATGCGTTGTGCGACGCGCATGTGGCAAAGGCTGGGAGACGGCGGCGGGCCTGTCAAGCACGGCTGCAAGGCTGTGCTGCAGCGCTTGTCACGGCTTGGCACACCCCCCATACTCAGCTCCATGCCACGCGCGAGCATTGAATCCAGTGCCGATCCGACCGCGGCGGCGGCGGCGACGCGGCTGTGCGACCACCCCGGTTGCACCGCGGGCGGCGATTATCGGGCGCCGCGGGCGCGCGATCAGCTGCGCCATTTCTATTGGTTCTGTCTCGATCACGTGCGCGCCTACAACGCTCGGTGGAATTATTACGCCGGCATGAGCGCTGCCGAGATCGAGGCGGAGATCCGCAACGACACCGTCTGGCAGCGTCCGACCTGGCCGCTCGGCAGTCGCATCGGCCTGCGCTTCGATCCGCGGGTGCGCGATTTCGGCATATTCGGGCTTGAGGATGAAGAGGAGCGGGTGGCGGCAGCGAAGCGGCGGCCGCTCTCCGAGCAGGAACAGGCGCTGATCATCTTCGATCTGGCGCCGCCCTTCACCTTCGCCGGCCTCAAATCGCGCTATAAGACGCTGGTCAAGCTGCATCACCCGGATGCGCATGGCGGCGACAAGGCGGCGGAGGAGCGATTGAAGGTGATCAATCAAGCCTATAGCACCCTCAAGACCAGCTATTTTCCCTCCGGCTGACGCCGGCCGCGTTCTCGAACCCTCGACCTCCCCTCCACAAAAAAATCGATATTCCAATGGCTTCGGCACAAAGCACCACAGCTACGGCAGAGACCCCACTGGACCGGCCCGACATCACGGTCTCCGTGCGGCAGACCTTCGGCCTCGACAGCGACATGCAGGTTCCGGCGTTCTCGCGCGCCGACGACCACGTCCCCAATGTCGACGAAGCGTACCGCTTCGATCACGACACCACGCTCGCCATCCTCGCCGGCTTCGCCTACAACCGCCGCGTCCTCATCCAGGGCTATCACGGCACCGGCAAGTCGACGCATATCGAGCAGGTGGCGGCGCGGCTCAACTGGCCCTGCATTCGCGTCAATCTCGACAGTCACATCAGCCGCATCGATCTCGTCGGCAAGGACGCGATCGTGCTGCGCGACGGCCGGCAGGTGACGGAATATCGTGAGGGGCTGCTGCCCTGGGCGCTGCAGCACCCGACCGCCCTGTGCTTCGACGAGTACGATGCCGGCCGGCCCGACGTGATGTTCGTCATCCAGCGGGTGCTCGAGGTCGAGGGCAAGCTGACCTTGCTTGATCAGAACCGCGTCATCCAGCCGCACCCGGCCTTCCGCCTTTTCGCCACCGCCAACACGGTGGGGCTCGGCGACACCACCGGCCTCTACCACGGCACGCAGCAGATCAACCAGGGTCAGATGGACCGCTGGAACATCGTCGCCACGCTCAACTACCTGCCGCATGAGGCCGAGGTCGAGATCGTGCTCGCCAAGGCGCCGAGCTGGGATAGCGAGGAAGGCCGCCGCGCCATCCATGCCATGGTGGCGCTTGCCGAGCTCACCCGCGCCGGCTTCGTCAACGGCGACATCTCCACCGTCATGTCGCCGCGGACGGTCATCACCTGGGCCGAGAACGCGCGCATCTTCAACGACCTTGCCTTCGCCTTCCGCCTCACCTTCCTCAACAAATGCGACGAGGTGGAGCGCGCGACGGTGGCCGAGTACTACCAGCGCTGCTTCGGCGCGGAGCTCAAGGAGACCGGCGTGAAGGCGCAACTCGTGTAGCCGCGAGCGCGTCAGCGCTCGTCGGCGGCGGCGCCAGCGCCCCGGACTTGATCCGGGGCGCGAGAGCCGCACCGAGCCGGCAAGCCGCCAGAGGAACTGAGATGCCTCTTAATGTTGTAGGTTGAGCCTTGGCCGAGAGCGATACCCCGCTCGACATCTTCAAGCGCGCCACCGCCGCCACCGTGCGCGCCATCGCCGAGCGCGAGGATGTGACCGTGAGCTACGGCGCCGAGCCTGCCGCGGCGTCCGGGCCGCGCGTCCGTCTGCCGCTGCCCGGCCGCGATCTCTCCGTCGCCGACGCGGCGCCGGTGCGCGGCGCCGCCGATGCGGTGGCGCTCAAGCTGCGCTATCACGACGCCGGGCTGCACGCCAAGCGCCTGCCCACCGGCGAGACCGCGCGTGCCATCTTCGAAGGCGTCGAGCAGGCGCGGGTCGAGGCGCTCGGCGCCAAGCGCATGGCCGGCGTCGCCGGCAACCTTGCCGCCATGCTCGATGAGCGCTATCGCCGGCAGGGCTACGAGCACCTTGCCGAGCGCAACGACACGACGCTCGCCGAGGCGGTGAGGCTGCTCGCGCGCGAGACGCTGACCGGTGCTTCGGTGCCGCCGGCGGCGCAGCGGGTCGTCGAGATGTGGCGTCCCTTTCTCGAAGGCAAGGTCGGCCGCGACCTGCTCGAGCTCAACCGCCACGTCGCCAACCAGGAAGCCTACGCCAAGATCGCGCGCCAGCTCATCCACGATCTCGATCTCGATCTCGGTGAAACCGAGCAGGATGCCGAGAGCGACGACAGCGAGGGCGAGGGCGACGACGCCGATCAGAGCGAGAGCCAGAGCGATGGCGGCGAGGGTGCCGCCGCCGGCGCCCAAGGCGCGCTCGAGGGCGGCGTGCCCGAGCATCAGCCGGAGGACGGCCAGCCCGCCGGCGCCGAGGAGATCGAGGGCGAGCTCATGCCGGGCGCGGGCGACGACGATCCCGGCCGTCCTGGCCGTCCCGGCAATCTGCCGCGGCGCGGGCTCAACGACGATCCCACCGCCTATCGCGCCTTCACCACCGACTGCGACGAGACGGTCGAGGCCGACGTGTTGTGCGATCCTGATGAGCTCACGCGCTTGCGCGGGCTGCTGGATCAACAGCTCGCGCATCTTCAGAGCGTGATCGGCCGGCTTGCCAACCGGCTGCAGCGCCGGCTGATGGCCAAGCAGACGCGCGCCTGGGAGTTCGATCTCGAAGAGGGCATGCTCGATGCCGCGCGGCTTTCGCGCATCATCACCAACCCGGTCTATCCGCTCTCCTACAAGCGCGAGAAGGAGACCGATTTCCGCGACACGGTGGTGAGCCTGCTGATCGACAATTCGGGCTCGATGCGCGGGCGTCCGATCACCGTGGCGGCGATGAGCGCCGACATCCTGGCGCGCACGCTGGAGCGCTGCGGCGTCAAGGTCGAGATCCTGGGCTTCACCACCCGCGCCTGGAAGGGCGGCCAATCGCGCGAGCGCTGGATATCCTCCGGCAAGCCGGCCAATCCCGGCCGGCTCAACGATCTCCGCCACATCATCTACAAGCCGGCAGATGCGCCCTGGCGGCGCGCGCGGCGCTCGCTCGGCCTCATGCTGCGCGAGGGCATCCTCAAGGAGAACATCGACGGCGAGGCGCTGCTTTGGGCGCATAGCCGGCTTATCGCCCGCACCGAGCAGCGTCGCATCCTCATGGTCATCTCCGACGGCGCGCCGGTCGACGATTCCACGCTCTCGGTCAATCCCGGCAACTACCTCGAGCGCCATCTGCGCGAGGTCATCACCGACATCGAGCGCAACTCGCCGGTCGAGCTTGTCGCCATCGGCATCGGCCACGACGTGACGCGCTATTACCGCCGCGCCGTCACCATCGTCGATGCCGAGCAGCTCGGCGGCACCATGCTCGAGAAGCTCGCCGAGCTCTTCGACGAGGACGAGAAGGTCGTGAAGCCGGCGCGCCGCCCGCCGCGCCCGCGCAAGGCGGGTTAGGGCGAGAAGCGGGGTCCGCGACGGTGGAACCATCACCGCTGCTGTCGCGCTACGGCATGCAGACATTTCTGCCCCTCCCCCCTTGAGGGGGCGACGTTTCACTTCCCGTACGTCAAGTGAAACATTGCCCCCTCAAGGGGGGAGGGGCTGCGCAGCAGCTGCGAGTAGTGTGCGTGCCGTAGCGCGCAAGCGGGGACGGCGGCATAAGTAGCGGGAACTGCAGCGTGACAATTCGATCTCTTGGAAACACGTCTTAGCGACCGATGACCGCCTCAGGCCACCCCGTGCTGCTTGAACCAGTTCTGCATCCGCGCCCAGCCGTCCTTTGCCGCCTCCGGCCGGTAGCTTGGGCGATAATCCGCGTTGAAGCCGTGCGGCGTGTCGGGATAGATCACGATCTCCGCGTCCTTCTTCAGCGCCTTGAGCTCGGCCTGCATCTTCTCGACATCGGCGACCGCGATGCCTTGATCGGCGGCGCCGTAAAGGCCCAGCACGGGCACCTTCAGCTCCTCCACCTCGTCGAACACGGTCTTGGGATGGAGCGGGTCCGGCGTGCCGGCAAGCGGGCCGTACCAGGCGACCGCCGCCTTCACTTGCGGGTTGTGGATGGCATAGAGCCAGGTCTGCCGGCCGCCCCAGCAAAAGCCGGTGACGCCGAGCTTCGCCGTGTTGGCCTGCGGCTGCTTGCCTGCCCAGGCGACGGTGGCATCGATGTCGGAGAGCACCTCGGCGTCCGGCACCTTGGAGACCACCGTCTTGAGGATCGTGGGGATGTCGGACATCGTCGATGTG
>JBKQTR010000532.1:0-17982 GCA_052143095.1 Allostellaceae bacterium
TGAGCGTGGCGATGATGCCGATCGGCAAGTCACGCTGCGGCTTGCGGCATTCTTCGGCCGCGGTCGATACGGAGTCGAAGCCGATGTAGGTAAAGAAAATGATGGAGCCGCCGGTCAACACGCCGGACATTCCGTTGGGCATGAACGGATGCCAGTTGGTGGGGTGAATGAAGTGGATCGCGGCGGTGACGAAGATCAGGATCGCGATGAGCTTGATGCCCACCATCATGTTATTGGTGCTGGCCCCCACTTCCTTCGCATGTCTAACATGCTTCAGGTACTTGTCCGTGCTTAGGACGGTCTCAACGAGAAAATTTTCTCGCCGCTCAATGCATTCAGCTACCTTGCGTTCCGCCCCTTCTACCGCCTCTCGATCAACTTGGTCCAATGGGACCGTACCGGAGGCGATGAGTTCCTTAGCAATGGCATCGGGATTAATTGTTGTAAGATCGCCGAGGATGTCGCGAATATCTGCGGCTGTAGTCAATGTAGTTTTGCCGGCACCGTTGCTCCCGGCGACGAGCCAGAACTCGGGCCCTCGCCCGAACGGCATTGGATCTAGTCCGCGTCGCCGCCTGGCTTGTTCGCCGCAGGCTCCGCGCCCACGGCCGCCAGCGTAGCTCGCTTCGCGTGCGCCAGCATCGCTTCATTGAAGTGTTCGGAATTGATGAATTGGGAGCGACTTGCGCTCGCGACGGCGTTTCCTGAGATTTCGCCGCCTCGCTCTAACTCTATCTGCTCGTAGCTGATATCACCAGAAACTTTGCCTGTCGCGCGGACCAACAGCTTAACAGCGGTCAGCTTTCCCTTAAAAGCACCGGAAATTTCCGCAACTTCGACCCGCGCCGAACCCACGAATGTCCCCGGTTTGAAAATCTGTAATCTCTTACATCCGCTTAGGGTCGCTTCGACATGACCCGCAATGGAAAGCACGTCGCACGCGTCTATAGACGCGACGATGTGTATGTCTTCTCCTACCAGGAGCTGACGCACGGGGGGAATCTCGGGTGTACGGGTGACGTGAAACGCGTCGCGTGAAGAACGGCGTTCATTCGTTTCCAGCTCAATCCCGGTGGATGCCATTGCCAATCCTCAGCACCAGAGAGCATATCACAAAGTGGTTTCAAAGTGCTGTATTAATTCAACTGTTAGTTAACGACGGCTTGCGGCCCCATCATATAGGCTCGGACGGATGTAACAAGAATACTGCTCCGGTGGAAGTGATAGGGGGTGCGGGAAGCGAGAGGCGGGATGGACCGGGATATGCTCCGCCATCGGCGGCGCCGAGCCCGGATGGCAGACATGTTCTCCGCCTGCGTCGCGGCTCGATTGCTGCGAAGCTTGCGTCGGCGTGGCGAGATCCACAAAATTCGCGGTGCCTAGCTATGCGCTTTTGGGGCCGTCAAGCGTCGCGCCGCCTTTTGATGCGATCGAAACGCGCATCGCGCTCTAAACGGATTCGGGATCGCCGCGAGCGAAACGCGGCACGATCCCGGGTGGTCTCGACGAAGGCCAAGCGGCATTGAATTCGGCATCATATGATGCCATAATCGTGCCTTCCAACACGCGGTGCGGGCCATGCGGACGACCCTCGCTCTCGACGATGAGCTCTTGGCAAAAGCCCAGGCCTTCACCGGTCTGAAGGAGAAATCCGCCCTTGTCCGCGAGGCGCTCAAGGCGTTGATCGAGCGGGAAAGCGCGCGGCGGCTGGGACGTCTGGGCGGCAGCGAGCCTGAGCTGGCGATCGCGCCGCGACGGCGGCCCCGCTCGGCGTGATTCTCGTCGATACCTCGGTCTGGCTCGACCATCTGCGCGCCGGCGACAAGGCCCTCACGAGCCTGCTCGAGGCCGCTCTCGTATTGGCGCACCCCTGCGTGATCGGCGAGCTGGCCTTGGGCCGTCTGCGGCAGTCCGAGCTCGTCCTCGGTGCCTTGCAGGATTTGCCGCAGGCGACCGTCGCCATGGATCAGGAAGTGCTGCAGTTCATCCATCGCCATGCCTTGCTGGGCCTCGGCATCGGTTATGTCGACGCCCATCTGCTGGCGTCAACCCGCCTGACTTCCGGCGCATCGCTGTGGACGCGCGACCAGCGGCTGCGGGCGGTCGCCGAGCGGTTGGGACTAGCGGCCGAGCCGGCGCGGTGACTTGCTCGCATCGCCAGGGACGCCCGCCAATGTCCGACAAAGCCGCTGGCGCTCGGGACCGGGGCGCGCCGCGCGCCCCGCTGCCGGGGCCGCGGAGGGGTGGCCGAGTGGTCGATGGCTCACGCTTGGAAAGCGTGTATGCGGGCAACCGTATCGTGGCTTCGAATCCCGCTCCCGGCGCCATTTTCATGCGAAAGAACGCCAAGAAGCCAGCGTAGTCCAGCCTCTCCATGTGGCCACGTTCGTGGTGGTTAGCCGGTCCCGTCTAATTTTCTGGGCGATCACTTACCGCTCCGAGAAATCATTGCGCTATGCGGCCATATTGGCCAAAACTCATAAGGGAAGTTAGCTGAAGACCCTCGCGGCGAAGGACGTCAAATGCGACTGGCCGGCTGATCGACGTTTATCTGCACCGAAGCCGGCGGTTGGTAAACCCGGCGCCTGGTCGTCGCGGTAGTGGCCATGGAAGGCCGCTGGACGCGCTGAAAACAAAATTGACGGCGAAACAGAAGGTGTGGGAGCGACCATGGCGGGGGAACAACCGAGAAAAACGCCGTCTGACAGTGATGGTAAGCCGAACAGCAACGGGGCTAACGTCGGTTACGAAGCGCAGCTCTGGCAGATGGCCGATGCGCTGCGCGGCAGCATGGACGCGGCCGAGTACAAACACGTCGTCCTCGGGCTTATCTTCCTCAAGTACATCTCGGACGCGTTCGAGGAGCAGCACTTGAGGCTCGCGGGGGAGAAGGCAAGCGGCGCCGATCCCGAAGACCCTGATGAGTACCGCGCGCAGCACATCTTTTGGGTGCCACCCGAGGCGCGCTGGGCGCACCTGAAGGCGCAAGCCAAGCAATCCTCCGTCGGCCAACTTGTGGACGACGCCATGGCCGGCATCGAGCGCGACAATCCGGCGCTCAAAGGCGTGCTGCCGAGGGACTATGCCCGCCTCGCGCTCGACAAGCAGCGGCTCGGTCAGCTCATCGACCTCATCAGCAACATCAAGGTTGGCGACAGGGTGAGCCGCGCCAAGGATGTGCTCGGCCGCGTCTATGAATATTTCCTGTCGCAATTCGCGAGTGCGGAGGGCAAAAAAGGCGGCGAGTTCTATACCCCGCGCTGCGTGGTGAAGCTTCTGGTCGAGATGCTGGAGCCTTACCGCGGTCGGGTGTACGACCCTTGCTGCGGCTCCTCGGGCATGTTCGTGCAGTCGGTGGCGTTCATCCGCGCCCACGCCAACGGAAACGGCAATGGTGGCAAAGCCAAGGCCGATATTTCAATATACGGCCAGGAGTCAAACTATACGACTTGGCGGCTGGCGAAGATGAATCTCGCTATTCGCGGCATCGATGGCCAAGTCGCCCACGGCGACACCTTCCACAGTGACCGCCACCCCGACCTTAAGGCCGATTTCATCCTCGCCAACCCACCGTTCAATGTAAGTGATTGGGGCGGCGATCGTCTGCGCGAGGACAGGCGCTGGCAATACGGCGTGCCGCCCGCCGGTAATGCTAATTTCGCCTGGGTGCAGCACATCATTCATCACCTCGCCCCCGCGGGTGTTGCCGGCTTCGTGCTCGCCAACGGCTCGATGTCCTCCAGCCAATCGGGCGAGGGGGAGATCCGCAAGAACCTGATCGAGGCCAACCTCGTGGACTGTATGGTCGCGCTGCCGGGCCAGCTCTTCTACTCGACGCAAATCCCGGCTTGCTTGTGGTTCTTGGCGCGCGATCGCAAGAACGGCAAGTTTCGCGACCGCCGCGGGCACGTGCTCTTCATCGACGCCCGCAAGCTCGGTCGCATGGTGGATCGCACGCACCGCGAGCTCACCGATGACGACATCGCCCGCATCGCGAATACCTATCACGCGTGGCGCGGCGAGAAACATGTGGGCGAGTACGCCGACATCCCAGGCTTCTGCAAAAGCGCACCGCTCGCGGAAATCCGCAAACACGCCCACGTGCTCTCACCGGGCCGTTACATCGGCGTCGAGGCGCCGGAGGAAGACAGCGAGCCGTTCGAGGAGAGGATGCAGCAGCTCGCGGCGACGCTGCGCGAGCAGCAGATCGAAGCCGCGAAGCTCGATGCAGCAATTGCCGCCAACCTGAAGGAGCTTGGGTATGGCCCGTGAAGCGTGGAAGCGAATGCCTCTTGGCGACTTCGTCACGCTTCAACGAGGGCATGACCTTCCTGATGAAAGGCGACGGCCGGGCCGCGTACCGATCCTTGGGTCGTTCGGCGTGACAGGTTGGCATGACTTAGCAAGAGCTCCGGGACCCGGAGTCACAGTCGGCCGAAGTGGTGCTTCGTTCGGCGTGGCTTGTTTCTCGCCGAGCGACTACTGGCCACTCAATACTGCTCTGTACGTAATCGATTTTCACGGGAACGACCCGCGCTTCGCCTTTTATTTCCTTAAAGAGTTCGATTTTCGGAGATACAACTCCGGCAGCGCGCAGCCGTCGCTCAACCGCAACTTCGTTCACCCAGTGCCGGTCGATGTCCCGCCCCTCTCCGAACAACGCGCCATCGCTCACATCCTGGGTGCGCTGGATGACAAGATCGAGCTGAACCGTCGGATGAACGAGACGTTGGAGCGGACGGCGCGGGCACTCTTTAAATCTTGGTTCGTGGACTTCGACCCCGTCCACGCCAAGGCCGGAGGCCGCGATTCCGGCCTGCCTCGGCCCCTCGCGGACCTCTTCCCAGCCGCCCTCGGCGACGACGGCAAGCCGCTGGGGTGGCGTTACGAGCCGTTGCTTGACCACGCCCGCCTCATTTCCGGTGGAACGCCGAAGACGGAAGAACCCGCCTACTGGAATGATGGCTCCATTGCGTGGGCAAGCGCGAAAGATGTGAGCCAGTGCGGGGATACGTTTCTGGTCGCTACCGAACGGTCGATTACCGAACGAGGGCTAAACGAGAGCGCGACGCGAGTGATCCCCAAATTCTCAACTGTGGTGGTTGCTCGCGGCGCAACGACGGGACGGTTCTGTATGTTTGGCCGAGACATGGCGATGAACCAGACGTGCTACGCGCTTGCGTCGCTATGTCGACGGCCGTTCTGGCTGAACTGCGCTTTTGAAAGTCTTGTCGAAGCTCTTGTACACGCTGCACACGGCTCGGTCTTTGATACCATCACAACGAAGACGATTGAAGGGGCGCGAGTTACGGTTGCCAGCGATGACGTGCTCGATCACTTCGAGGCGGCGGTTAATCCGCTTTTCAATCGGGCTTTGGCCAATATCGAAGAATTCCACACCCTCGCTGCTCTGCGCGACACATTGTCGCCCAAGCTCATCTCGGGTGAGTTGCGGGTGAAGGATGCGGAGAAATTCATCGGGAGGGCGGTCTGATGGCCGAAGCCTCCGCTGTCCCCTTCGTTATGCATGGCGCGCGCGACGCGATCACGGGCGGGCTTGCACACGTAGGGGAGCAGGTGACGGCTATCGAGAGCGCGGTGGTCGAGAACCCCGGCCTGGCCTTCGATCTCGCTAAGACTCTTGTCGAGAGCGTGTGCCGGGCGGTGCTGGGTGAACGGTCGATCGTGTTCAACGAAAACGACGACCTTCCCAAGCTCTTCAAGATGGCGACGAATCACCTGCCTTTTCTGCCGCCGACCGCAAGCGGCGAAGCCGAAGTGCGAGAGAGCCTCAAGCGGACGCTCAGCGGTCTGAGCACGGCCATCCAGGGAATTTGTGAGCTTCGCAACCAATGTGGGTTCGCGTCGCACGGTGCAGGCGCTCCTCGCCCAGTGATGGAGTCCACCCAGGCGCTTCTGGCGGCCGAGGCAGCCGACGCCATCGTTGGCTTCTTGCATCGCGTCCACCGAGAGGACCGGACGCCTACGGCGTCGGCGCGGGCGAGCTACGAAGATCACGCAGACTTCAACGATTCAGTCGACGACGCCCACGACATAATTCGGGTTTTCGAGGTCGAGTTCCGGCCGAGCGAAGTTCTTTATCAGATGGAGCCCGAGGCCTACCGCGTCTATCTCGCGGAGTTTGACACCGACGCCGAACGCCCGGACGCCGGCACTGCGGAGGCGGCGCCATGAGCGAGCGCGGCATCAACGAGTCGGTGGTCGAGCAGGCTGCTCTTGCCTGGCTCGAGAGCACCGGATGGACGGTCCGCCGCGGTGCCGAGATCGCCCCCGGCGAACTGGCTGCCGAGCGCACCGACTACCGGCAGGTTATGCTGGAACAGCGCCTAAAGGATGCGCTCGCACGGCTCAACCCGGACCTGCCGGCCGAAGCGCTGGAAGAGGCCTTTCGCAAGCTTGCCCGGTCCGAAGGCGCCGAGCTGGTGCTGCGGAACCGCACGTTGCATCGTTTGCTGGTAGATGGTGTGACTGTCGAGTATCGCACCGCAGACGGAGAGATCCGCGGCGCGCAAGCGCTGGTGGTGGACTTCGACCGCGTCGATGCCAACAACTGGCTCGCGGTCAACCAATTCAGCGTCGTGGAAAACAAGTACAACCGCCGGCCGGACGTGGTGCTGTTCGTCAACGGGCTGCCGCTGGCGGTGTTGGAACTCAAGAATGCAGCGGATGAGGACGCGACGGTCTGGTCTGCCTTCCAGCAGCTTCAGACCTACAAGGCCGAGATTCCGTCCTTATTCGCAACCAACGCGCTTCTCGTCATTTCGGACGGTGTGGAAGCGCGTGTGGGCACGCTCACCGCCGGGCGCGAATGGCTCAAGCCCTGGCGCACGATAGCAGGAGAGACGCTGGCCGACACGCGCCTGCCGGAGATTCAGGTGGTGATCGAAGGCCTTTTCGCGCCACGGCGGTTCCTTAGCCTGGTACGCGACTTCATCGTTTTCGAGAACGATGGCGGTCATGTCGCCAAGAAGATGGCAGGCTATCATCAACTCCACGCAGTGCAGGTGGCGGTGGCCGAGACCTTGCGGGCGGCCGAGCTGCGGAGGACGGCGTCAGGATTTGCGGAAGATCCCGGCCACTATGAGTCGGGCCGAAAGGTCGGTGGCAGGCCTGGAGATCGGCGCATCGGCGTGATCTGGCACACTCAAGGCTCCGGCAAAAGTCTGACCATGGCGTTCTATGCCGGACGTATCATCCGCGAGCCGGCGATGGAAAACCCGACCGTCGTCGTTCTGACGGACCGCAACGACCTCGACGATCAGCTCTTCGGCACGTTCTCGCGGTGCCAAGACCTGTTGCGCCAGCCGCCGGTGCAGGCGGAAAGCCGAGCGCACCTGCGCGAGCTTCTATCGGTCGCCGTGGGTGGTGTCGTGTTTACCACGATCCACAAATTTTTCCCTGAGGAGAGGGGTGACCGGCATCCGACGCTCTCCGAGCGCCACAACATCGTCGTGATCGCGGACGAGGCCCACCGCAGCCAGTACGACTTCATAGACGGTTTTGCGCGCTACATGCGCGACGCGCTGCCGCACGCGTCATTCATAGGCTTCACAGGCACACCGATCGAATTGAAGGATGCCAGTACCCGTGCCGTGTTCGGCGATTACATCAGCATCTACGATATCCAGCGCGCCGTGCAGGATGGCGCCACTGTGCCGATCTATTACGAGAGCCGGCTCGCTAAGTTGGCGCTCGACGAGGCCGAGCGGCCGAAGATTGATCCCAATTTCGAGGAGGCGACTGAAGGCGAAGAGGTCGAACGCAAGGAAAAGCTCAAGACTAAGTGGGCGCAGCTCGAAGCGATCGTCGGTGCCGAGAAGCGACTCAAGCTTGTTGCTCAAGACATCGTCGAGCACTTCGATAAGCGCCTCGAAGCGCTTGAAGGCAAGGCGATGATCGTCTGCATGAGCCGGCGCATCTGCGTTGAACTTTATCGCGAACTCGTGCGCTTGCGTCCCGCTTGGTACGACGATGACGACAGCAAAGGAAGAGTCAAAGTCGTGATGACCGGCGCCGCGTCCGACCCCGTCGATTGGCAACAGCATATCCGAAACAAGCCACGGCGCGAGGCGCTGGCGAACCGCTTCCGCGATTCCGCCGACTCATTCCAGATCGTGCTCGTGCGTGACATGTGGCTCACCGGCTTCGACGCGCCGAGCCTCCACACGATGTACGTGGATAAGCCGATGCGCGGCCACGGCCTGATGCAGGCGATCGCCCGGGTCAACCGCGTGTTCAAGGACAAGCCCGGCGGGCTGGTCGTGGACTATCTAGGGCTGGCCCACGAACTCAAAGCCGCGCTCGCGACCTACACTGAGAGCGGTGGAACGGGGCGTACGGCGCTCGATCAAGAAGAGGCGGTGGCGGTCATGCTCGAAAGGTACGAGAGCTGCTGCAACCTCTTCCACGGCTTCGACTGGTCGAAGTGGGCGAGTGGTACGCCGCGGGAACGGCTGGGCGTGTTGCCTCCTGCGCAGGAGCACATCCTGCGCCAGGAGAATGGAAAGGATCGGTGCCTGCGCGCCGTCCGCGAACTGTCGCAGGCCTTTGCATTGGCAGTACCCAACGCCGAGGCGTTGCGCATTCGGGACGATGTGGCGTTCTTCCAGGCTGTGGAAGCGGTGCTTGCCAAGCGCGCGCCCGGCGATGCACGGCCCGAAGAGGAGTTGGACCATGCGGTGCGCCAGATCATCTCGCGCGCAGTGGCGCCCGAGGGCGTGGTGGACATTTTTGCCGCCGCGGGGCTAGTGAAGCCGGACATCTCTATCCTCTCCGATTTCTTTCTTGCCGAAGTGCGCGGGATGCCCCAGCGCAATCTCGCTGTGGAATTGTTGCAAAAGCTGCTCAAGGGCGAACTCAACGCCCGCCGGCGGAAGAACGTGGTCCAGGCGCGCTCTTTCGCCGAGATGCTGGAGCAGACCATCCGGCGCTATCAGAACCGGGCAATAGAAGCGGCGCAAGTGATCGAGGAGCTGATCCAACTCGCTAAGGAGATGCGCGAGGCGAACGCTCGCGGCGAAAAGCTCGGGCTCTCGGAGGACGAACTGGCCTTCTACGACGCGTTGGAGACGAACGACAGCGCCGTAAAAGTTCTTGGCGACGAGACTTTGCGCGCCATCGCCCGCGAGTTGGTTACGACTGTCCGTAACAACGTCACGATTGATTGGACCATACGCGAGAACGTGCGCGCGCAACTTCGCGTACTCGTCAAACGCATCCTGCGCAGATACGGCTATCCTCCTGACAAGCAGGAAAAGGCGACGCAGACGGTATTGGAACAGGCCGCTGTTCTGTCCGCCGGGTGGGCGGCTTGAAACCCTTCCCGCCTTCGCCCGACACAACGGAATTGGGTTTTCCAGCGCGCGGACACGAGTAGTGCGAGCGTGGAAGGCCGTTTGGTTTCCGCAACGCGCCTCGAGGTGACAGTTCTGCCTCGCCGTGTATCGAGAGGTTTCCGCCCATGAAAGCTATCGACCGCCCATTCGCTAACATCATCAACGGTGCGTCACAGTTTGTGATCCCCGTATTCCAGCGCGATTATACTTGGCAAGCCGACCCGCAATGCGCCCAGCTCTGGCGTGACGTGCTTCGCGCCGCTCGCCCAGGCGGTGAAGGCGGTCATTTTCTGGGGTCAATTGTGTATATCGCGACGGGTGATAACCAGGCAGGGTTTACCCGTTGGCTACTGATCGATGGGCAGCAACGCCTTACAACGCTTACGCTAATGCTTGCGGCCTTGCGTGATCATATCAGCGAAAGTGGCTGGAAGGGTGGAGAGGGCGATCCCACGCCGAAGCGCATAGATGCTTATTTCCTCAAAAATGTGCAGGAAGAAGGCGATCGCGAGCAAAAGTTAGTTCTTCGCCGTCACGACCAGGCGACGTTACGCGCCTTGCTTGACGGGGAGCATTGGCTGCAGGAGGCGTCGGAGCGCATTCGAGAGAACTATAACTATTTCCGTGAAGAACTATCGAGAGCGAATCCGGCGGACGTTTACCGGGGCATAGGCCGCCTCGTTATTGTAGATGTTACGCTCGATCGCCAGACGGACGATCCGCAACTTATTTTTGAAAGCCTAAATTCGACGGGGATTGATCTCAGCCAATCGGACCTCATTCGCAACTTCATCCTGATGCGCCTGCCCGAAAAGCAGCAGACGAAGCTTTATGAAGCGTACTGGAGCAAGATCGAAGCGCTTTTTCGAGGGTCAGAATGGACGTTTGATGCCTTCGCGCGCGACTATGTGGCGCTGAAGACCGAAGCCAGCAAGCAGGAGAAGGCCACCGATATTTACTACGCCTTTCGTGAGTTTTTTCCCAGCCTGACGAAAAGCAGCGGTGGTCTTGAAGAAGCCCTGGCGGACATGTTGCGCTATGCGCGATACTATGCCGCCTTCAGTCTCGGACGCGGCGTAATTGGCGAGCGTGCGCGGAATCTCACAAAGCTCCGTCACCTTGTCGATGTTCCCGCTATCCTGGTCATGCGCCTATTCGAATACAGCGATCACGTTGGCACGCTTAAGGAAGAGGAGTTTCTAGCTGCGCTCGCGCTCATCGAAAGCTACGTGCTGCGACGCGCTGTCTGCGGCTATCAGACGAGAGGCTACTGGCAGATTTTTGCTTCGCTCGCCTATCGGATCGGCGACAAAGATCCGTTGACCGAGCTGAAGGTATCCCTGGCGCGCCAACGTGAAAACTACCGGTTTCCCTCTGACGAGGAATTCGAGCGGGCGCTTAGGGAAGGGGACCTATATGGCCTGCGCGTCTGCCGGTACCTGTTGGAAGAGCTAGAGAACCATAGCACCAAGGAGCCGACCGACACGACAAGCTATTCGATTGAGCACATCATGCCGCAGAATGAACGCCTTCCAGCCGAATGGCGCAAGATGCTTGGAGAGAACTGGAAAGACATGCAAAAGACGTGGTTGCATCGGCTGGGCAATCTGACGTTGACCGGCTACAATAGCAAATATTCCGACCGGTCTTTTGACGAAAAAAAGACGATCTCAGGCGGGTTCATGGAGAGTTCCGTGCGGCTGAATAAGTTCGTTCGCGAGCAATCTATCTGGACTGCAACAGAGATCAGCGATCGGACCGATAATCTTGCGCGGATCGCGATTGATATTTGGCCCACACTCTCCGTGGCGCAGTCGCTGATCGACGCCGCCAATCACGCTGAAATGCGCGAGTTGGCGGCGCGACGGGATGTCGGAAAGGTCAAGATGAGCGCGGAGGCAAGATCGCTGTTTGAGGGACTGCGGGCGCACGTTCTTGCACTTGACAGCGATGTGCTGGAACTCGCAGAACCGAATTCCATCAGCTATCATAGTCCTGGATTCTTCCTCGAAGTTCTGCCCAGGCGATACAGCCTGACACTGCTTCTGCCGCTCGATTTCAGCGAAATCGACGACCCTTCGGGGTTGGCGCAGGACGCGACGCAATGGAAGTTTTTCGTCAATGCACGATACGATGGGGGAGTCTCATTGAGCGTTGCCGATGCCAGTGCGATTGAGAAGGCGATCCCGCTTGTGCGTCAAGCGTATGCCGCTTCCCGCGGGTAGGTGATATAGTTCCGTATAGACTATCCCCGCTGCCCTTGCCGACATCCTCGGCGGTGAAACTGCGTCGGAGAAGAAGCGCGCGCGGATGTCGGGCGGCATGCTCGAGTCCAAGCCAAAGAGTCGAGAAGTCCGGTGAATGGTGTATGATGTCCCCGGAAGTCTGATCGCTGAATGCAGGGAGGGCAATCTCATGCCGACCGCAATCGTACAGCATAAGGTCAAGGACTTTGCGACTTGGAAGCGTGCCTTTGATAGTCACGCCGGACGGAAGAGTCAGGGCTTTCGGGATCGCGTTTTGCAAATTGCTGACGACCCCAACAATGTCGTGGTTATCGTCGAGAGCGACGACGCGAGTAAGCTGACGGCGTTTCTCAACAGCGGCGATCTCCAATCGACCATGGAGGCGGCCGGGGTCATTGGACGGCCGACAATTTATCTCTGCAAGTGATCGCCCCGGTCCGGCGATCCCGGTATCACTGGACCAGAGATCACAGAGGGTTGGTCCGAGGCCGATAGTCATCACTTGGGCTGTGCGGGATGAGGCACGCACGGGCGTTCGACTCGAAGTGGAAAATCTCCGCACGTCGGCTCCTTCGGAGCGCCGCCTGGAAACCGGTTACCGGAGCCACATCTAAGTAGCCCCGCGAGCCCATCCGATATCCTTCCGGCGACCGCCCAAATCCATGCTCGCCAGACGGCAACAAGGCAGGTACGGTTCGTCTTCACGGGCGTTTAACCGGCAAGACATCAACCTATAGTCCGGGAACGGTCGCGAGATTGAGGGGAAAAGGACCGTGACGGAGAAACTCATCGCGCTCCTGCGGCGCGCGAGCAGCGTAACGATGACGGATGAGCAGCGCGAGGAACAGCGCCGGCAGTTTCGCCTATGGCAACACCAAGATTGAGAACGAGCGCGTCACGCGCAGGATGGTTGACGAGCAAGCGGACGCCCTGAAGCGCCGCGCCGATGGCTGACCCATCCGGGGGAGACCGCAAGAGTGTAGCAGGCTCGCCTGTCATCATCGAAGACGCCGACGAGCGAGCCCGGAAATAAGTTGAACATGGGTTCGTGCGGCGGAGCACCAGCCCGCGCAGCCGTGGCGGCGCCCGCGCCACCCTCGCGCTGAAGGCGGTCGACGAAGCCGGTTCCGCGCGCGACGCGCTGCTTTATCCGAAGGGCGAGGAAAAGGCCAAGTCGCAATCTCCGGAACGGCCCGGGCCGCTCTCAACGCCGGAAGTCTCGCGGACGCCGCCCCTTGGCATCCGGCTACCCGAGCAGGATGCTAGCGGTCACGCAGCGTTCTCGGCATCCGACGAATGTCGGCTACGCCCTGTGCAGGGGCATCAGCCCGCCTGCAGATCGTAAGGAAATCCCTGGTAGTTTATCCCCGGGGGGACGCTGCTGCCGGAACCATTGCGCGGATTGTCGCCGGAAATGCCCTGCGCTCCACCTCCGGCGCAGCCCGTCAGACCAACCGCCAACAGAATCGCGGCAGCGATAGCCCGTCGGGTTGTTCGATTGAGCGGCGCGAGCTTGACCATCACAACAGAACTCCTGATAGAGGTGACGCCGTCGTTCGGCAAGGGTGTCTCCTGCAACGCCGACGGCGCGTTTATTGAGCGCGACGGCGACGCCGCGCCCGGCACAAGCGGCGCGGCAGTGCCGGCTGGACGGGCGCCGGCTTCTGCCATCCACGCGCTCGACGATTGCCGATAAGCGAGAGATGCGCATCGACCCGCGGGCTTACCACCCCACCATTCGCCGAAGAGACTATTGCGCGATCCCAATCAATCGGCGTTCGCGACGCCGGGCCGCGTCGGCATGAACCGCCCCTGGCACAGGCGCTCGACCGGGACGTCGAGGAAGCTGCGCGGCGTGACGGCAGACGTGGCGCCCTGCCGTCAAGCCCGCCTTGACCGGCCCGTCGTTAGTCTCGACAGTGCCGGGATGTGCGGTCGATACTTCAACAGCCTCCCCGTCGCTGAGATCGCGCACATCTTCAGCACACGGAACGGTTCGCACTGCAAATGAGTCTCAGAGACGGAGGACGCTATGCTCGAGGGACGGAAAGCGGTTGTCATCGGCGGTAGTTCGGGCATCGGCCTTGCCACCGCCGACGCCTTGGCCAAAGCCGGGGCTGCGGTCGCCATCACCGGCCGTGACGCCGGGAAGGTGGCGGCGGCTGCCGCGGCACTCGGCAATGGCGTGAACGGCCACGTCGTCGATGGCAAAGACGCCGCCGCCATGTCGGCGTTCTTCGCCAAGCTCGGTGCCCTCGATCATTTGGTCGTTGCCCTCGGCGGCGGCAGCGCCATCGGTCCGTTCCAGCAGCTCGACGAGCCAACCATGCGGGCGGGGTTCGACAACAAGTTCTGGCCCTACTTGAATGCGGTCCGCGCGGGTGCGCCGCATTTGAGCCGGAGCGGGTCGATCACTCTGGTGACCGGTGCTGCCGCGCGTCGGGCGATCAAGGGCATGTCCGGGCTCGCGGCGGTCAACCGCGCTTTGCATGCCATGATCGGCCCGCTTGCGCTCGAATACGCGCCGATCCGCGTCAATGCGGTGTCGCCGGGCCTGATCCCTACGCCCTATTGGGATCGCATGCCGGCCGACGCGCGTCAGGCGATGTACGACCGCTCTGCCGCCAGCGTGCCGGTGGGGCGCGTCGGGACACCGGCGGACATCGCCGGCGCGGTCCTTTTCCTGGCCGGGAGCAGTTTTACCACCGGCGCCATCATCGATTGCGATGGCGGCGCGCGTCTGGGGTAGAGTGCCCGTCAGAGGTCTCGAAGACTCTTCCGCCTGTCTATCGCCGCACGACGCGGAAGCCGAAGTTCGGGCCATTGCCGTAGCGATAGGCCATACTGATCCAGAGCATGGCCAGCGGTTCCAGGTACCGCGCCTGCGTGAGCCCGCCCGCGTCAACGGGCTCGAAGCCGAGGTCGACAATCAGACCTGTCACCAGTTTCTTGGCGTCGGCGTCATCGCCGCAAACGAACATGCTCAAGGCTTCATTTCCGTAGCGTGGGTTCAGCATGTTGCCCGAGCCCGTCGTGTTGAGCGCCTTGACGACCTTGGCGCCCTTGGCCCAGCGTGCCACGGCTTCGCCCGCCGACTCCGTGTGGCCGATGGTCAGACCGCTGAGATCGGGCGCCACCGGATTGGTGCAATCGACGACGATCTTGCCGGCAAGAGTGCCGCAGGCGGCGATGGCCGCCTCCGTGCTGGAGAACGGCGTTGCCAGCACCACTACTCTTGCCGCTTGAGCCGCCTCGCCGACGCTGACCGCCCGCGCTCGGGCGCCGGCCGCTGCGACCGCCGAAATGGCCCTTTGTGCCGCGGCATCCCTGACGCCGAACAGAATGTCATGATCGGCGGCGGCCCACCGCTTGCCCAACGCGGACCCGACATTTCCGGTCCCGATGATTGCAATCTGCATCGCGGCCTCCCTCTGCACCCTGATCAAAACTTCCCGCACCCCGCCGAGCCGCACTATCCCATCGCGGGCTGGCTCCGCCGCTGGCGCCGCGCGACAATCTCGATGCGAAGGGTGGCAAGCGCGAGCACCGCCCAGCCGCCGTGGAACAGCAGTCCCGCGATGACGACCACGCCGCCCGGGATCGGACCGATGGCGGCTCGGTCCCAGAGATCGGCGACTGTCGCCAGCGGCGCCGGGTGGATGGCGAGCTTGCCGTAATAGGCAACGGCTTGGATGACGAAGATCCAGACGTAGGTGCGGCGAAGCCGTCGGCCGATCGCGCGCGTGAAGCTGATGTGGTAGCGCGGCTCGCGATA
Organism: Allostellaceae bacterium; assembly: GCA_052143095.1. GTDB lineage: Bacteria > Pseudomonadota > Alphaproteobacteria > ATCC43930 > CGMCC-115725 > DAHUYF01. The sequence continues at coordinate 15,378 of JBKQTR010000532.1, forward strand.
GTCCTGCGCGAGCAGCTTGGTCCAGCCCGAGTCCAGCCGCACGCCCTCGCCCCTGATGATCGGCGCGTAGAAGTCGGTCTCAAGCAATCGCGCGCGTGCCCGCCAGACGTTGAAATACCGGTAGCGGCGGGCTTCAAGCAGAAGGAAGAAGCTGACGATGAGACCGACGAGCACCATGGGCACCGGCGAGGCTTCCGCACTGCTGTAGATCGCAGAAAGCGCAACGCCTGTCGTGACCACCGCCCAGTTCGTCGAGGTGTCGAGGCGGGTGCGCCAGACGGTACTGCGGTAGACCTCGCCGCGGTAGAGATGGGCGAGTGCGCCAATCTCTGCGTCCCTGAATTCGTGTGCCGGACCCGTCGGGAGCGCACGCTCGCGTGTATCGGGCAAATCCATGGGTCGGTTTCCTGGAGTGGGCGGACTCCAGTCAACAGTATACCCGCTTGTCCCTGCGACGGCGCGCCTTTATCGGCGACACGGCTCGCACGGCCTCTCACCTGGTGGAGCGGGCCGCCGAGGTAGGGCTATCGCATATGGGGTGCACCACGGAGGCACTGAGGGCACGGAGAAGTGGTGTTGGGCGCGCGGAGCGCGCCGCTCTTCACTTCTCCGTGCTCTCTGTGTCTCCGTGGTCAGTTTTTTCCACCTGCGGCTCGGCGGCATATGCGATTGCCCTGGCCGCCGAGGGGGCTTCGTGCGCCGCGCCGCAGCCCTTCCTCAGTCCGTCGCAGAGGCGTAGAATTCCAACTCGTCGCGCGCTCACCCAAAGAACGCTGAAATCGCGAGGTGACGTCGTGGCCCAAGGACAAAGTGAGGAAATCTGGCGCGCCATCGCCATGGGCGAGGTGCCCAGGGCCCGTTGGGGCCGGCTGGCGTTCAAGTTCCTTCCGAGCAACCCGCGCTGCAAGATGTGCAACGCGCCCTTCCGCGGCATCGGCGCGCCCTTGATGCGACTGATCGGCAAGCGGCCGGCGAGGCAGAACCCGCGCTTCTGCGCGTTCTGCGAGCGGGTTACGCGCGAGCACCCGGGCGGCGCGGAGGTCGAGATGAGCCTCCTCTTTGCCGATGTCCGCGGCTCGACCGCGTTGGCAGAGCACAGCAGCCCGACGGAGTTCGCGCGCTTGATGAACCGGTTCTATAACGCGGCGACGCGCGTGCTGATCGACACGGATGCGCTGATCGACAAGCTGGTGGGCGATGAGGTCGTCGCCCATTATCTCCCCGGCTTTGCCGGCCCCGCCCACGCGAAGCAGGCGATCATGGCCGCTCGACGCCTGCTCGCCGAGACGGGGCATGGCCGGCCCGGTGGTCCTTGGCTGCCCATCGGCATCGGCGTCCACACCGGCACGGCCTATTTCGGCAATGTCGGGTCGCGCGAAACCTTCACCGATGTGACTGCGCTCGGCGATGCCGTGAACGTGACCGCGCGCCTCTCCTCGCTCGCGCAGGGCGGCGAGATCCTGGCCAGCGCCGCCGCTTGCGATGCCGCCCAGCTGGACCTCTCGGGACTTGAGCGGCGCAAGCTCGATCTCAAGGGGCATAGCCAACCGATCGACGCCATTGTCTGGCACGCGGAGGTGGCCGCTGCCTGACGGTGCTTCGCGCACCGGCCCAGCCTGCAAGTCATGTCAGCCGATGGCTGCGGTATCCAAGGTTGAAGACTCGCACGAAAACCGAGCGTCCGTGTTGCGGCTTGGGGGGATGCCGGTGGCGCCCGATGCGTGTCTCATCTCGTCTTTGGAATCGATCCTGGTGGCGACTGCCCGCCGTGGCGGTGCCGCTGGCGCTCCTTCTTGCCGGCATCGTCGTCGCCGGAGGGCAGCAGAGCCCGCCGCCTCGCGCCGATAGAGCGGCGCCCAGCCGCGCCATGATCCCGGCGCCAAGCGGCTTGACGACGGGCGACCCCGCGCGTCCGCCATCCGAAAAACCGGCCGATCCCGACCAGCGCCGACGGCTACTGCTGTTCCTGATGTTTCACGCCGACGCCCATCCCTTCGGGTCGCTGAAATAGCGCCGGCCGCGCGGGACGCGCGGCAGGGTCTTGCTGCTCGACATGCTCTGGAAAGAAGACGCGCCGCGCTTGCATACGCTTTAAGCTAAGCTGGACACCCCGCTACATAAACAGGGAGAACGCGACGATGGCCAAGACACACAAGGGCGCCTGCTTCTGCGGCGCCGTGCAACTGGAGGTCTCCGGTCAGCCGGAAGCCATGGGATATTGCCATTGCGGCTCATGCCGCTCCTGGTCCGCGGCACCGGTCAATGCCTTCAGCCTTTGGCGTCCGGAAGCGGTGCGGATCACTTCCGGCGCTGAACACATTGCCACGTTCCAGAAAACGCCCTTGAGCCAGCGGCAGTATTGCAGCCGATGCGGCGGCCACCTCATGAACAACCATCCGCCCCTCGGGATGGTCGATGTCTACTCCGCCACGATCCCGACGCTGGAGTTTGTCCCGGCTCTCCACGTCAACTATGCCGAAGCTGTTCTGCCGATCCGCGACGGTCTCCCGAAGCTGAGGGACTTCCCGGCCGAGTTCGGCGGCTCCGGCGAGGCGATGCCGGAGTAAACGCACGGCGATGACGCTGCTCCTTCCTAACGCTTCCG
>JBKQTR010000533.1:0-60440 GCA_052143095.1 Allostellaceae bacterium
CCCGGCCGGTTGGCGCGCACCTCGATGCCCATCTCGCGAAGATGCCCCGCCGGACCGATCCCGGCGCGCAACAGATGCGCCGGCGAGTGGATCGCGCCGGATGACAGAATGACCTCGTTGCCGCGGAATTCCGTCTCGCGTCCGCCGACGCGCGCCTTCACGCCGGCACAGCGCAGACCGTCGAAGATCAGCCCGGTCACCTGCGTGTCGGTGGAGATCGCCAGGTTCTCGCGCATCCGCGTGCCGGGATCGAGATAGCCGATCGCCGCCGACACCCGCCGCTCATAGGCGTTGGAGATGGTGATCGGGAAATAGCCGTCCCTGAACTCGCCATTCTGGTCCGGCAGGTAGTCGAAGCCCGCCGCCTCGAACGCCGCGGCGACCGCCTTGGCGTGGCCGTTCCAGAGATCGGGGAAGATGCGGCGCACCGGGATGCGCCCCTCCTTGCCGTGAAACGGCCCGTCGAAATCGAGGTCGCGCTCCACTTTCTTGAAATAGGGCAGCACGTCGCGCCAGCCCCAGCCAACCGCGCCGCGCGCCTCCCATTCGGCGTAGTCGCTGGGCGCGCCGCGATTGGCGAGCTGGCCGTTGATCGAGGAGCCGCCGCCGAGCACGCGCGCCTGCTCGTATTTGCGCAGCGGTGGGCGGCCCTCCTGGGGATTGTTGTGCGAGATCACCTCGGTATGGGCCTTAAGCTCGGTCCAGTGGAAGCGCGGATCGAAATAGGCGGTGCCGGGATAGCTGTCGAGAATCTCCGGCGGCACGCGGCCGTCGGGCGTGTCCTGGCCGGCCTCGCAGATCAGCACGCGGTTGGCGCTCGACGCCGAGAGGCGATTGGCCATGACCGATCCGGCCGAGCCGCCGCCGACGATGATGTAGTCGTAGGTCACGCGCTCCACCCCGCGCTATTTGGCGCTCAGCGTCTCGCCGAGTAGGACGAAGCGCTCGCCGTCGAAGCGCTCGAGCCGCGCCTCCTGCATCGGCGCGTAGTTGGAGGGGCTGCTGTCGAGCGCGATGCCGTCGAGCATCATGTCGGGATGGAAGCGGCGGAGATTGGCCGCCTGGCGCATGACATTGGCGCGCGTCAGCTCGTCGCCGCATTGCCGCAGCACCTGCACGACGATCTGCGCCTGCGCATAGCCGACGACGTTCTGCGGATCCTCAAGGCTGCCCTCGGGGTAATAGGTCTTCATCCAGGCGAGCCAGTCGCGGTAATCGGCGTCGGCGTGGAAGTTCGGGTCGGTCGGGTCCTTGACGAAGGCGAGCGAAACGATGCCCTTGGCCTTCTCCAGCCCGGCAGGCCTCAGCACCGCGCCGATCGAGGCGGCGGGGTTGTCGAGGAACTGCGCCGGATGCCAGCCGATGTCATAGGCCTTGCGGATCGACTGGCTGGCGAATTTCGGCGTGGTGACGTTGAAGAAGACATCGGCGCCCGAGGCCGCCAGCGTGATGATCTGCGAATCGACGGTGGCGTCGGTCGCCTCATAGGTCGCCTCGGCGACGATCATCTTCGCCGCGTCGGGGCCGAGGCCGTCGCGCAGCCCCGCGATATAGTCGCGGCCGAAATCATCGTTCTGGGAGAGGATGGCGATCCGCGGCGCGGCCATGGTCTGCAGGATGTAGTGCGCATAGATCCGCGCCTCGGCCTGGTAGGTCGGCGTCCAGGTCATCGTCCAGGGATAATGCTCGGGATCGGCCCATTTCGTCGCCCCGCTGGCGATGAAGATCTGCGGCACCTCCTTGCCGTTGAGATATTTCTGGATGGCGGTGTTGGTCGGCGTGCCCAACGATCCGACGATGGCGAGCACGCGCTCGTCCTCGACCAGCTTGCGCGTCTGCTCCAGCGTCTTGGGCGGCAGGTAGCCGTCATCGAGCGAGATCATGACGATCTTGCGGCCGTTGACGCCGCCGCGGTCGTTGAGCATGCGGTAATAGGCGAGCTCAGCGCGGCCGAGCGTGGCGAAGGCGGAGAGCGGCCCGCTATAGGGCATGGTCTGGCCGAGCCTGATCTCGCTGTCGCTGGCGCCGGGATCGTATTTCTTTTGCGCTGCCGCTGGCGGCGCGAGCGCCGTGAGCGCGAGGAGAGCGAGGACGAGAGGGACGCGATGCCGGTGCATGACGCTACCTCCAGGACGGGTGTTGGGCGTTGCGCTTGGGATCGGCGGCTCAGCGCCAGAGCTGCCGCGAGGCCAAGGCGGCGCCTTGCGCGAGCGCCTGCAGCTTCGCCCAGGCGATCTCGGGATGGACGCGGCCGCCGAGCCCGCAATCGGTGCCGGCGATGACGCGCTCGCGCCCGACCGCGCCGGCAAAGCGCTGGATGCGCTCGGCGACGAGCTCGGGATGCTCCACCACGTTGGTGGCGTGGCTGACGACGCCGGGAATGATGATCCGGTCGGACGGCAGCCTCACCTCCTGCCAGATCTTCCATTCATGCTCGTGGCGCGCATTGCCGGCCTCGAAGGAATAGCCCTGGCAGTTGACATCCAGCATGAGGTCGACGATGTCGCGGAGCGGAATGTCGGTGACATGCGGCCCGTGCCAGCTGCCCCAGCAGAGATGGAAGCGGATGCGCTCCGCCGGCAGGCCGCGGAGCGCGTGGTTCAGCGCCTCGACGCGGATCGCCGAGAATTTGCGGTAGGCCTCGACCGAGGGCGCCGGGTTGATCATGTCCCAATTCTCGGCGAGCGCGGGATCGTCGAGCTGCAGCACGAGGCCGGCGTCGATGATGGCGCGGTACTCCTCGCGCATGGCATCGGCGCAGGCGTAAAGGAATTCCTCGTCGCCGGCGTAATGCTCGTTGCCGATGCGCGACGCGCTCGCCGGCGCGATCGAGGTCATGAAGCCCTCGGCGATGCCGGCTTCGGCGAGCGCCGCCTTGACATGGGCGATGTCAGCGGCGATCGCCGCCTGGCCGGTATAGGTCAAGGGGCCGATGCACACCGGCAGGCTCATCGCGGAGCCGCCGCGCGGCAGGGTGGTGACGCCGGCATCGGGATCGGCATAGGCGGCGGCAAAGAGCGCGCGGTCGCGGCGGTCGGAGAAGCTGGTGAGCCTGACCTCACCAGGCGCCGAGCGCCGCGGCGGCACGCGGTAGATCTCGGAGCCGAGCTTGAGCCCGCCGAGGCGCTGGAAGGAATAGCTCCACCAGGCGCCGTAATTGACCCGCGCGCCCATCGCCTTGCCGTATTCGCCATCGCCGGGAATGTCGATGCCCGCCGCCTGCTGGCGGCGCACCACCTCGGCCACCGCCGAGCCGAGCCGAGCCTGATAGGCAGGCTCGTCGCTGCTCTCGCCGGCCTGGCGCGCGCGGTTGAGCTCGATGAGGTCGTCGGGGCGCGGCAGGCTCCCGACATGGGTGGTGAGGATGCGCTCGCTGCTGGTCTTCAAGGGGGCTCGCCTCCCGGGCGTCGATTTTTGCCTAGCTTAGCCGCGCGCGGCGGGACCGCAAAGGGCGCCGGGGGTGGCAGCCCGCCCCCGGTTACTCACAACGGTATGTACATATCCCGAAAAACGCTGCAGTTGCGGCTACTTATTCCGCCGTCCCCGCGCAAGCGGGGACCCAGGGGAGGCGCTCCGCTCACCGCATTCGATGCCCCTGGATGCCCGCTTTCGCGGGCAAGGCGATCGTTGAGGGGTGTGCTGCCGTGAGATTCGTATGATCCCAAGCGCTTACTCAGGGAGCCCGCGGCTCGGTTCCCGATCCCGGCGTGGCGGCGTCATCGGCGCCTTGGACCAGCACGGTCAATTTCAGCTCGGGGTGGCTCGCAAGCGCGAAGGTGACCTGCTCGTAACGCAGAAAGCCATCCGCCGGGTGATTGAAGGTGCGCTCGCCGCCTTCCCGGCCAAGCACCCCGTGCTCGTCCCAGAAGCGCGCGAAGTCGCGGCTTTGCCGGCGCAGCTCCTCGATGAGGCCGCGGATGGCGGGGTCGCTCGCATGCGCGCTCACATCGGCGCGGAACTCCGCCGCGACGCGGCGGGCGCGCTCCTCATAGCCGGAGATCAGCGCGCGGGCGGAAGGCTCGAGAAAGATGTAGCGCAGGAGGTTGCGCTCCCCCGGCCGGTCCAGCCATCCCGCGAAGAGCCGTTCCGCTTTGGCATTCCAGCCGCGCGCGGTCCAGCTGCGATCGAGGATGTAGGCGGGTGACGCGATCGTCTCGAGGCAGGCCAGCACGGCAGGAGGGACTAGGTCGATCTCGCCGTCGCCCTGATCGGGATCGCGCTTTCCGGCCAAGTCAAAGAGATAGGCGCGCTCGGCGCGACCGAGCCGCAATGCCTTTGCCAATCGGGCAAGCGCCGGAGGCGACACCGACACGTCGCGGCCCTGCTCGAGCCAAGTGTACCAGGTCACGCTCAAGCCGCAGAGCTGCGCCAGCTCCTCCCGCCGGAGCCCCGGCGTCCGCCGCCGGGTGCCAACGGGCAGCCCGAGCAGGGCCGGCGCGAGCCTCTCCCGGTGAGCCCGGACGAAATCGCCGAGCTCGCGCCGCTGTTCCAGGGCCGTCATTCGAACCATGGTGCATATTATACCCGTATAAAATACCATCTTAAACCAGTGTTCCGGAGCTGCTACGCCATCGAAGGCTGACTTCCCTTGGGACCCTCACGAAGCGGAGCGTGGAACAATGTCGGAGAGCAAGAGCCACGAGGCCGTGGTGGGCGGACAGTTCGGGTCGCGCGCGGCGGCCTATCTGACCAGCGCCGTGCACGCGCAAGGCCCCGACCTCCAGGGGCTGGCCGCTCTGGCCCGGACCAGGCCTGCGGCCCGCCTGCTCGACCTCGGCTGTGGCGGCGGCCATGTCAGCTTCGCCACGGCGCCGCAGGTGCGGGAGGTCGTGGCCTACGACCTCGCGCCCGAGATGCTGGAGGTGGTGGCGCGCGCCGCCCGGGAGCGCGGTCTCGGCAATGTGACGACGCAGCAGGGCGTGGCCGAGAGCCTGCCCTTTGAGGATGAGAGCTTCGACATTGTGCTCAGCCGCTTCAGCGCGCATCACTGGCGCGATTTCGAGGCCGGCCTGCGCGAAGCGGCGCGCGTGCTCAAGCCGGGCGGCATCGCCGGCTTCGTGGATTCGATCTCCCCGGGGACGCCGCTGCTCGACACTTATTATCAGGCGATCGAGCTGCTGCGCGATTGCTCACATGTGCGCAACTATTCGCGGGCGGAATGGGAGGCGGCGATCGCCCGCGCCGGCCTCGCCCCCGGCGCCACAAGCCAGCACCGCCTGCGTCTCGACTTCACCTCCTGGGTTGAGAGAATGTGCACACCGAAGGTTCAGGTCGATGCCATCCGCGCGCTTCAGGCCGCGATGTCGGCAAACGTCACGCGCGCCTTCGCGACCGAGGCCGATGGCAGCTTCTCGATCGACGTCGCGCTTTTCCAGGCGTCGAAGGCTTAGCCGGCCTCGGCCTCCGGCACGGGGACGTCGAAGCCGTTGAGCGTGACGGAAACCAGGCAATAGAGTCCGACAAGGTAGATCAGCTCGGCCGCGCCGTGCTGGCCGAAGGCCTGCACGGCTTGCCGATAGCTGAGCTCCGGCAGCGTGCCGTCATGGACCAAGGCGGAGGCCACATCATAGGCGATGGCTTCCTCGCGGGCGAGATCACCGGGCCGCTGGCCGGCGACGATGGTGGCGAGCTTGTCATCGGACAGTCCGCGCAGCTCGGCGGCGATGACATGGGCGTAGAGCTCATAGGCTGCGCGGAACCTCGCACCGGTGACCAGGATCGCCACCTCCCTCACCGGCCGTGGAAGGGACGGCGAGACGGAGAGCGCCAGCGTCAGGTCCCAGATCGGCTTGCCGAATTTCGGCTCATGCAACCACGGGTTCCAAGGCCCGAGCAGCGCGCCGTTCGCGGCGATCGTCTTGAAGCCGCGGAAATTCTTTTCGATGCCCGCGCGCATGTTGTCGTAAACCGGACGCTGCTCGGAGCCGAGGTCGGCGGGAGCGATCAAGGGTAGGCGCATCGGAGTTCTCCTTCGAGGGATTGCGCTTCGTCGGGTCGTGGCATTCAGGACCCGGGCGTCGTAATGTTCGGGGAAGTAGGTGACGATCCGGTGTCGGAAATCGCTCGCGGCATAGCGCTCCACCTGCCGCTCCGCATCAAATTCCAGCTTCGGCTGCCGACGCTGCGCTGCGCCTGCAGAGGCGTCCCCCTACGCCGCGATGTAGCGCGTCTCCAGATGGCGCTCATAGGTCGTGGCGTCGAGCGGGCGGCCGGTGGCTTGGGTGACGAGCTCGGCGGCGGAGTAGCGCGAGCCCTTCTCATGCACATTGGCGCGCAGCCAGGCGAGCAGCGGCGCGAAATCGCCCTCGGCGATCGACGGCAGGATGCGGCGATCGCCGCGCTTGGCGGCGGCGAAGAGCTGCGCCGCGGTCATCGCGCCCAAGGTATAGGTCGGGAAATAGCCCCAGGCGCCGTCATACCAGTGGATGTCCTGCAGGCAGCCCTCGCGGTCATTGGCGGGGACGACGCCGATCAGCGCGCGCATCGCCGCGTTCCACGCCGCCGGCAGATCCTCGAGCGCGAGATCGCCGGCGATCATCGCGCGCTCGAGGCGATAGCGCAGGATGACATGGGCGGGATATGTGACCTCGTCGGCGTCGACGCGGATCAGCGAGCGTGCGACGCGGGTGTTGAGGCGGTAGAGATTTTCCGCCTGCCAGGCGGGGCCGCTGCCGCCGAAGGTCCGGCGCAGCAGGGGCGCCGCGAACTCGACGAACTCGCGCGAGCGGCAGGCCTGCATCTCCACCAGCAGCGACTGGCTCTCATGGATGCTCATGCCGCGCGCATGGCCGACCGGCTGGCGGCGCCAGGCGGCGGGCAGGCCGCGCTCGTAGAGCGCATGGCCGGTCTCGTGCAGCACGCCCATCATGGCGCGGCCGAAATCCGCCTCGTCATAGCGCGTGGTAAGGCGGACATCGTCGGGCGTGCCGCCGCAGAAGGGATGCAGGCTGACATCGAGCCTGCCATAGTCGAAATCGAAGCCCAGGCATTGCATCAGCGCGACGCCGAGCCGGCGCTGCGCCTCGATCGGGAACGGGCCCTCGAGCGGCAGCGGCGCCGGCAGCGACGCCTGGCGCTGGAGCGCGCTCTCGATCAGCCCCGGCAGGCGCGCGGCGAGATCGTCGAACAGCAGGTCGATGGCAGCGGTACTGCCGCCGGGCTCGTATTCGTCGAGCAGCGCCTCGTAAGGGCTCTTGCCGAGGCGCGCCGCCTTTGCGGCGGCGACCTCGCGCACCAGCGCGAGCACGCGCCGCAGCTCCGGCAGGATGGCGGCGAAATCGCCGGCGGGCCGCGCCTGGCGCCAGCGCATCTCCGAGGCCGAGCAGGCCTTGGACAGCGCCTCGACGAGATCGCCGGGCACGGCGGTCGCGTGCAGCCAGAGACGGCGCATCTCGGCGAGGTTGGCGCGCTGCCAGTCGCCGAGATCGTTCTGCGCCGCGGCGCCGTCAAGCAGGTCCGGCATCGCCGCGTCGGTGAGGATCTCATGCACGATCACGCGGAGCGTGGCGATTTGCTCGGCGCGCGCGCCGGCACTGCCGGCGGGCATCAGGGTGGCGCCGTCCCATTGCAGCATGGCGGCGGCGTCCTGCACGGCGCCGAGCCGGGCGAAGCGGGCTTCGAGGGTGCTGTAGGGAGTGAGGCTCACGCGGCGTCTCCTCGCGCATGGCGGCGGATGAAAATGATGTAGATGACGGCGAGCGCCACGGCCAGGGCATACCAGGTGACGGCGTATTGCAGGTGGTTGTTCGGCAGATCGAGCCGCGTCTGGCCGCCCTGCGGCAGGCCGCCGGGATTGGGCGTGGCGTCGGCATCGACATAGAAGGGCAGCACGCGGTCGAGCTTTGCCGCCGCCGCCATGGCGGGAATGTCGACCCAGAACCAGTAGTTTCGCTCGGCGCTGTTGTCGGGCAGGAACCAATGCGGCTTCGCCGCCGGCGCGAGCCGCAGCAGCCCGGTGACGGTCACGTCGCCCTGCGGCTCGCCCGCCGCACGGCTTGCCGGCAGCTTGCGGTCCGAGGGGACATAGCCGCGATCGACCAGCAACACGGCGCCGGAGGGCAGACGCAGCGGCTCGATGATCTGGTAGCCGAGATGGCCGTCATCGTCGGTGGCGCCGAGCAGCAGCTCGCGGTCGGCGAGGAAGGTGCCGGTGACGCTGACGCGGTGGTATTCGAGGCCACGCGCCGCAGCGAGCGAGGCGGGCAGCGCCATCGGCGGCGCCGTCACTGCCTCACGGCGCTCGGCGATGAGCGCCTCCTTCCAGAACAGCCGCTCGATCTGCCAGCTGCCGAGGCCAAGCAGCAGGAGAAACCCGCCCAAGGCGAAGACGCTCGGCCAGAGAAGGGATTTGCTGCGGGGCAAGGGCATTCCTGCGACGCGGCTCAGGTGCCGGGCGGCGCGCCGAGCTGGCGGTGGCGATATTGCAGCGCGATGAGGCCGGCCTTCAAGGGGCGCAGCAGCAGGATGGCGCCGCCGATCACCAGCGGCGTCCACAGCACCACATGCACCCAGAGCGGCGGCGAGAACAGGATCTCGACGGCGATGGCAAGGCCGACGGTGACGGCGCCGAGGATGAGGATGACGAACACCGCCGGCCCGTCGCCGGCATCCTCGGCGCGCAGATCGAGGCCGCAGCGGCTGCAGGCGGGCGCGATCGACAGCAGCCCGTCATAGAGCTTGCCCTCGCCGCAGCGCGGGCAGCGGCAGAACAGCGCCGCGGCGAAGATGGAGACCGGCGGGTAGAAGCCGCCGCTCACTCGGCGCCGACCGCGCCGCCGCTGCCCCACCAGTAGATGCAGACGAACAGGAACAGCCAGACGACGTCGACGAAATGCCAATACCAGGCCGCGGCCTCGAAGCCGAAATGATGGTCGGGCTTGAAATGGCCGGCGAGCGCGCGGAAGAAGTTCACGGCGAGGAAGGTGGTGCCGATGATGACATGGGCGCCGTGGAAGCCGGTCGCCATGAAGAAGGTCGAGGGATAGATCCCGTCCTTGAAGCCGAACGAGGCGTGGCTGTACTCGTAGGCCTGCAGCGAGGTGAAGCAGATGCCGAGGATGACGGTGACGCCGAGCCCGCGGATCAGCCCCTTGCGGTCGTTCTCGAGCAACGCGTGATGCGCCCAGGTCACGGTCGTGCCCGAGGTCAGCAGGATCAGCGTGTTGAGGAAGGGGATATCCCAGGGGTCGAAGGGATGGATGCCCTTGGGCGGCCAGACGCCGCCGACCGGGAACAGGCTCGAGGTGAAGAAGGCCCAGAAGAAGGCGGCGAAAAACATCACCTCCGAGGCGATGAAGAGGGCCATGCCGTAGCGCAAGCCGAGCTGCACCACCGGCGTATGATAGCCCAGGAACTCGCCTTCGCGGATGACGTCGCGCCACCACACGAACATGATGGCGAGCAGGCCGAGCACGCCCGGCGCGATCAGCCAGAGCGGGCCGCCGTGCATGTAGAGCACGAGGCCGCCGGCGATCAGCCCGGCGGAGAGAGCGCCGATGATCGGCCAGGGGCTGGGATCGACGAGGTGGTAGGGATGCTTGGGGGCGTCGTGTGCGTCGTGCGTGGTGCTCATGGCGTGCTCTCTGGCGAGGAAAGGGTGACGCGCATCAATCGGCGGCGGCGAGCGGAGCGGCGAGCGCGGGCGCCTCGTCCTTGGCGCGGAACATGGTGTAGCTCAGCGTGATGGTGTCGACGTCGCTGGTGTTCGGGTCGGTGGCGATGTCGGGATCGACGAAGAAGGAGACGGCGAGGTCGACGCTCTCGCCGGGCTCGAGATGCTGCCGGGTGAAGCAGAAGCATTGCAGCTTGTCGAAATAGAGCCCGGCCTTGAGCGGCGTCACGTTGTGCGTCGCGGTGCCGGTGACCGGCGCGGCGGTGCGGTTGGTCGCGCGATAGGCGATCACCGTCTCCTCGCCGGGATGGACTTGGACGGAGGCCACCAGCGGGCGGAACTCCCAGCCGAGGCCGGGCGCCTGCGAGGCATCGAAGCGCACGGTGACGAGCCTTTCGGCGACGGAAGCGGCCGGCGCCGCAGCGGCGTTGCGCGTCGCGCCGCCATAGCCGGTCGCCTGGCAGAACAGGCGGTAGAGCGGCACCGAGGCGGCGGTCAGCCCGATCATCAGCGCCAGCACTGCCAGCAGCGAGGCGACGGTGATGCCGCGGCGCTGCCTGCCGGTCATCAGAACGCCCCCATCTTGACCAGCGCCATGACATAGAAGAGCGCGACCACGCCGAGCAGCACCAGCAGCAGCGCGCGGTTGCGCGCGCGCTGTCGGGTTTGGCGATCATCGGCCATGGCCACCATCGCTCACCCCCAGACCCCGGTCACGCCCGGCGCACGGTCGACCACCAGGCAGGCGAACAGCAGGAAGAGATAGAGGATGGAGAAGGCGAACATCTGGCGGGCCGCGCGCTCGCCGTCATCGCGCCAGACGCGGATCGCGGCCAGCGTGAACAGCGCGCTCAGCGCCAGCGCGAGCGCGAAATAGAGCCCGCCGGCAAGGCCGATCAGGCTCGGCGCCAGCGCCAGCGGCCAGAGCAGCAGCGTATAGATCAGCATCTGCTTCTTGGTCTCGCGCGCGCCGGCCACCACCGGCAGCATCGGCACGCCGGCGCGGGCGTAGTCGCCGGAGCGGTAGAGCGACAGCGCCCAGAAATGCGGCGGCGTCCAGAAGAAGATGAGCGCGAAGAGCAGCAGCGACGGCAGGCCGACATCGCCGGTCACCGCCGCCCAGCCGACGATCGGCGGAAAGGCGCCGGCGGCGCCGCCGATGACGATGTTGTGCGGCGTGCGGCGCTTCAGCCAGATGGTGTAGACGAAGACGTAGAAGGCGATGGTGAGCGCCAGCAGCGATGCCGCCGCCCAGTTGACGCCGAGCCCCATCACCAGCACCGAGGCGGCGGCGAGCACGCAGCCGAAGCCCAAGGCCTCGCCCGGCGCCATGCGGCCCGCGGGCAGCGGCCGTCCCTGGGTGCGGCGCATCACCGCGTCGATGTCGCGGTCGTACCACATGTTGATGGCGCCGGCCGCACCCGCACCGACGGCGATGCACAGCACCGCGATGACCGCCAGCACCGGATGGAGATGGCCCGGCGCGAGGTAGAGGCCGACAAAGCCGGTGAAGACGACAAGCGACATCACTCGCGGCTTGAGCAAGGCGACGTAGTCGCCGACCGCCGGCACGCCGGCCAAGGAGGAGGTCGAGAGATCGGTCATGCGCCGGCCTCGCGGCGGCGTCGCGCGCGCCTGGCTCCGCTCTGCCTCCCGGTCTCGGGGATCGTCCTCATCGTCGGCGCGCCCGGGCTCTCAATGCCCGGCGGTGGAGGCGATGTGCGGGATCTCCTCGTAGGTATGGAAGGGCGGCGGCGAGGGCAGCGTCCATTCCAGCGTCGTCGCCCCCGGCCCCCAGGGATTGGCCGGCGCCTTTTTGCCGGCAAGGAAGGTGTGGAAGATGACGAAGATGAACCACAGCGTCGAGGCGAAGGAGATGTAGGCGCCGATCGAGGCGACCATGTTCCAGCCGGCAAACGCCTCGGGATAGTCGCTGATCCGCCGCGGCATGCCGGCCAGGCCGAGGAAGTGCATCGGGAAGAAGGTGAGGTTGACGCCGATGAAGGTCGTCCAGAAATGGATCTTGCCGAAGGTCTCGTTGTACTGGTGGCCGCTCATCTTGCCGATCCAGTAGTAGAACCCGGCGAACAGCGAGAACACGGCGCCGAGCGACAGGACGTAGTGGAAATGCGCCACGACGTAATAAGTGTTATGCAGCGCCACGTCGACGCCGGCATTGGCCAGCACCACGCCGGTGACGCCGCCGACGGTGAACAGGAAGATGAAGCCCACCGCCCACAGCATCGGCGTCTTGAACTCGATCGAGCCGTCCCACATGGTGGCGATCCAGGAGAAGATCTTGATGCCGGTGGGTACGGCGATGACCATCGTCGCGGCGGTGAAATAGGCGCGGGTGTCGACGCTGATGCCGGTGGTGAACATGTGGTGCGCCCAGACCACGAAGCCGATCACGCCGATCGCCACCATGGCATAGGCCATGCCGAGATAGCCGAAGACCGGCTTCTTGGAGAAGGTCGAGACGATCTGGCTGATCATGCCGAAGCCCGGCAGGATCATGATGTAGACCTCGGGATGGCCGAAGAACCAGAAGAGGTGGAGGAAGAGCAGCGGGTCGCCGCCGCCCTCGGGCTTGAAGAAGGCGGTGCCGAAATTGCGGTCGGTGAGCAGCATGGTGATCGCGCCCGCCAGCACCGGCAAGGCCAGCAGCAGCAGGAACGCGGTCACCAGGATCGACCAGACGAAGAGCGGCATCTTGTGCAGCGTCATGCCCGGCGCGCGCATGTTGAAGATGGTGGTGATGAAGTTGATCGCGCCGAGGATCGAGGAGGCGCCGGCGAGATGCAGCGAGAAGATCGCCATGTCGACCGCGGGGCCGGGATGGCCCTCGGCACCGGAAAGCGGCACATAGACCGTCCAGCCGACGCCGGCGCCGTAGCCGCCCGGCGGCCCCGGCACGAAGGCCGAGCCCAGCAGCAGGCAGAAGGCCGGCACCAGCAGCCAGAAGCTGATGTTGTTGAGCCGCGGGAAGGCCATGTCGGGCGCGCCGATCATGATCGGCACGAACCAGTTGCCGAAGCCGCCGATCATCGCCGGCATCACCATGAAGAACACCATGATGAGGCCGTGGGCGGTGATGATGACGTTGTAGAGCTGATGGTTGCCGTGCAGCAGATGGTCGCCGGGCGTCATCAGCTCGATGCGCATCAGCACCGACATGAGCCCGCCGATCAGCCCGGCGCTGATCGCGAAGACGAGATAGAGCGTGCCGATGTCCTTGTGGTTGGTGGACAGCAGCCAGCGGGTGACGAAGCCCGGCCGGTGGTCGTCATGCGCGTGCCCGTCTGCGTGAGCGGTCGATCCATAGGCCATGGCTCTATCCTCGTGCGATGCTGTCTCAGCGCGCCGCTTGCGCGGCGGCGGTCTCAACCGCAAGCGGCTCGCCATTGTCGGCGAACTTCATCTTGGGATTGGCGACCCATTTGTCGAAATCGGCCTTGGCCACCGCCTTGATCTCGATCGGCATGAAGGGGTGGTTGAGGCCGCAGATCTGGTTGCATTGGCCGTAATAGGTGCCGGGACGCTCGAGCTCCATCCAGCTCTCGTTGGTGCGGCCGATGACCGCGTATTCCTGGACGCCGACCGCAGGCACGAACCAGCTGTGGATGACGTCGGTGCCGGTGACGAGGATGCGGACCTTGGCGCCGACCGGCACGACGACGGGGTTGTCGACCTCGAGCAGATGCGGCTGACCGGGCTTCAGATCCTTGTCGTCGAGGATGGTGCTGTCGAAGCTGACATCCTTGTTGTCGGGATACTCGTAGGACCAATACCACTGATGCCCGGTCACCTTGAGGGTGAGATCGGCATGCTGCGTGCGGTCGTTGAAATAGAGCAGCTTGAAGGACGGGATGGCGATGACGACCAGGATCAGGATCGGCACCGTCGTCCACAACAGCTCCAGCACCGTGTTGTGCGTCGTCTGCGACGGCGTCGGGTTGCGCTTGGCGTTAAAGCGGACGATGACGTAGAGCAGCAGCGCCAGGACGAAGACGGTGATCAGCGTGGTGATGACGAGCAGCTCGTTATGGAGCGAATCGATGGCGTCGCGCACCGGCGAGGCCGATTGCTGCATGCCGAGCTGCCAATCCACCGCCTGCTCGGCAAGCGCCGCCGGCGCCAGCAGCAGCAGCGCCGCGAGCGCCATCGGCGCCGCGCCGAGCCGCCGCGCCCAGCTTCCGATACCCACTCCCGCACCCCGTCCCATGCTCGTCGAGCCCCTGTCCCCGGATGTGGCGGGAGGCGGCAGCGAGGTTTCCCCCTGCCCGTCGGCCCCTTCCGCCCGTGAGCGCCCCGCCCGATCGATCCCCCGCATCCGCCGCGGCGGCGAAAGCGGCGCGACCCTACACCAAAGCCCGCGGCACCGACAACTGCGCCGGCAGGCTGACGCCGAACGCTCTGGTAATAGCGCCGGTGGCGGCGCGACGCCAACCGCAACGTTGCGACTTTATGCCGCATAAACCCAAGGCGTGGCGCGGCTTTACGGGTGCAGGCGTCCCGCCCGGGCGCGAGCCTTCCGCGGTGCGGGCTCTCGCGGTTGCATCCTTCGACAGGCTCAGGCAACCGCTGCCGCCCGCCGGCGATGATGCTTTGCGTCGCGCCGTGGCGGACCCATATTCAGCCGGACCCGGCGCCGGCGCGGTTCCCCCTGGCGCCGGCGACGCGGCTCTGGCAAGAAGCAGCAGCCAAGGAGTAGCCCCATGAGCGATCTCGCGCGCACCGACGAGCTTTTCTTCACCCGCACCGGCATGGACCGCGGCCGGGTCGAGACCATCGTCGCCGAGGCGCTCCAGGGCATGGATGACGGCGAGCTTTTCCTCGAATACAGCCAGTCCGAGAGCCTCGCCTTCGATGACGGGCGGATCAAGAGCGCCGCCTTCGACACGGCACAGGGCTTCGGCTTGCGCGCGCTCTCGGGCGAGGCGGCGGGATACGCCCATGCCTCGGAGCTGTCGGAGGCGGCGATCCGCCGCGCCGGCGCCACGGTGCGCGCGGTGAAGCATGGCGGCAGCGCCAGCCTCGCGCTGCCGCCGCAAGGCACCAATCAGAGCCTCTACACCGACGCCAACCCGCTGTCGCAGATCGACTTCGCCGAGAAGGCGAAGCTGCTGGCGGAGATCGACGCCTATGCGAGGAGCCGCGACCCGCGGGTGCGGCAGGTTACGGCCTCGCTGGCGGGCTCGTGGCAGGCGGTGGAGATCATCCGCGCCGACGGCGCGCGGGTCGGCGATATCAGACCGCTGGTGCGGCTCAATATCAGCGTCGTCGTCGGCGACGGCGAGCGCATGGAGACCGGATCCTCGGGCGCCGGCGGGCGGGTCGAGTACCAGCGCTATTTCGACCCCAAGCAATGGAAGAGCCAGGTCGACGAGGCGCTGCGCCAGGCGCTGGTCAATCTCGGCTCGGTGCCGGCGCCGGCCGGCGAAATGACGGTGGTGCTGGGGCCGGGCTGGCCCGGCGTCATGCTGCACGAGGCGGTGGGCCACGGGCTCGAGGGCGATTTCAACCGCAAGAAGACGTCGGCATTTGCCGGTCTCATCGGCCAGCGCGTGGCATCTCCCGGCGTCACCGTCGTCGATGACGGCACGATGAAGGACCGGCGCGGCTCGCTCACGGTCGACGACGAGGGCACGCCGTCGTCGCGCACGGTGCTGATCGAGGACGGGATCCTGAGGGGCTACATGCAGGACCGGCTCAATGCCGGGCTCATGGGCATGCGCCCCACCGGCAACGGACGGCGCCAGGGCTATGGCTATGCGCCGATGCTGCGCATGACCAACACCTACATGCGGGCCGGCGAGAGGGAGCCGCAGGAGATCATCGCCTCGGTCAAGCGCGGCGTCTACGCCGTCAATTTCGCCGGCGGCCAGGTCGACATCACCTCGGGCAAGTTCGTCTTCTCGGCGTCCGAGGCCTATCTCATCGAGGACGGCAAAATCGGCCCGGCGGTCAAGGGCGCGACGCTCATCGGCAACGGTCCCGACGCGCTCACCAAGATCAGCATGGTCGGCAACGACCTCAAGCTCGATGACGGCATCGGCACCTGCGGCAAGGACGGGCAAGGCGTGCCGGTCGGCGTCGGCCAGCCGACGCTGCGCATGGACGGGCTCACCGTCGGCGGCACGGCGGCGTGAGCCACCTTCACCCTCCCGCGAGCACTATCGGATTCATACCTAACGCGGCCCCTCCGCCTTGAGGCAGGGCTACCGCGTATGGATTTCACCACGGAGGCACGGAGGGTACTGAGAAGGGGAGACCGGCGCGCTGTCGCCTGCCTTCGCCCTGCCCTCCGCATGGCTTCGGGAGGCGGGCGAAGTGAAGCCGCGTCGGCTTCGCGCAGGCAGGCGCGCTTGGCGCATGTTCCAAGCGCCCCACCACCACCAACCACCGCCGTCCCCGCGCAAGCGGGGACCCAGTGCGAGTGCCGCGCGGTTGCTCCTGGGCCCCGGCTTTCGCCGGGGCGACGGAGACGTTTCCACGGTTTCTTCTTCTCCGCGCTCTCGTTGATCCGCTTTGCGGCTCAACCTCCGTGGTCCATCTTTCCCACCCAGCGGCTTGACGGCATATGCGATCGCCCTGCTCCAAGCAGGGATAGGCTCGTGAGGGTCGGAGCGGGGCGGGCGGCGCTGGCGCTGCTCGCGGGGCTGATGCTGTCGACGCCGGCGCTAGCCTGCGATCTCGCCGCGGCGCCGTCGGCGCAGTGGCGCGTCGAGCGCGACGCCATGGGCCATGCCTGGCTGCGCACGCCCTGCGGCGACCGCTTTTTCTCGATCGGCGCCAATGTCGTCGATGGCGGCGCCTCGGGCGCGCATCTCAGCCGGCCGCATTACGACTGGCATGAGGCGGCGCCGAGCCTGGCGGCGTGGGAAGCGGCGACGCGCGCGCGCCTCCTCGGCTGGGGCTTCAACTCGGCCGGCGCCTGGTCGCTGCCGCCGCAGGAGCTGCGCCTGTCCGGCGCGATCAACCTCGAGCTCGGGCGGCTCGCCAAGTTCCATTGGTTCGATCCCTTCGACCCCGGCATGCCGGAGCGCATGCGCCAGGAGGCGCTGCGCCTCACCGCGCCCTATCGGGACACGCCCTACCGGATGGGATATTTCAGCGACAACGAGGTCGGCTGGTGGGGCGGCGCGCTTTTCACCTTCTACTCGGCGAAGCCGGCCGAGAACGACACCAAGCGGCGCTGGGTCGATGCGCTGGAGCGGCGCTATCACCGCAATTGGCAGCGCTTCACCGCCGATTTCGTGCCGCCCGCGGGCGTCGATGGCTGGCCGGCGCTGCTCAAGGCACAGGCGATCACGCGGCTCAGGCCGGGCGGCGACGGCAGCGGCGCGGTGCGCCAATGGACCGAGATCGTCGCCGAGCATTACTACGCGCTCGCGGCGCAGGCGCTCCACGCCGCCGATCCCGGCGCGCTGTTCCTCGGCGACCGGCTGCCGATCTATTACGACCCGATGGCGGTGAAGGCGGAAGCGCGACATGTCGATGTCATCGCCACCAACTATAATGTCGACAGTCCCGAGGGCTGGATCGCGCCCTATTACTTCGACGGGCTCCGGGCGCTGACCCGCGCCAAGCCGGTGCTGGTCTCGGAATGGTTCTACGCCGCGCAGGAGAACCGCACCGGCAACCGCAACAACGGCCATCTCATGACCGTCGCGACGCAGGCGGAGCGGGCGCGCGGCGCGGCGGCAGCGGCGCGGAACTTCGCCGGCATCGCCGAAATCGTCGGCGTCCACTGGTTCCAGTATTACGACTATCCCGAGGGCGGCCGCGCCGATCGCGAGGATTATAATTTCGGCCTGGTCGACATCCACGACCGGCCCTATGAGGCGTTGGTGGCCGCGCTCGGCGACGCCAACCGCGCGCTGCCGCTGCTCCATGCGGCGATGCCGGCGCCGGCGCGCCAGCGCCTTTCCGGCTTCACCGTGCCGCGCGCGCGCATCGACGCGCAGCATGGCTCGCTGGTGGATTGGCCGAAGCCGCAATCCCTGCTGCCGGCGCTGACGCCCGCGCCGGGCGAGGTGGCCTTCGGCGAGGCCTATCTGACCTGGAGCGCCGAGGGCCTGGCGCTTGCCACCATCGGCCAGGACTATTACGACCTCGACCTTCTCGCCTATCAGGGCGACTTCCCGCTGGGCGAAGCCTATCGCATCGAGCTCGACGTCGATGCCGGTGCCGGGCCCAAGCGCTTCACGCTTTATTTCATCCCGCCGCGCAGCAAGGAGCGCGACCATCCGCCGATGGCGGCGCGGCTCTGCGCCGGCGCGCCGCGCGAGCACGGCGAGACCACTTGCCCGGCGGTGCCCGGGGCGCAGGCGCTCTATTTCGGCGCCGACCAGCCGCGTGTCGTCGGCGAGGCGCTGATCCCGTGGTCGGCGCTCGGCCTCGACGCGCCGCCGCTCAGCCGGCGCGTCCGTGTCGAGGTCTCGGCCTCGGCCTGGTTCCGCTCGCGCTGGATGTCGCTTTCTGGCCTGCCGCCGGCGGAGGGCTCGGCGCGGCCAGGACGCTGGGCGGAGCTGCGGCTCGGCCCGTGAAAGCTGCGCCCCGCATCATGGGGGGACAGGATGCGGGGCGCGTTGCTGACAAGTCGCAGCCGCTTTGAGACTGCTGAACGTAAACGCCGCGGCGGTGGCGGGGTTCCTCGACCGGCACGCCACTCGCGGCGGTCAATAGGCTTCCTCGACGAAGATGGGATCGATGCGGCCGCCCCAGCGCGTCTGGTAATCCTCGAGCAGCCGCTCGGCCGGGGTGCGGCCGCTGTCGACGATCTCAGCCATGGTCTCGAGGTATTGGCTCTCGTCCTGGCCGGTGCCGTCGAAGCGCTTGCGCCGCTGCAGTCCCCGGCGCGCGAGCTCGACCACCCGCGCCGCGACCTCGCGCACGGTGCCGGCGCGGAAGCGGGTGTTGAGGCCGAGCAGCGGGATGCCGGCGCGCAGCTGCTCGCGCTCCTCGCGCGTCCAGTCGGCGACGAGATCGCAGGCGCCATCGAGCGCTTCGGCGTCGTAGAAGAGACCGGTCCACAGCGCCGGCAAGGCACAGAGCCGCCGCCACGGCCCGCCATCGGCGCCGCGCATCTCGATGTAGCGCTTCATGCGCACCTCGGGGAAGACGGTGGTGAGGTGGTCGTTCCAGTCGCTCATGGTCGGCACCTCGCTCGGCAGGCCCGGCAGGCGCCCGGCGAGGAAATCGCGGAAGGACTGGCCGGCGACGTCGATGTAGCTGCCGTTGCGGTAGACGAAATACATCGGCACGTCGAGCATGTAGTCGACATAGCGCTCGAAGCCGAAGCCCGGCTCGAAGACGAAAGGCAGCAAGCCGGTGCGGTCGGGATCGACATCGGTCCAAACATGGCCGCGATAGCTGAGATAGCCGCTGGGCTTGCCCTCGACGAAGGGCGAATTGGCGAAGAGCGCGGTGGCGATCGGCTGCAGCGCCAGGCTCATGCGCAGCTTGCGCACCATGTCGCTCTCGCCGGCGAAATCGAGATTCACCTGGACCGTGCAGGTGCGCAGCATCATGTCGAGGCCGAGCTTGCCCTTTTGCGGCATGTAGCGGCGCATCACGGCATAGCGGCGCTTGGGCATCCACGGCACGTCCTGGCGCCGCGCCGTCGGATGGAACCCCAGGCCGAGCACGCCGAGGCCGAGCTCGCCGGTGATCGCGCGCACCTGGCGCAAATGCTCGGTCACCTCGGCGCAGGTCTGATGCAAGGTCTCGAGCGGCGCGCCCGACAGCTCGAACTGGCCGCCGGGCTCGAGCGAGATCGCCCCGCCCTTGTCGTTGCTCAGCCCGACAAGGTTGTCGCCGTCGAAGACCGGTTGCCAGCCAAAGCGCCGCAAGCCCTCGAGGAGCGCCCGGATGCCCGCCTCGCCGCCATAGGCGACGGTGCCGTGGTCGGCGAGGCGGAAGACGAACTTCTCATGCTCGGTGCCGATGCGCCATTGCGCCGGCGGCTTGGCGCCGCCGGCGAGATGCTCGACCAGCTGGCGCTTGTCGGTGATCGGCGCACCGCCGGAAAGCGATGGAGCGGACAAGTGGCGACAACCCCCGATCTTTCTTGCAAAACCCCGGTGTCAGCGGCAGCGCGGCAGGCGCCAGTCGCCGACGAGTGCTTGCAGCACGGCAAGCGCCGCCAGCGCCGCGGTGTCGGCGCGCAGCACGCGCGGGCCCAAACCGACGGATGAAACAAAGGGAAGTTTCTTCAGGGCGTCAAGCTCCGTTTCGGCAAAGCCGCCTTCCGGCCCCACCAGCACCGCCAAGGCGCCGGGCGCGGCGGCCTTGAGGGTTTCGGCGATCGGCGGCGCAGCCCCGCTCTCATCGCATAGCAGCAATCGCCTGCCGGCGGGCCAGCGCGCCAACAAGCTGTCCAAGGGCCCGGGCTCGGCCAGCACCGGCACCGATAGCCGCTCGGTCTGTTCCGCCGCCTCGATGGCGTTGGCGCGCAGCCGGTCGAGATTGACGCGCTCGACCACGCTGCGCCGGGTGAAGACGGGGTAAAGCGCGCCGACGCCGAGCTCGGTCGCCTTCTCCACCAGGAAATCGATGCGGCCGCGCTTCAGCGGCGCGAAGACCAGCCAGAGATCGGGCGCCGGGTCCTGCGGCCGGCGCTGCTCGAACAGCGCCACCGAGCACCAGCCTTTGCCGACGCCGTCGATGCGGCCGAGCCACTCGCCGTCGCGGCCGTTGAACAGCGCCACCACCTCCCCCTGCCCCAGCCGCAGCACCGTCTTGACGTAATGCGCCTGCGACGGCTCGAGCCCGATGGCGAGGCCGCCGGCGAGATCGGTGGTGACGAAAAGGCGCGTCTTCGGGGTCATCGGCGGGCTTGGCCACGGCGCGGGCGGCGGGCAAGATGGCGCCGCGCTCGAGTCTAGCCCATTGGCACGGCCATCGCATCATGACTGACATTCGCACCGGCGATTGGGCCGACCGTTACGCGCCGGCGGCGCTGGTGCCCTATATCCGGCTTGCCCGGCTCGACCGGCCGATCGGCACCTGGCTGCTGCTGTTCCCGGGCTGGTGGGCGATCGCGCTGGCGGCGCCGGGCTGGCCCGATTGGCGGCTGATGGCGCTGTTCGGCATCGGCGCGGTGGCGATGCGCGGCGCCGGCTGCACGCTCAACGACATCATCGACCGCGATTTCGACGCGCAGGTGGCGCGCACGCGCACAAGGCCGCTGCCGAGCGGCGCGGTCTCGCTCGGCCAGGCGGCGGGCTTCCTGGTGCTACAGCTCCTGGTCGGCGCCGCGGTGCTGGCGAGCCTCGACCGCCTCGCCATCGCGCTGGGCTTCCTGGTGCTGCTGCTGGTGGCGACATACCCGCTGATGAAGCGCATCACCTACTGGCCGCAATTCTTCCTTGGCCTCAACTTCAACTGGGGCGCGGTGATGGGCTGGGCGGCGGTGACCGGCCGGCTCGACGGCGCGGCACTGCTGCTCTATCTCGGCGGCATCGCCTGGACGCTGGGCTACGACACGATCTATGCGCATCAGGACAAGGAGGACGATGTGCTGATCGGCGTCAAATCCTCGGCGCTGGCGCTGGGCGCGCGCACGCGGCCATGGCTCTTCATCTTCTATGGCGCGGCGGCGGCGCTGTGGGCGGCGACGGGCGCCGCGGCGGGAATGCGCTGGCCGTTCTATGCCGGGCTCGCGCTGATGCTGGCGCAGCTCTGGTGGCAGGCGGCCAAGGTCGACACCGACAATGCCGCCGACTGCCTCGCCAAGTTCCGCTCGAACCGCTGGGCGGGCTGGATCCTGCTCATCGCCATCGTCGCGGCGCATGTCATCTGATCGCCGGGATTTCATCCGCGCCAATACCGCGGTCGCGGCGCCGCCGCTGGTGCCGGAGATCCGCCTCCATCTCGCCAGCGAGATCACGCCGCTGTGGCAGGCGACCGAGGCGGTGCTCGGGCGCGAGCAGCTGCCGCCGCCTTATTGGGCCTTTGCCTGGGCGGGCGGCCAGGCGCTGGCGCGCCACGTGCTCGACCATCCCGATCTCGTCCGCGGCAAGGCCGTGCTCGATTTCGGCGCCGGAGCCGGGCTGCTGGCGCTGGCGGCGGCGAAAAGCGGCGCCGCCGAGGTGGTGGCGGCGGAGATCGATCCCTTCGCCGCGGCGGCGATCGGCCTCAACGCCGCGCTCAACGGGCACGATGTCGCGGTCGAGGGCGAGGATGTCATCGGCCGCTTTCCCGTGCCCTGGCAGGTCGTGCTGGTCGGCGACATGTGCTACGAGCGGCCGCTCGCCGAGCGGCTGACGGCGTGGCTGCGGCGTCTCGCCGGCGCCGGCGCGCTGGTGCTGCTGGGCGATCCAGGTCGCGCCTATCTGCCGCAAGGCGGGCTGGAGGAACTCGCACGCTATCGCGTACCGACGCCGCTTGAGCTCGAGGATCGCCTCATGCGCGAGGGTGTGGTGTGGCGATTGGTGGGCTGAGGCTTATTCTGAGGCGAGCGGCTTTCGCGATTGCTGCGGACAAACTCCCTGCGGGAGTTGGTTGCGCCAGCGACCGCGAGAGCCGCGCTGAGCGGGCTACCCCCCGCGTTCCGCTGCACTTCCGTTCGTGCGTCCTTCGAGACGCCCGCTGCGCGGGCTCCTCAGGAAGAGGTGAGATCCAATCGGGCATCATCGGCCGATGCCGTTCTCCATGCTCCTCGTCCTGAGGAGCGCCCGAAGGGCGCGTCTCGAAGGACGCACGGAGCGGATGCCGCCTCGCGCCGATTAAGAGGCGAGCCTATCGCCACTTTCCTCGACGATGCGGAAGCGCACCAGCGCGTCGTCGATGGTGGCGCGGGCGCGGGCCTGCCAGACGGCGTAGGCCTCGCCATAGCTCGGGAAGGGCCCGTGGCGCTCCTCGCGCGCGCCGGGGGCGAGATGCTCGAAACTCACATCGGTGTATTCGCCGCCGATCACCCAATAGCGTGCCATGGTCAGCAATCCCGTAACAGCGCCGCCGGCGGCCGATGGTGGCTCGCGGCGCAGTGTCGACCTATAGTGCCACGCCCGGCGTTAAGACAAGGTTCCCATGCCCTACGCCTCGCTGCGCGACTTCATCGCCCGCCTGGAGGCGGAGCGCCGGCTGGTGCGCGTCACGACGCCGGTCTCGCCGGTGCTGGAGATCACCGAGATCCATACGCGGCTCCTGGCGGAGCAAGGCCCGGCGGCGCTGTTCGAGGATGTCCGCCGCCCCGATGGCGGACGCTATGCCATGCCGGTGCTGACCAACCTCTTCGGCACGGTGGAGCGCGTCGCCTGGGGCATGGACCGCCAGCCGGGGCAGCTGCGCGAGGTGGGCGAGACGCTCGCCTTCCTGCGCCAGCCCGAGCCGCCCGGCGGCTGGCGCGAGGCGCTGGAGCTGCTGCCGCTGTTGAAGACGGTGCTGGCGATGAAGCCGCGCACGGTCGGCGGCGCGCCCTGCCAGGAAGTGGTGCTCACCGGCGACGGCATCGATCTGGCGCAGCTGCCGATCCAGAGCTGCTGGCCGGGCGAACCGGCGCCGCTCATCACCTGGCCGCTGGTGGTGACCAAGGGACCGGGCGAGCGGCGCGAGGACGACTACAATCTCGGCATCTACCGCATGCAGGTGACCGGGCGCGACACCACCTTGATGCGCTGGCTCCGGCATCGCGGCGGCGCACAGCATCACCGGCGCTGGGCCGAGCAGAAGCGGGAGCCGCTGCCGGCGGCGGCGGTGATCGGCGCCGATCCCGGCACGATCCTCGCGGCGGTGACGCCGGTGCCGGACACGCTGTCGGAATACCAGTTCGCGGGGCTGCTGCGCGGCCGCAAGGTCGAGCTGGTGGAGTGCAAGACGGTGCCGCTCAAGGTGCCGGCGCAGGCGGAGATCGTGCTTGAGGGCCATGTCGCGCTCGACGAGCAGGGCGAGGAAGGCCCTTACGGCGACCATACCGGCTATTACAACGCGGTCGAGCGCTTCCCGGTGTTCCGCATCAGCGCCATCACGATGCGGCGCGACCCGATCTATCTCTCGACCTTCACCGGACGGCCGCCCGACGAGCCCTCGGTGCTGGGCGAGGCGCTCAACGAGGTGTTCATCCCGCTGCTGCAGCAGCAATTCCCGGAGATTGTCGATTTCTGGCTGCCGCCCGAGGGCTGCTCCTACCGCATCGCCGTGGTGTCGATCCGCAAGGCCTATCCCGGCCATGCCAAGCGGGTGATGATGGGCGTGTGGTCGTTCCTGCGGCAGTTCGTCTACACCAAATTCGTCATCATCGTCGACGACGACATCGATGCGCGGCAGTGGAAGGACGTGATGTGGGCGATCGCGACGCGCATGGACCCGGCGCGCGACATCACTGTGGTCTCGAACACCCCGATCGACTATCTCGATTTCGCCGCGCCGGAATCGGGGCTCGGCGGCAAGATCGGGCTCGACGCCACCAACAAATGGCCGCCGGAGACCCGCCGCGAGTGGGGCCGCCAGATCCGCATGAGCGACGAGATCATCGCCGAGGTGACGGCGAAATGGGGGAGCTACGGGCTGCCGGGAAGCGGCAAGCCGATCTGGAAGTAGCGGGGACCGCGACGGCAGACAGGAAGCGCGGGCGCGATCACTGCGCCATCAGCTGATCGATCTCACCCTGCGCGAGATCGGGGCCGGTGCCGGCGATCTCGAAGGTGAGGCGGATCGGCTCGCGCGGCGCCTCGCTCTCGCCCTGCGTCTGCTCCGCCATCTGCGCCAGCATGTGGTCGAGCGAGGTCAACTTGTCGAGCACGCGGCGGATGCGCTGGCTGGTCAGATCCTGGAAGCTGCAGGCTTCGAAGATGGCGTTGATCTGCTCGAGGACCACCGGCTTGGGCTCGGCGCCGTCGAGCGCGGCGATGATCTTCTCGGCCGCCGCCATGATGCGGTTGGCGGCATCCTCGGTCGCCTGCACCACCCCGGCAAGCTCGAGGCCCGAATTGCGCGTCGCCGCCGCCGGCAGCGCCACCACGCGCGAGAGCTGCTGATGCATGCGCGCCAGCTGCTTCGTCAGGTTGGTCTCGCTGAAATCGACCATCTCGACGGTGGCGTGGATCTCGGTGCTGAGCTCGGCGATGCGGCGGTCGACGAAGCGGCGCAACTCCTCGAACATGCCGCCGAACTCGGCGCGCACGGCCTCGCTCACCAGCTCTCGCAGGCGGGTGCCTTCGTCGCCCTTCATTGCCTGCTCCATGACCACGGGGCCGCTCGCTCGATCGCGGCGACTATGCCATCCGACGGCTTAACCCTGCGTTAAGCGCGACCGTCATTCCGGCAGCGGAATGAACTCGCTGTCGCCGGCCACCGGGGCGAAACGGCCGGCTTTCCAGTCCGCCTTGGCCGCGGCAATGCGCTCCTCGGAGCTCGAGACGAAGTTCCACCAGATGTAGCGCGGGCCGTCCAGCGGCGCGCCGCCGAGCAGCATCAACCGCGCGCCCTGAGGCGCGGTGACGACGATCTCCGCCTTGGGCCGGAAGACCAGCAGCCGGCCCGGCGCATGGCTCTCGCCGGCGACGGTGACGGCGCCCTCGACGAGGTAGGCGGCGCGCTCCTCATGCTCGGCCGGCACAGCGAGCCGCGCCCCGGGGTCGAGCACGGCATCGGCATAGAGCATCGGCGAGAAGGTCTCGACCGGCGCGCGCTTGGTCCCGAAGCTCCCGGCGATGAGCCGCACGCTTTTGCCCTCGCCCTCGATCACCGGCAGGCTCGCCCGCGCGTGATGAGCGAAAGCCGGCGCAGTCTCCTCGTCGCGCCGCGGCAGCGCCACCCAGGATTGGATGCCGTGGAGCCGCGACGGCTTCTGCCGCAGCGCCGCGTCGGTGCGCTCGGAATGGGTGATGCCGCTTCCGGCGGTCATCCAGTTCACCTCGCCCGGCCGGATCGGCTGGATGTTGCCGAGGCTGTCGCGGTGCAGGATCTCGCCGTCGAAGAGATAGGTCACCGTGGCGAGGCCGATATGCGGATGCGGCCGGACATCGAGGCCGCGT
Organism: Allostellaceae bacterium; assembly: GCA_052143095.1. Classification (GTDB taxonomy): domain Bacteria; phylum Pseudomonadota; class Alphaproteobacteria; order ATCC43930; family CGMCC-115725; genus DAHUYF01. The sequence goes on from JBKQTR010000533.1 coordinate 25,594, forward strand.
CCGGCGGCGAACTCGGTCGGCCCCATGGCATCGAAAAAGATGAACGGGCCGACCATGCGGCGCTTGGCGAAAGGCAGCAGGCGGGCGACCACGAAGCCGTCGCCGAGATCGCGCGCGCGCGGCACGATCACGGTCTCGACGGCGCCCGGCTCCGGCTCGATCCGGGGTTCCTGCGTCGGCTGCCAGCTCATGCTCCCCTCCCCGCGCGGTCCTCCCCCAAAGATGGGGTCGGTGGCGAAGATTAGCAGGGAGACGGCGATACCCGTGACAAGAGTTCCGGCGCGTGCGCTGGCCAAGCTTTTTTCCATGCGCTAGCGTGGCGACGGGACCGAGCCGCGGCATCGCTCCGGCAAGCCGTGCTTGCAGCGCTGCCGCGCCGGCGTCTTTACGCTGTAACCGCCGGCGCCGACAGCCCATATCCATCTAGAGGGGCAGATCGCCCCGAGGAACCGCCATGCCGCAGGACACCGCCCTTGCCTTTCTCGGCGAGCTCATCGCCAAGGCGCGCCGCGCCGGCGCCGATGAGGCCGATGCCGTGCTGTTCGAAGGCGTCTCGCTGTCGCACGCGCAGCGCCTCGGCCGCACCGAGAAGCTCGAACGCTCGGAGAGCTACGATCTCGGCTTGCGCGTCTTCATCGGCAAGCGCCAGGCGATCGTCTCGTCCAACGACCGCGCCAGCAGCGCGATCGCGCCGCTGGTCGAGCGCGCGATCGCCATGGCCAAAGCGGTGCCGGAGGACCCCTATTGCGGCCTCGCCGAGCCGGGGGAGATCGCGCACGCCTGGCCCGAGCTCGACATGGTCGATGCCGAGGAGCCGCTGCCCGAGCGGCTGATCGAGCGCGCCGCCGCCGCCGAGGAGGCGGCGCGCGCTGTGCCCGGCGTCACCAACTCCGAAGGCGCGGAAGCCGGCTGGGGCCGCTCGCGCGTGGCGATGGCCGCCTCCAACGGCTTTGCCGGCGGCTATGGCAGCACCGGCCATTCGGTGAGCGCCGCCGTGCTCGCCGGCGAAGGCACGGCGATGGAGCGCGACTACGCCTTCAGCAGCGCCGTCCATGGCAGCGATTTGCGCGACCCCGCCGAGATCGGCCGCGAGGCCGGCACGCGCGCGGTGCGCCGGCTGGGCGCGCGCAAGATCGCCACCTGCCAAGTGCCGGTGGTCTTTGATCCGCGCATCGCGTCCAGCCTGCTGCGCCATCTTGCCGGCGCCATCAGCGGGCCGGCGGTGGCGCGCGGCACCAGCTTCCTTAAGGACAAGCTCGGCCAGCGCATCTTTTCCGCCGGCGTCACGGTGGTCGACGAGCCGCACAAGCAGCGGGGCCTGCGCTCCAAGCCGTTCGACGGCGAGGGCATCGCCAACCGCCGCCGCGCCATCATCGAGGACGGCGTGCTGACCACCTGGCTGCTCGATCTCGCTTCGGCGCGCCAGCTCAAGCTGCACAGCACCGGCCACGCCAGCCGCGGCACCTCCTCGCCGCCGGGCCCATCGCCGTCCAATCTCTGGCTCGAGCCCGGGCCGGTGACGGCGCAGGAGCTGATCGGCGACATCCAGTCGGGCTTCTACGTCACCGAGCTCATGGGTCAGGGGATCAACGGCGTCACCGGCGATTACAGCCGCGGCGCCGCGGGATTCTGGATCGAGAGCGGCGAGCTCACCTATGCCGTCAGCGAGGTGACGGTGGCCAGCAACCTCAAGGAGATGTTCAGCCATCTCACCCCGGCCAGCGACCTCGAGCTCAAGACCGGCATCGACGCGCCGACGCTGCGCATCGACGGCATGACGGTGGCGGGGGCGTAGGGGCGCTACCGGGACCGGAGCGCCGCAACCGCGATCAAGCGCGACGCGGGAGACGCGGGCATAAAGGAGCGTGTCCGAGTGGGAGCTCCGATGAACCCGGTTGAAAAGGCGCTCTGGTTTGTCGAAAGCCACTTCGCGAGCGACATCACGCTTGACGAGATCGCGGCCATTGCCGGCGTCTCGCGCCACCACATGGTGCGGGCTTTCGGCGCGGCGACCGGCCGGTCGGCCATGCGCTATGTGCGTGGCCGGCGGTTGAGCGAAGCGGCACGGTCTCTTGCCGGCGGCGCCCCGGACATCCTGGCGGTCGCCTTGGATGCCGGTTATGGCTCCCACGAGGCATTCACCCGGGCGTTTCGCGACCAGTTCGGGGTGACCCCCGAAGCGGTTCGCGCGGGACGTCTGCTCGACACCATCGACCTCGTGGAGCCGATCAAGATGAACGAGAGCCTCATGACAACCCTCGAGCCGCCGCGCTTCGAGACCGGCAAGCCGCTGCTCATCACCGGGCTGGGCGAGCGCTACAACGACGAGACGATCGCCGGCGTTCCCGCGCAATGGCAGCGCTTTCAGCCCTATATCGGCAGCATCCCCGGCCAGGTCGGGCGGGCAGCCTACGGCGTCTGCTGCAACGGCGACGACGAGGGCAATATCGACTACATCACCGGGGTGGAGGTCGCCGGTTTTTCGGACCTGCCCGGCGAGTTCGCCCGCGTCCGCATCCCCGCGCAGCGCTATGCGGTGTTCACGCACCGCGATCACATCTCGACCATCCGCCGGACCTGGAAGACGATCTGGCACAAATGGCTGCCGGAATCCGGGCACGAGCTGGCCGACGCGCCGACCTTCGAGCGCTATGGCGAGGCGTTCGACCCGCGCAGCGGCAGGGGCGGCCTCGAGATCTGGCTGCCCCTCAAAGCGTGACGCTCCCCCGCCCGGCGGTCGCGAGAGCCACATCCAGGACAGAGCGGCTTTCGCGGTTGCTGTGCAACCGCTGACGCCGCCGCCGACCAGCGCTACGCGCTGGCGTCGGGCTGGATGAGCTGCAGCGGGGTCTGCGCAATGGCGATGCGCGCGGGAAGGCGCAGCAGGATGTCGCCGTCGAGCTGCACCGGGGCGCCGGCGGGCTCGAGCAGGCGCAGCGATTTTCCCGGCAGGATGCTGAGGCTGCGGCAATGCTGCAGTCGGCCCACTCCCAGCGCCGCGAGATAGCCTAACGCCGCGCGGCGGCCGGCCTCGCCGAACACCACGAGCTGCAGCAACGGCTGGTCGAGCCGCGCCGCCGGCGCGAGCACGAAGCGGCCGCCGTAGAAATGTGCCTTGGCGGCGACCAGCGAGGCGCCCTCGACTACGGCGCCGTCGAGCTCGGCGCGATAGCGGCAGGCGCGGTAGTCGCGCAAGCGGCCGAGGATGCTGGCGACATAGGCGAGCTTGCCGGCGCGGCGCTTCCACGCGAGATCGACATGCTCGACCACCTCGGCGTCGAAGCCGATGCCGGCCATGATGAGAAAGCGCCGCGCTTCGCCGCCGCCCTCGGGCGTCGCCTCGCCCGGCCAGACCGGCCGCGCCGGGGCAAACGCGGCGATGCGCGCCAGCGCGGCAACCCGCCGCGGCAGCTCGATCTCGTTGGCCAGCACATTGGCCGTGCCCAGCGGCAAGAGCGCCAGCGGCAGGCGCGATGCCGCGAGCCCGTTCACCGCCTCGTTGATGGTGCCGTCGCCGCCGGCCACCGCGACCGCGTCGACGCGGCCGGGATCGGCGGCACGCGCCAGCGCCTCGGCATGGCGCGGCGCCTCGGTCTCAGCCAGCGTCACCTCGGCGCCCAGCGCCGCGAGATGGGAGAGCCAGGCCGCGAAGCGGCGCCGCTTGCGCCCGCCGGCGGTGGGGTTGTAGATCACCAGGAGGCGGCGGGCCCGCCCCTCATTCTTGTCCATCATCTCCCCTCTCAGGCGCCTCAATAGCCGACGCAGGCGTCGGCGTCATCATCGGCGCCGCCAGGATCTATAAACCGCGTTAAAAATCCGCTGCTTGCCTCGCTTGCCGGGCTCCGGTAAGAGGCGTCGAGGATTGGCGCGCGGGGGCGTCCGCGCGTGCTATGATCGGCGGAAATGAGGGGAATTAACCGGTTTTGAGCGCTCCAGCCGACACGCCCCCGCGGGGACGCGCACCCGCCGCCGAGTTCAGCCACGGCACCTGGCCGCTGGTGAGCCGGTTGGCGCGCGATTTCCTGCGTCCCTATGCCTTGCGCATGGCGGTGGCGCTGGGCTGCATGGGGTTGATGGCCGGCGCGACGGCAGCCAATGCCTGGCTGATGGAGCCGATGCTCGACCGGGTCTTCGTCGACCATGACGAGCGCCTGCTGCTGCTCATCCCGCTCGCCGTCATCGCGCTCGCGGTGCTCAAGGGAATGGCGAATTACTGGCAGTCGGTGCTGATGACGACGGTCGGCCAGCGCGTCGTCGCCGACATCCAGCTCGGCCTCTTCGCGCGGCTGATGCGCGCCGACATCGCCTATTTCCACGCCAATCCCACCGGCACGCTGATCTCGCGCTTCATCAACGACGCCGGCATGCTGCGCAACGCCACCACCACCGTGCTCGCCGGCATCGGCAAGGAGGCGGTGACGGCGGCGTTCCTGATCGCGCTGATGTTCTATCAGGATTGGCTGCTGGCGCTGATCGCCTTCATCGTCTTCCCGGTCGCCATCCGCCCGGTCGTCAGCATCGGCCGGCGCATGCGCCGCGTCTCCGCCAACACCCAGAGCGAGATCGGCCAGTTCACCACCTTGCTCGACCAGACCTTCCAGGGCGCGCGCCACGTCAAGGCCTATGGCATGGAGGCCTATGAGCAGCAGCGCGCCGCGACCATCATCGAGAGCCTCTACGGGCTGGTCGAGCGCGCGCAGCGCATCCGCTCGGTCGCCTCGCCGCTGATGGAGGCGCTGGGCGGCATCGCCGTGGCGCTGGTCATCCTCTATGGCGGCCACCAGGTGATCAGCCATACCAAGAGCCCCGGCGCCTTCTTCTCCTTCATCACGGCCCTGCTGCTGGCCTATCAGCCGGTGAAGGCCCTCGCCGGGCTTACCGCCAATCTGCAGGAAGGGCTGGCGGCGGCACAGCGCATCTTCACCGTGCTCGACGTCGAGCCGGAAATCCGCGAGGCGCCGGACGCGCGGCCGCTTGCGGTCAAGGGCGGCGAGGTCCGCTTCAACGATGTGCGCTTCGCCTACGCCAACGGCACGACCGCGCTGGCCGGCGTCAGCCTCGCCGTGCCGGCGGGCAAGACGGTGGCGCTGGTGGGCTCCTCGGGCGCGGGCAAATCGACCATCCTCAACCTCATCCCGCGCTTCTACGACGTGGCGGCGGGCGCGGTGACGATCGACGGCATGGATGTGCGCGCGGCGACGCTCGCCAGCCTGCGCGGCGCCATCGCGCTGGTGAGCCAGGAGGTGAGCCTGTTCGACGACACGGTGCGCGCCAACATCGCCTATGGCCGCTTCGGCGCGAGCGAGGCGGAGATCACCGCCGCGGCCAAGGCGGCGGCAGCCGATGAGTTCATCCGCGCGCTACCCGAGGGCTACGACACCCAGGTCGGCGAGCACGGCATCAAGCTCTCCGGCGGCCAGCGCCAGCGCCTCACCATCGCCCGCGCCATGCTCAAGAACGCGCCGATCCTGCTGCTCGACGAAGCCACCTCGGCGCTCGACACGGAGTCCGAGCGCCAGGTGCAAACCGCGCTCAAGGCGCTGATGCGCGGCCGCACCACGGTGGTGATCGCGCATCGCCTCTCCACCGTCATCGACGCCGACCTCATCCATGTCATTGATGCCGGTCGCGTCGTCGAATCCGGGACGCATGGCGAGCTGCTGCGGCAGAACGGCATCTATGCCCGGCTCTACGCGCTGCAATTCGCCGACCAGGGGCCGCGCGATCTGACCTTCGCCATCCGCGCGGTCGGGAGCTGACAGCGTGGCGCCCGCCAAGCGCGTGCTGCGGTCGGAGACCGTGCGGCGGTTCTCGTGCTGGCTTATCCACCTCTATATCCGGCTGGTCTACCGCACCGGGCAGTGGACGGTGGAGGGCGCCGAGGTCCCGCGCCGCCTCGCCGCCGCCGGCAAGCCCTTCATCCTCGCCTTCTGGCACGGGCGGCTGCTGATGATCCCGATGGCCTGGCAGAATCTGGCGCCGATGCACATGCTGATCTCCGGCCACCGCGACGGCCGCATCATCGCCGATGCCGTGCGCTATTTCGGCATCGATTCCATCGCGGGCTCGTCGAATGCCGGCGGCGGCGCGGCGCTGCGCGCCATGGTGCGCCACGTCAAGCATGGCGATTGCGTCGGCATCACCCCGGACGGACCCAACGGCCCGGCGATGCGCGCCACCGGCGGCATCGTCGCCGCCGCAAGGCTGGCGCGCGCGCCGGTGATCCCGATCACCTATGCGACGCGCCGCCGGCGCATCCTGGCGAGCTGGGACCGCTTCCACCTGCCCTTCCCCTGGACGCGCGGCATCTATCTCTGGGGCGAGCCGATCGCGGTTCCGGCCGAACTCGACGCCGACGGCGTCGAGCGCTGGCGGCGGCTGATCGAGGAGCGGATGATCGCGCAGACCGCCGAGGCCGACCGCCGCGTCGGCTGCAAGGCGACCGCGCCGGGCACGCTCGGCCGCGAGGATCTGCGCGCGCTGCGCCGCGCCGCGCCGGGCGGCGGACGATGAACGCGCTCAGCCTCTATCGCGCGCTCACCACGCTGCTGGGGCCGCTGGTGAGCCTCTATCTCGTCCGCCGGCTGGCGCGCGGCAAGGAGGACGGCGCGCGCTTTTCCGAGCGGCGCGGCAAACCGAGCCTGTCGCGGCCGGACGGCGCGCTGGTCTGGGTACATGCGGCGAGCATCGGCGAGGCGGTCTCGATGCTGGCGCTGATCGACACGCTGATCGCCGAGCGCCCGGCGCTGTCGGTGCTGGTCAGCACCGGCACCGTCACCTCGGCGCGGCTGCTGGCCTCACGCCTGCCGCCAGGACGCGCCTTCCATCAATATGTGCCGGTCGACCGGCCGCGCTATGTCCGGCGCTTCCTCGACCATTGGCAGCCCGACCTCGCGCTCTGGGTCGAATCCGAGCTCTGGCCCAACCTCATCACCGAAGCGGCGGCGCGTGAGATCCCGCTACTGCTGGTCAACGGGCGCATGTCGCAGCGCTCCTTCGAGGGCTGGCGGCGCTGGCCGGGGCTGATCGCGCCGGTGATCGGCGCCTTCGATCTCTGCCTCGCCCAGGACGTGGTGCAGGCCGAGCGGCTGCGCCAGCTCGGCGCCAGGCGCGCGCTCTGCGTCGGCAACCTCAAAGCCGCGGCGGGGCCGCTGCCGGCGAGCGAGGCGGAGCTGACGAAGCTCGCGGCGCAGGCGGCGGGGCGGCCGCTCTGGCTCGCCGCCAGCACGCATGAGGGCGAGGAGCAGGCGGCAGCCGCGGCGCATCGTGCGCTGAAGCAGCGCTGGCCCGATCTGCTCACGGTCATCGTGCCGCGCCACCCCGCGCGCGCCAGCGCGGTGGCGGCGCTGCTCAGCGGCGACGGCCTCAGCGTGGCGCGGCGCTCGCTCGCCGAGGAGATCACGGAGGCGACCGACATCTATCTCGGCGACACGCTGGGCGAGCTCGGCCTGTTCTATCGGCTCGCCGGCATCGCCTTCGTCGGCGGCTCGCTGGTGCCGCGCGGCGGGCACAACCCGCTCGAGGCGGCGCTGCTCGATTGCGCCGTGCTGCATGGGCCCGATATGAGCAATTGCGCCGCCATCGCCCGCGACCTCGCCGCCGCCGGCGCGGCGCTCACGGTGCGCGACGCCGACGCGCTCGCCGCGGCGGTGGCGCGGCTGCTGGCCGATCCGGCCGAACGCGCGCGCCGCGCGGCCGCCGGGCTCGAGGTCGCCGCCGACAACCGCGCCGTGCTCGAGGCGGTGATGGAGCGCATCGCGCCCTGGCTCGACCGGCTCACGCCGCATGCCAGCCCCGCCTACGCCTGAGTTCTGGGCACGGCGGGGACCGGTCTCCTCTCTGCTGCAGCCGCTGGCCTGGGGCTATGCCATGGGCGCCGCGGCGCGCCAGCGCTGGACGCGTCCGTGGCAAGCGCCGGTGCCGGTGATCTGCATCGGCAATCTGGTGGCGGGCGGCGCCGGCAAGACGCCGGTGGCGCTGTCGCTCGCCCGACGGCTCCAGGCGCGCGGCCGCCAAGTGCATATCCTCAGTCGCGGCTATGGCGGCAGCCTCGCCGGGCCGGTCGCGGTCGATCCCACGCGCCACGGCGCGGCGGAGGTGGGGGACGAGCCGCTGCTGCTGGCCGAAGCGGCGCCCTGCTGGGTGGCGCGCGACCGGGTCGCCGGGGCGCAAGCGGCAATCGCCGCCGGAGCAAAGCTGCTGCTGCTCGATGACGGCTTGCAGAACCCGCGCCTTGCCAAGACGCTGTCGCTGCTGGTGGTCGATGGCGGCTACGGCTTCGGCAATCGCCGCGTGCTGCCGGCGGGGCCGCTGCGCGAGCGCCTCGCCTCGGGGCTGGCGCGCGCCGACGCGGTGGTGCTGATGGGCGAGGACACCGCCGGGATCACGCCGCTGCTGGCCGGCAAGACGGTGCTCAGAGCGCGGCTCGCGGCGGAGAATGGCGGCGATGTCGCGGGCCGGGCGCTGGTCGCCTTCGCCGGCATCGGCCGGCCGGAGAAATTCTTCGCCAGCCTCGCAGCGGCAGGCGGCACGCTCGTCGCGCGGCACGGCTTTGCCGACCATCATCGCTACCGCGAGAGCGAGCTCAAGCGGCTGCAGGCGGAGGCGGCGGGCGCGCTGCTGGTCACCACCGCCAAGGACCGCGTGCGGCTGCCCGCGCCGTGGCGCGCGCGCGTCAGCGTACTCGAGGTCAGGGTCGCCTGGGAGGATGCGGCGGCGCTCGACGCGTTGCTGGAGCGCGCGGGCGGTGCATGAGCGGCGGCTGCAGCACCTCATCGAGGGCGTGGGCGCGGTGCTGCTCTATGCCGGCTTCCGCCTGCTGCCGGTCGAGGCTGCCTCGGCGCTCGGCGGCTGGCTCGCGCGCAGCATCGGCCCGCATCTCGCCGTCAGCCGGCGCGCCGAGGAATCTACGCCGCGCGCTGCCGGAGATCGGCGAGGCCGAGGGCATGCGCATCATCGCCGGCATGTGGGACAATCTCGGCCGGGTCATCGCCGAGTATCCGCATCTCGGCAAATACCGCGCCTATGAGCATGGCGGCCGCATCGAGATGGTCGGCGCCGAGCATATCCGCCGCCAGGCGGCGCCGGGGCGGCGCGCCATCTTCTTCTCCGGCCATTTCGGCAATTGGGAGGTGGCGACGCTCGCCGTGACCCAGGCCGGGCTCGAGGTGGTGGAGATGTACCGCGCCGCCAACAACCCGATCGTCGACCAGCTCATCACCCATTCGCGCAGCGTCGTCGGCTCCGAGCTCGCCGCCAAGGGCAGCGCCGGCGCGCGGCGCATGCTGGCGGCGATGAAGAGCGGGCGGCATATCGCGCTGCTGGTCGACCAGAAGAAGAATGACGGCATCGCGGTGCCGTTCTTCGGCCGCGACGCCATGACCGAGCAGAGCCTCGCCGTGTTCGCGCTACGCTTCGACTGCGCGGTGGTGCCGGTGCGCGTCGACCGGCTGGCGCGCGCCCGCTTCCGCATCACCGCCGAGGCGCCGCTGGAGCTGCCGCGCAGCGGCGACGGCGCGGCGGACACGCTGGCGCTGATGATCAGCGTGAACCGGGTGCTGGAGCGCTGGATCCGCGAGCGACCGGACCATTGGTTCTGGCTGCACCGGCGATGGCCCGAATGAGGGCGCCGCTCAGCGCGGTGCCGCCGCCGCGGGCATCGGACCCATGACGAGGGCGGGGTCGAGGCGCACCTCGTACCAGTTGAGCGCCCAATGGAGATGCGGGCCGGTGACGCGGCCGGTGGCGCCGACGATGCCGATGGGCGCGCCGGCGGCGACGTGCTGGCCGACGGCCACGTCCACCCGGTCCATGTGCTGGTAGGTGGTGGCAAGCCCGTAGCCGTGATCGATGATGACGGTGCCGCCGGTGAAGAAGAGATCGCGCTCGGCAAGGCTCACCGTGCCGGCAGCGGTGGCCAGCACCAGCGAGCCGCGCGGCGCGGCGATATCGAGGCCCATATGCGGCGCGCGCGGCTCGCCATTGAGGATGCGCTGGCTGCCATAGACGCCCGAGATCGGCCCCAGCGCCGGCCAGACGAAGCGCTGTTCGAAAAAGCCGAGATCGCTGTCGACGGCGCGCGCCTGGTTGATGACCAGCGCCTCGCGCTTGATCCGCTCCATCACCACGGGATCGGGGGTGACCTGCTCCTGCGGCAGGCCGTCGATGCGCTGGATGTCATAGCGGCGCTGGACGACGGCGAGATCGCGATGCGCGCGGCTGCCATCGGCGAAGACGATGTCGAGCACGGCAGAGGCCGGCGCGTCGCGGCCGAAGCCGAAGATGAAGCCGCCATCGCGCGCGACGCGCACGGCGCGGCCGTCGAGCGTCACCGTGGCGCCGGGCTCGGTCTTGCCATGCACCAGCCCGCCCTGCTCGACGGCGCCGTCGAGGGTGAGCGTACCGGCAAGGCAGTGGTGGGAGAGAAGCAGCGCGAGGATAAGAAAGATAGGGGCGAGCCGGTGCTGCAGGGGGATCGCGCGTCCTTCGACATGCACTTCGCGCGCAGCGCGACGCGCAAGCTCAGGATGAGGTGGTTGTCTTTCGGGCATCTTGCGGATGCCATTCTCGTTCTTCCTCGTCCTGAGCTTGGCGCAAAGCGCCCTGTCGAAGGACGCACGGGCTGCCTTGCAGCCCCTCACAACAGCGAGCCCTGATCGCCCGCCGGCTTCTTCGCCTTCGACGCCGGGCGCTTGCCGCTGCCGTCGATCGTGGCGGCGGCCTTGCCGTCGTGGAATTCGATGGTAACGGCATCGCCGGGGGCCAGCGCCTGGGCGCGATCGACGACCGCGCCGGCAGCGTCGCGGATGATGGCGAAGCCGCGCGCCAGCGTGTCGCGCAGCGTCTGACCGTAGGTCTCGAGCCGGCCGCCGACGCTGTCGAGGCGATGACGCTCATGCGTGAGGTAGCGCGCCATGGCCTGGCGCAGCCTTGGCAGCGCATCGGCGAGACGCGCGCGCGCACGCTCGAGCAGCACCGCCAGCGCCGCGCCGCTCAGCCGCTCGCCGGCGGTGTGGAGACGGTGGCGCCTGAGGCCGAGCAGCGCGCGGAAGCCCACCAGCAGCCGCTCGGCGCGGTCGTCGAGGCGCTGGCGCGCGGTGTCGAGCAGGCTCAGCGGGTCGGGCAGGCCGCGCGCCAGGCCCTCGATGCGCGCGCGGCGCTCGGCCAGCAGCCGCGACAGGCTGCCGGAAAGCCGCACCGCCTTGCCGTCGAGCTCCGCCAGCAGATCGAGCCGCACCGGCACCGCCATCTCGGCGGCGGCGCTCGGCGTCGGCGCGCGCCGGTCGCTGGCATAGTCGATGAGGGTGGTGTCGGTCTCGTGGCCGATGGCGGAGATCAGCGGGATCGTCGAAGCGGCCGCGGCGCGGACGACGGTCTCCTCGTTGAAGGCCATGAGATCCTCAAGGCTGCCGCCGCCGCGGGCGACGATGAGGAGATCGGGCCGCGGCACTGTGCCGCCGGGGGCGAGCTTGTTGAAACCCTCGATCGCCGCCGCCACCTGCGCCGCCGCACCCTCGCCCTGCACCGCCACCGGCCAAAGCAGCACCCGGCGCGGGAAGCGGTCGGCAAGCCGGTGCAGGATGTCGCGAATGACGGCGCCGGTCGGCGAGGTGACGATGCCGATGACGCGCGGCAGGAAGGGCAGCTTGCGCTTGCGCTCCTCGGCGAAGAGGCCTTCGGCGGCAAGCCGCTTGCGCCGCTCCTCCAGGAGCTTCAGCAGCGCGCCGACGCCGGCAAGCTCCATCGTCTCGATGACGAGCTGATATTTCGAGCGGCCGGGATATGTCGTGAGGCGGCCGGTGCAGACCACCTCCATGCCGTCCTCGGGCTTCAGCGTGAGCCGCTGCGCCGTGCCGCGCCAAGCGACGCCGTCGAGCACCGCCTCGGCGTCCTTGAGCGCGAAATAGCAATGGCCGGAGCCGTGGCGCTTGAAGCCGGAGATCTCGCCGCGCACGCGGACATAGGAGAAGCCCTGCTCGATGGTGCGCTTCAGCGCCGCCGAGAGCTCGCTCACGGTGTATTCCGGCAGATTGCCCTTAAGCGGCGCCTCGCCCGGCGGTGATGAGAGGGGGGTTCCGGCCATCATCGGCTATGATACAAGACCGCGCGGGGCCAAGGAAACCAACGGGGAGCGACAGCGGCATGCGGGTACTCGTCATCGGCTCGGGCGGGCGCGAGCACGCGCTCGCCTGGGCGATCGCGGCCTCGCCGCTCTGCGATGCGCTCTATTGCGCGCCGGGCAATCCCGGCATCGCCGAAGACGCGGTCTGCGTTCCCGTGCCGGCGGGCGATCTCGACGGCATCCTCGCGCTGGCGCGGCGCGAGCGCATCGATTTCGTCGTGGTGGGACCCGAGGCGCCGCTGGTGGCCGGGTTGGTCGACCGGCTCGAAGCAGCCGGCATCGCCGCCTTCGGGCCCAGCGCGGCGGCGGCGGCGCTCGAGGGGTCGAAAGGCTTCATGAAGGATCTCTGCGCCAAATACGCGATCCCGACCGCCGGCTACGGCCGCTTCCGCGACGCCGAGGGGGCCCGGGATTTCGTCCGCCGGCGCGGCGCGCCGATCGTCATCAAGGCCGACGGGCTCGCCGCCGGCAAGGGCGTCACCGTCGCTCTGACCATGACCGAGGCGCTCGCCGCCATCGACGAGGCGATGGTGGGCCGCCGCTTCGGCGCGGCCGGGGCGGAGCTGGTGGTGGAGGAGTTCCTCGAGGGCGAGGAGGCGAGCTTCTTCGCGCTGGTCGATGGCAGCCACGCGCTGCCGCTCGCCACCGCGCAGGACCATAAACGCGTGGGAGAGGGCGATACCGGGCCCAATACCGGCGGCATGGGCGCCTATTCGCCGGCACCCTGCGTCACGCCGGCGATCGAGCGCGAGGTGATGGAGCGCATCATCCTGCCGACGGTGCGCGGCATGGCGGCGGAGGGCCGCCCCTATAAAGGTGTGCTCTATGCCGGGCTGATGCTGACCCGCGAGGGGCCGAAGCTCATCGAATATAATGTCCGCTTCGGCGACCCCGAATGCCAGGCGCTGCTGCCGCGGCTGATGAGCGACTTGCTGCCGGCGCTGATCGCGTCGCGCGACGGCGTGCTCGACGGCTTCGATCTGCGCTGGCATGCGGAGGCCGCGGTCTGCGTCGTGCTCGCCGCCAAGGGCTATCCCGGCGACCCCGTCAAAGGCACGGAGATCGCTGGGCTCGCCGAGGCGGCGAGCGATCCCGCGGTCAAGATCTTCCACGCCGGCACCCGGCTCGAGGGCGGGCGGCTGGTGGCCGATGGCGGCCGCGTGCTCGATGTGGTGGCGCTGGGCCGCGACGTGGCGGCGGCGCGCGACGCCGCCTATGCCGCGATCTCGCGCATCCGCTGGCCCGGCGGCTTCTGGCGGCGCGACATCGGCTGGCGCGCGCTCGGCCGGACATGAAACGGAAGCCGCCGCAGCGGACAGCGCGCAAGGACGCGCGGACGCTGCTGCGCATCGCCGGGCTGCCGGCGGTGGCGGCGCTCTTCGCCACGGCGCCGGAGCGCGTCGAGCGCCTGTTCTTCGACGAGCGCATGAAGGGCGCGGTAGGCGCGTTCTGCGCCACGCTGGCGCGGGCGCGCAAGCCCTACCGGCTGGTGCCCGACGACGAGCTCGCGCGCGTCGCCGGCAGCGCGCTGCATGGCGGCGTGGTGGCGGTGGCGGAGCCACGGCCGGTGCTGCCGCTGGACCTCGCGCAAGCGCCGCTCTGGGCGCGCGACGGCAACCCGCTGCTGCTGCTCGACGGCGTCGGCAACCCACATAATCTCGGCGCCATCGCGCGCAGCGCGGCATTCTTCGGCCTCACGCGGCTGGTGCTCTCCGACCATCCGGCACAGGCGGCGCCGTCGGATGCCAGCTACCGCGTCGCCGAAGGCGGGCTCGAGCACCTCACCGTCTATCGCGCGGCGAATGTCGCGGCGGCGTTGCGCCGGCTGGCGCGCAGCTACCGCGTGCTCGGCACGGCGCTCGACCGCGGCACGCCGCTGGCCGCGCTGGCGCCGGCGGCGCGGCCGGCGGCGCTGTTGCTGGGCAATGAGGAGACGGGGCTGCCGCGCGCGACGCTGGAGGCCTGCGACGAGATCGTCACCATCCCCGGATCGGGCCGGATCCAGTCGCTCAACGTCTCCGTCAGCGCCGGCATCTTGCTCTACGCGCTGCGGCAGAGGGGCGAGGCGGTGGGTTAGCGGCGCGGGACTGTAGTCGATATGGATCGAACGCGGCCTACCGCCATGCCCGGAGCCGGCGTATTGTAAAATGCGCTACAGGGCGATATAGTCCACTTCAGCGTGGAGGCATGAATGGCTCGTTCGGCGAAGAGGAAAGCGCACCCCCTGTCGATGCGGTTGCCCGCGGCCGATATCGCCATCATTGATCGCGCCGCCGGTTTGCGCGGCCGTTCCAGGACGGATTTCGTGCGCGACGCGGCGGTGCGGGAAGCCGAGGCGGTATTAATGGAGAAGACGCTCATCCGCATGAGCAGCGGCGGCTTCGCGGCCTTCATGGCAGCCATCGCCGCGCCGGGGCGTGCGGTTCCGGAGATGGTCGAGCTCCTCAAGCGCGGCGCGCCCTGGGAGAGCGTCGCCAAGAAAAGCTGATCCTTGGCGCTCTCCGCTCCCGAACCGCTGAACCCGCAGCACGACATGGCGCCTTTTTCCTGCGGCAGGCCGGCGTTCGATCAATGGCTCAAGACGCGAGCGCTCGCCAATCAGGAGAAAGGCTTCACCGTCGTCATGGTCGTCCATGATGCAGGCCGCGTGGTCGGGTATTACGGGTTGGCGCCGACCGCGATCGTACCGACCGCCCTGCCGCGATCGATCAGGACCGGGCAGCCGCCGAACCCGGTCCCGTGTCTCCTGCTGGGCCAGCTTGCAACCGATGCGCAATGGGCTGGGAGAGGCGTCGGCGGCGGCCTTCTCCGCCATGCCTTGGCGCGATCCCTCGCCGGCGCCCAATTGATCGGCGGCCGCGCGTTGGTCGTCAATGCGCTCGATGAGGGCGCCGCCGCGTTCTGGAAGCGGCGCGGATTCTTGCCGGCGAAAGACGATCCGCTCACCCTCTTCCGTTCAATCGCCGATATCGCGGCATCGCTGCGCTCTGCCGGCGTCGCCTTGCCGCCGCCCTGGCCCTGAGGCCAGGGGCGCGACATCGGCCGCCGTATCTCACTCATGCGCCCCGGCACAAATCGCGTGCCGCCCGCATACCGGGCGGTGTAGAGTTTTCGGGCGAGGGTGCCGGCGGGCTTGGCCGGACGCGGCAGGAGCCCTGACCACCGCGGGCACGCTCGCCAAACGGGATCGACCGGAGGCTGGCCCATGGGTGAATTCGGCATCGGCGCCGCGGTGCGGCGCAAAGAGGATTTTCGCTTCCTCACCGGTCAGGGCACTTATACCGACGACATCAACCGGCCCGGCCAGCTCCACGCCTATCTGCTGCGCAGCCAGCACGCCCATGCCGAGATCCTCGGCATCGACACCGCCCAGGCGAAGACGGCGCCGGGCGTCGCCGCTATCTTCACCGGCGCCGATCTGCAGCTCGGCGGCCTGCCCTGCGGCTGGCTCGTCACCTCGCATAACGGCGCGCCGATGGTCGAGCCGCCGCACCCGCTGCTGGCGCAAGGCAAGGTGCGCCATGTCGGCGACCCCGTGGCGGTGGTCGTCGCCGAGACGCGCGAGCAGGCCAAGGACGCGGCCGAGCTCATCGCGGTCGACTACAAGGAATTACCGGCGGTGGTGGGCGCCGACGAGGCGATCAAGCCGGGCCGGCCGCTGCTCTTCGATACCGCGCCCGGCAATCTCTGCTTCGACTGGCATCTCGGCGACGCCGCGGCGGTCGATGCCGCCTTTGCCCGCGCGCATCACGTGACGCGCCTCGAGCTCATCAACAACCGGCTGGTGTCCAACCCGATGGAACCGCGCGCCGCCACCGGCGAGTACGACCGCGCCGGCGGCGACTATACGCTCTTCACCACGAGCCAGGCGCCGCACGCGCATCGCCTGCTCATCGCCGCCTTCGTGCTTCAGCTCCCCGAGCACAAGCTGCGGGTGGTGGCGCCCGATGTCGGTGGCGGCTTCGGCACCAAGGGCTCGATCTATGCCGAGCAGGCGCTGGTTCTGTGGCTCGCCAAAGAGCTCGGCAAGCCGGTCAAATGGACGGCCGAGCGCAGCGAGATCTTCCTCACCGACAACCAGGCGCGCGACCACCTCACCAAGGCCGAGCTGGCGCTCGACCGGGACGGCAAATTCCTCGCCATGCGCGTCGCCACGCTGGCCAATCTCGGCGCCTATCTCGGCACCTTCGCGCCGGCGATCCCGACCTGGTGCTACGGCACCCTGCTGGCCGGGAATTACGCAACGCCGGCGATCCATGTCGAGGTCAAGGGCGTCTTCACCAACACCGCGCCGGTCGACGCCTATCGCGGCGCCGGGCGGCCGGAGGCCTGCTATGTGGTGGAGCGGCTGGTCGACCGCGCCGCGCGCGAGATGAAGATCGACCCGGCGGAGCTGCGCCGGCGCAACTTCGTCGCCAACGACGCCTTTCCCTATACCACGCCGGTGGCGCTCACCTATGACAGCGGCGACTATTTCAAGACGCTCGACATGGCGGTGGCGGCCGCCGATTACGCCGGCTTCGAGCAGCGCCGGCAGGAGGCGGCCAAGCGCGGCAAGCTGCGCGGCATCGGCATCGCCACCTATATCGAGGCCTGCGCCATGGCACCCTCGGTGATGGCGGGCCAGCTCGGCGCGCGCGCCGGCTTTTACGAGACGGCCGAGGTGCGCGCGCATCCGACCGGCAGCATCACCGTCTTCACCGGCGCGCACAGCCACGGCCAAGGCCACGAGACCACCTTCGCCCAGCTGGTTTCGGAGCGGCTCGGCCTCGCCCTCGACCAAGTCGAGATCGTGCATGGCGACACCGGCAGGATCCCGTTCGGCATGGGCACCTATGCCTCGCGCTCGCTGGCCGTGGGCGGCACCGCGCTGGTCAAGGCGATGGACAAGATCGTCGCCAAAGGCAAGAAGATCGCCGCCCATCTGCTCGAGGCGGCCGAGGAGGACATCGAGTTCGCCGATGGCCGCTTCGCGGTGGCCGGCACCGACCGGGCGGTGCCGTTCGCGCAAGTCGCCTTCACCGCCTATGTGCCGCACAATTATCCGATCGAGACGCTGGAGCCCGGCCTCGACGAGACCGCCTTCTACGATCCCAGCAACTTCACCTATCCCGCGGGCGCCTATGTCGCCGAGATCGAGATCGACCGCGAGACCGGCACGGTGGAGCTGGTGAATTTCACCGGCGCCGACGATTTCGGGCGCATCATCAACCCGATGATCGTGGAGGGCCAGGTGCATGGCGCGCTGGTCCAGGGCATCGGCCAGGCGCTCTACGAGAACACGGTCTACGACCCCGCGACCGGCCAGCTCACGACCGGCTCGTTCATGGATTACTGCATGCCACGCGCCGACAATTTCGTCCCGTTCCGGCTCGAGACCAACACCACGCTCTGCGCGCATAACCCGCTGGGCGTCAAGGGTTGCGGCGAGGCCGGCACGATCGGCGCGCCGCCGGCGATCATGAACGCAGTGGCGGATGCGCTGGCGCCGCTCGGCATCGCCGACATCGACATGCCGGCGACGCCCGAGCGGGTGTGGCGCGCCTTGGCCAAGCAACAACAAGCCTGAGGAAAAGCAGCATGGAGATCGAGGCGGCGGTCTTCCGCAAGGTGCATGAGCCGCTCGCGATCGAGGCGGTGGAGATCGACAAGCCCTGGGGCCGCGAGGTGCTGGTGCGCACCGTGGCCACGGGGGTCTGCCACAGCGATCTCCACGTCGTCGACGGACTCGGACGCTTTGCCCTCGACCGGCCGATCGTGCTCGGCCATGAGGGGTCGGGGATCGTCGAGGCGGTCGGCGCCGAGGTAACCAGCGTGCGGCCGGGCGATCACGTCGTCGCCTGCCTCTCCGGCTTCTGCGGCGCCTGCGCCCAATGCCTCTCCGGCCATCCCAATCTCTGCACCGGCGGCATCGTCACGCGGGCGGATAGCGCGGCGCCGCGCCTCTCGCAGCGGGGCGCGCCGTTCCGGCAGTTCCTCGGCATCTCGAGCTATGCCGAGCGCATGCTGCTGCACGAGAACTCGCTGGTGCGGATCGACCCGGACCTGCCGCTCGACCGGGCGGCGCTGGTCGGCTGCGGCGTCCTCACCGGCGTCGGCGCGGCGCTGCGCAGCTCCGGGCTCACGGCGGGACAGACGGTGGCGGTGTTCGGCTGCGGCGGCGTCGGCCTCTCGATCATCCAAGGGGCGCGCATCGGCGGCGCGCGGCAGATCATCGGCGTCGACGTCTTCGAGGCCAAGCTGGAGCTGGCGCGGCGCGTCGGCGCGACGCAGGTGGTGAACGCCGCCGCGGACGATCCGGTCAAGGCGGTGCGCGCGCTCACCGGCGGCGCCGGCGTCGATCACGCCTTCGAGGCGGTCGGCGTGGCAAAGCTGGTGCGCCAGGCGATCGAGAGCCTCGCCATCCGCGGCACCGCGACCATCGTCGGCGTGCTGCCGCCGGACGCGATGATCGAGTTCCCCTGGATGGCGATCCGGCCCGAATGCCGCGTACAGACCTCGCGGATGGGCTCGAACCGCTTCCGCACCGACATCCCGCTCTATCTCGACTTCTACCGCCAGGGCCGGCTGCGGCTCGACGAGATGGTGACCAAGCGCGGGCGGCTCGACGACGTCAACGAGGCGTTCCGGGCGATGAAAGCTGGCGAGGTCGCGCGCACCGTGCTGACCTTCGACTGAGCCCGCGCTAGAGTAGCGGCGTCGTTCATCGCGGGGGAGGCGTGCGCATGCGCATTCACAATCTCTATGTCGACGCCGAGGGCGAGACGCATTTTCGCGACATCGAGATTGATTGGGTCGAGGAGCGCCCCGGTGGCAAGCTCTCGCGGCGGCTCCCCGCCACCGGGATCATCTTCCGCGAGACCGCCGGCGACTATGACCTCGACTGGCACCCCGCGCCGCGCCGGCAATACATCATCAATCTCGACGCCGGGGTGCGGATCACCGCCAGCGACGGCGAAACCCGGATCATCGGCGCCGGCGAGGTCATCCTGGTCGAAGATACCAGCGGCAAGGGCCATCTCTCCCAGGCGGTCAACGGCATGCCGCGCCATTCGATCTTCGTGCCGGTGGAGTAGGACCGCCGCGCATGCAGGCCGTCAGGCAGGAGCCGACGGATCTCCTCGAGCGGGCGCGCGCGCTGGTGCCGGCGCTGCGCGCGCGCTCCGCCGCGGCAACGGCGGCGCGGCGGGTGCCCGACGAGACCATCGCCGCGCTCAAGCGCACGGGGCTGCTGCGGCTGCTGCAGCCGGCGGCGCTGGGCGGGCTCGAGCGCGACTACGCCGATTTCATCGACATCATCCGGATTCTGACGCAGGGCTGCGCCTCCAGCGCCTGGGTCTATGGCGTGCTCACCGAGCATGCCTGGGTGCTGGCGAGCTATCCCGCCGAGGCGCAGCGCGAGGTCTGGGGCGCGGATCCGACGGCGATGTCGTGTGCCAGCCTGGTGCCGACCGGCACGGGCGAGCGCGTCGCCGGCGGGATCCGGCTCAGCGGCCGCTGGCCGTTCGCCAGCGGCTGCGACCACGCGCAATGGGCGATCCTCGGCGCGCTGGTCGGCGAGAAAGACGGCACGCGCGCCATCCATGACTGCCTGGTGCCGATCGGCGCGCTTGCGATCGACGACGATTGGCACGTGCTCGGGCTCGCCGCCACCGGCAGCAAGACGCTGGTCGCCGAGGGCGTCCGGGTGCCGGAGCACCGGGTGCTGCGGCACGAGGAGCTCGCCGCCGGACGCGCGCCGGGGCGCGAAATCCATCCCGGCATGACGCTCTGCCGCATGCCGCGCAGCTTCATCGCCTCGCTGACCCTGGTGGCGGTGCTGCTCGGCCTGGCGCAGCGCGCCGTCGACGAGTTCGCCGACTATACCGGCAAGCGCAGCGGCGCCGGCGGAAGGCGCGCCGGCGAGTCCGAGATCGTCCAGCTCGCGCTGGCCGAAGCCGCGGCCGAGGCGGATACGGCGTTGCTGCTGGCGCGCACCATCGCCACCGGGAACACCAGCCTCGTCGCCGCGGGCGAGACGGTGACGCCGGAGCGTCTGCTCACGGCGCGGCGCGACATCGCCTTCGCGGTGAAGCTCGCGCGCCAGGCGATCGACCGGCTCTATGCGCTGTGCGGCGCGCACGCGATCTATGATGGTGCGGCGCTGCAGCTTATATTCCGAGACGCGCATGCGGCGGCGGCGCATCTCTTCCTGAAATGGGAGATCGGCGCCCTGCCCTATGGCAAATTACGGTTGGGCCTGCCGGCCGAGCCGCCGTTCTGAGCCTCTTGTAAACCCCGCCGGCGTCACCGACATGGCGCAGGGGGACGACCATGGGTTGGCCGGGGGGCAGCCATGGGTTGTCAAGCGGAACACCGCGGCCTAAGAAGTGTTCAAAGGCCCAGAGGGACACGGTACATGGCGGAGAGTGAGGCGAGATACCCCGGCGGAGCGTCGTGGTCGATCGACGACGTTCCCTATTACGCGCTCGACCGCGAGCAGGTGAAGGACAACGCGCTGCTGCTCTATATCGTCGCGACCGCCGCTTTCGTGGAGATCACCTCGGACGTCTACACCCGCAACCTGGCCGAGTTCTTCGGCGGCGACGAGGATGTCGTCGACTGGCTGCAGAACGCCTGGGAGAGCGAGGAGCTGCAGCATGGCAGGGCGCTGAAGCGCTACGTCGAGACCGCTTGGCCCGATTTCGGCTGGGACGGCGCCTATGGCAGCTTCCTCGCGGAGTTCCTGCGTTTCTGCTCGGTCGACCAGCTCGCCCAGACGCGGGCGCTGGAGATGGCGGCGCGCTGCGTCGTCGAGACCGGCACGGCGGCGTTCTATCGCGCGCTGGCGGAGATGAGCCCGGAGCCGGTGCTGCGCACCATCGCCGCCGCGATCAGCGCCGACGAGGTGCGCCACTACAAGCATTTCTACCGCTTCTTCCTGCGCTACCGCGAGCGCGAGCAGCCAAGCCGCACCGCGGTGGCGCGCACGCTCTGGGCGCGCATCGGCGAGGTCGACGCCGAGGACGCGTTCTATGCCTTCAAGCACGTCTATCTCGCCCGCAACCCGAGCGCCGAGTTCCGCGAGGACGATTACGCGGCGTTCCGCGCGCAGCTCCGGCCGCTGGTGGTGCGCCATTTCCCGCACCGGATGGCGAGCAAGATGCTGCTGAAGCCGCTCGGCCTCAGCGCGCCGGTCGGCCGCCTGGTGGTGCCGGCGGTGGCCTCGGCTTCGCGCCTGCTGTTCCTGATGTAGCCGATGGCTAGGGGCACCAGAATCAAAACGTTCCTGGCCATCGCCGGCCTGCTGGCGGCGATGCTGGCCGATGACGGCGCCGCGGTCTCGGCCGGCTCGCATGTGCTGCGCTACCGCGTCAAGCACGCGACCTACGGCGATATCGGCACCTACAGCAACACGGTAGAGCAGACCGGCGACACCACCACGGTGCAGACCGAGGCGCATTTCAAGGTGAGCCTGCTCGGCATCGTGCTCCACCGCGAGGACGCGCAGCGCACCGAGCGCTGGCGCGAGGGCCGCCTGGTCTATTTCCATGGCGTCACCACCAAGAACGGCCAGAAGCTGGAGCTGCAGGGCGAGGCGCGCGGCGACAATTTCGTTATCGACTCGCCGCGCGGCACCGTCACCGCGCCGGCGGACGTCCACCCGGCCAATCCCTGGTCGGCGAACTTCCTCGGCTCCGACACGATGATGCGCGTCGATACCGGCATGGTCGAGCCGGTGCGCGTCAGCGGCGGCAAGGCGGCGAACGTCACCATCGACGGCGCGACGCTGCGCACCCTCGAATACGAGATCGACGGCAAGAGCCACTACAAGATCTGGCTGAGCGACGCGGAGAAGGTGCCGGTGATGTTCAGCGTCGACGACGATAGCGGCCTCGTCACCTTCACCCTTGCCCGATAGGCGGAACGCCGGCCCCCGAGGCAAGGCCTCGGCGGGAGGCACTACCGCCGCTCGCGGAAGAAGCGCTTGAGCAGCGCGCCGGCGCGGCGCTCGTCGATGCCGCCATAGACTTCCGGCCGGTGATGGCAGGTAGGCTGCTGGAAAAAGCGGGGACCGTGCTCGACCGCGCCGCCCTTGGGATCGTAGGCGGCGAAATAAAGCCGGCGGATGCGCGCCAGAGAGATCGCCGCGGCACACATGGCGCAGGGCTCCAGCGTGACATAGAGATCGCAATCGTCGAGCCGCGGCACGCCGCGCGAAGCCGCCGCCGCGCGCAGCGCCAGCATCTCGGCATGCGCCGTGGGATCGGCGAGCGCCTCGCTGCTGTTGCCGGCCTGCGCCAGCACCGCGCCGCTGGCGGCGTCCACCACCACCGCGCCCACCGGCACCTCGCCGCGCAGGGCGGCGCGCTCGGCCTCGGCGAGCGCCAGCGCCATCGGGCTCTGCCGCGCGTCGCTCATCGCGACGGCGCCACGCTTTCGGGTGCGAAGCGCTGGCGCAGCGCCAGCGGCGGCGCGATCGGCCGGCGGGTGGAGAGGCGGATGAACAGCCCGGTCTGCTCGGCCCGGGCGCGGATCTCGCCGCCGGCGACGAACTCGGCGGCGAGATGCCATTTGACGCGGCCCATCGCGGTCACCCACATGCGGCCTTTGAGTGCATCCTGGAGGGTGACCGGCCGCTCATAGGCGATGCGCGTCTCGAGCAGGATCGGCGCCACATCCTCGGCCAGCGCGCGGGCGATGGGATAGGCCTCCTCCATCATCGCCAGGCGCAGATCCTCGAGCCAGCGGATATAGACGATGTTGCCGACAATGCCGGCGAAATCGATGTCGTAGGTCCGCACGGGGAGATCGCGTTCGATGATGCGCGGCTCGGCCATCGCGGCGAAACTCCTTGCCTCGGCCGGTGCGGCCATGGTCTCTGTGGCGGCGCCATTTTAGCATGCCGCCACCGCCACGCATCCTCGGGAGTTCGCCGATGTTCCGCAGACGTTCGCTCGCCGCCGCCCCGCTGGCGCTGTTGCTGCTGCCGCATGCCGCCGGCGCCCAGAGCGTGCCGCAAGTGCTGGGCGAGTTCGGCCTGCTCGGCAGCTGGTCGGCCGATTGCAGCAAGCCGGCAAGCCCCGAGGCACCGCGCGTCGTCTATGCCGTAGAGGCCGATGGCAGCGTCACGCGCGAGCTGGTCGAGGGCGCGGCGCATGGCACCGGCACGCCCTTCGTGGCGGCGACGCGCGTCGCACCCGACCAAGTCGAGGTCGACTATCTCTACCAGGACCGCACCGTCCACCTCGTGCTCGAGATGCGCGAGGGGCGGCATCATGGGCTCACCTCCTGGATCGACGGCGGCGCGCCCTTCATGGAGGACGGCGTCGTGCTCGCCAACAACCGGCGGGCGCCCTGGCTCACGAAATGCAAGGAGTGAGCAAATGCAAGGCGTGAGCAAATGCAAGGCGTGAGCGGCTTGCGAGGGTGGTCACCGCCGCCTAGGATCGCCGCCGCTCAAGCTTTTTTAACGCGCCTCGGCGCAAGGTTCCGCGCATGGCACACCCGGTCATCGGCCTGACGCTCGATTCCGAGCCGCCGGGCGGCTATTCCAAGACGCATCCCTGGTATGCGCTGCGCGAGAATTACTGCGACGCGGTGACGCGCGCAGGCGGGCTGCCCATCCTGCTACCGCACGCGCCGGAGCAGGCGCCGGCCTATCTCGCGCTAATCGACGGGCTCATCGTCACCGGCGGCGCCTTCGATGTCGACCCCGCGTTGTTCGGCGCCGAGACGCGCCATGCGAGCGTGACCACCAAGGACCGCCGCACCGCCTTCGAGCTTGCCATCACCCGCGGCGCGGTCGAGGCCGACAAGCCGGTGTTCGGCATCTGCGGCGGCCAGCAGCTGCTCAACGTCGCGCTGGGCGGCACGCTGATCCAGCACATCCCCGACGAGGTGCCGGGCGCGCTC
The DNA here is from genome assembly GCA_052143095.1 of Allostellaceae bacterium. Lineage (GTDB taxonomy): Bacteria > Pseudomonadota > Alphaproteobacteria > ATCC43930 > CGMCC-115725 > DAHUYF01. The sequence continues at coordinate 49,610 of JBKQTR010000533.1, forward strand.
GCGCATGAGCAGCCCAACCCGCGCAGCGAGGCGGGCCATGTGGTGACGGTGAGCGACGGCACGCTGCTGCGCCGCATCACCGGCATGGCGGAGCTGGCGGTGAACTCGGCGCATCACCAGGCGGTGAAGACGCTGGCACCCGGCCTGGTGGTCGACGCGCTGGCGCCCGACGGCGTCATCGAGGGCATCGAGCATCCGCGCCGGCGCTTCCTCATCGGCGTGCAATGGCACCCGGAATATTTCATCAGCGAGGGCGACAGCCGCCTCTTCGCCGCCTTCATCGCCGCCGCCCAACGCTGAGCGCCATGGCCGAGCCAGCGCCGGCGAAGGGAGAGCGCATCGCCAAGCTGCTGGCGCGCGCGGGCCTGTGCTCGCGCCGCGACGCCGAGCGCCTGATCGCCGAAGGCCGCGTCTCGGTCGACGGCAAGGTGCTGAAGAGCCCGGCGCTGGCGCTCGCCGGCGACCACGACATCCGCGTCGACGGCAAGCCGATCCCGGAGGCCGAGCCGGCGCGGCTCTGGCGCTATCACAAGCCGACCGGGCTGCTGACGACGCATCGCGACGAGCGCGGCCGGCCCACCGTCTTCGAGCGGCTGCCGCCGGAGCTGCCGCGGCTGATCTCGGTAGGCCGCCTCGACCTCAATTCCGAGGGGCTGCTGCTGTTCACCAATGACGGCGCGCTGGCGCGGGATTTGGAGCTGCCGGCGCGCGGCTGGCTCAGGCGCTATCGCGTGCGCGTCCAGGGCGCGGTCGATGCCGAGCGTCTCGCCGGGCTCGCCGAGGGCGTCACCATCGACCGCATCGCCTATGGCCCGATCCGCGCCGTGCTCGACCGGCAGCAGGCGAGCAACGCCTGGCTGACCCTAAGCCTGCACGAGGGCAAGAACCGCGAGATCCGCCGCGTCATGGAGCATCTCGGCCTGATGGTGTCGCGGCTCATCCGCATCGCCTATGGGCCCTTCCAGCTCGGCGACCTCCCGCGCGGCGCCGTCGAGGAAGTGCCGCGCCGGGTGCTACGCGAGCAATTGGGCGCGAGCGCGCCCGCCCGGCCCAAGCGCCATGCGGATCATCGCCGGTAGGCATCGCGGCCGCGTTCTGGCGGCGCCCGAGGGGCAGGGCGTGCGCCCGACCGGCGAGCGCGTGCGCGAGGCGCTGTTCGACATCCTCGCCCATGGCCGCTTCGCCGACGGCCCGGCCTTCGAGGCGGCGCGCGTGCTCGACGCCTTCGCCGGCACTGGCGCCTTCGGCCTCGAGGCGCTGTCGCGCGGCGCGGATCACGCGAGCTTCCTCGAGAAGGACCGCGTGGCACTCGCCGCCTTGCGCGCCAACGTCGCCACGCTCGGCGAGGAGAGGCACGCGGCGATATTGCCGGGCGACGCGCTGCATCCGCCGCCGGCTGCGCTGCCGGTGACGCTCGCTTTTCTCGACCCGCCCTATGGCGAGGATCTCGCGGCGCCGGCGCTCGCCGCGCTCGCCGCGCGCGGCTGGCTCGCCGCCGGTGCGCTGGCGGTGGTGGAGGTGGCGGCGCGGCAGAACTTCGCCGCGCCGCAAGGCTTCGCGCTGCTGGAAGAGCGGCGCTACGGCGCGGCGCGGCTGGTGTTCCTGCGGTTCGAAGGCGTGCAAAAGGCTAAGTGAAAGGGCGGCGCTACGGCGCGGCGCGGTCGGTCTTCTTCCGGCGCGAGCGGCTCGCCTGCGCTTTTTCCGCGCCTGCCGGCCGCAGTTCAGGGATATCCCCCGACCGCAACAGGACCGATCCGATTTCTTCAACCGGCCAGGAAAGATATTTGGCGCGCGCCAGTTGCTCGATCGCTTGGCGATTGTCGTGGAATGTTCGCAGGCGACCCGCCTTGTCCAGATCGTCGGCGCCGAAATGATCTTCGAGAGCTTCTCGGCTGACGGCGCATCGGACCGTCGTGCCGGCCGCTTCACCAAAAAACGTCACGACGTCACGATCGAAGTCATAGCGAGCAGAAGAAGCCGCAAACCGCATGTCGAGGCCCGGGACGATCGATCGCGGCGCGCCGACGGACTTCAGAGTCCGGTCGCGGATGTCCGGACGGACGAGGCCAAGACCTTCTCCGAGGAGTCGCCGCCAGGATTTTCCTCGTCCATAAGCCTCCTGCCATGCCGAGGCGAGCTCGCCGCCGCGCTTCTCGGCGAGCGCGTCGAGCAGCGCTTCGGCCTGCCCTACGTCTTTGTCCCGCTTGCCGCTTCCCGCCCCTCGGCGCCGGGCGACGATCAATTTGTGCACGGCGTAGCGCGGCGGCGACGGCACGAGCGCATAGACACCCGCACCGTGAAGAATGACCGCGGGCTCGGGATCGTGAATCAGGAAATCCAGAAATCGCAGCCGCTGGGCATCGGTCCCGAGCGCAGGCAATGCCGCAGGAGCGTCGGACTCCGGTCCCTTGTTCGGTGTGAGAAAGTCGACGCGAATGCCGTTGGCAGCTTCATACGTCGTGACGCGGCGCGCATCGTGTAGGTGCGGAACCGGTCGAAACGACCTGTCGACTTCCCGCAACACGTCGAGCATCGCGGGAGTGCGATCCTCGACGGCGACCGAAACATTCGCGAACTGCGCCACATCGATGTCCTCGGTCCGAAGAGCAGCGGCGGGAAGTCGCGTCCCCAGCATGGCGGAGTAGGTCTGATAAGCGACCGTGCCGACCAATACGCCGCGAAGGCGAAAGACACCCACCTTCGACAGCGCGGCCACGACGTCACCGATCTCGGGCGATGGCCGTGGCAAGTGAGCGGAGCGCACGAGGGTGGAGACCAAAGCCCGCCGGTCACGCTGATCGTCTCGCGCTTCCCTGTGTCTAGCAATGCGCTCAAGAAGCTCCGGGGTCTCGACGCCGACATAGCGTTGGCGACGGCCCGTTTCGGTCCGCAGTTGAAAGTACCAATAGCGCCGACCGCGCAGGGTTTTGGGGGTGAAGACGCCGTCTTCCTCCGAGAAGGCGTCGCCGAACGCCGCCGCGGCGCAACGGTCCAAGAGCTCCGCGTAGACGGTCTGCAGCGCAAGGGGGATGTTGCTGGCCATTGCCGATATTAGGTGCTTATTGCATCATGCGTATAACATACCGATGCCGATGAGGCAAAGAGTCATTATACGCAATTGGGAATTTTAGTATATTTACTATGAAGTACCGTTGGTTCCGCGTCGCGGGAGGAGCAGCTTTATAGCCGCATAGGCTACGATCCCATGGCCTTGACGTTGAGCGCGGCCGGCGCATGGACGGCGCGGGCGGCGATGTGCTCGGCGAGATAGGCCGCATCGCGGCCCACCCCCGAGAACCGGCCCGAGCCCCAGGTGTGCAGCCACGGCAGGCCCAGGAAATAGAGGCCATCCTCGTGCGTCAGGCCGCGCCGATGGACCGGGGCGCCGCGGCCGTCGAACACCGGCACCTCGATCCAGCGAAAATTCGGGCGAAAGCCGATGCACCAGACGACACTGTGGATATCGGCCGCGCGATAGTCGAGCTCGGCCGTTTCCTGCGGCGGATGCCAAACCGGCACATAAGGCGCTTCCGCCGGTGCCTCGATCCCTTGTTTGGCGATGAAGCCGTCGATGCTGCGCTTGATGTTTTCCGAAACCTCGTCGGCGGCATCGAGGTTCGCCCGCAAATCCGTCTCGAACAGCACCTTCCCCTGCCGGATGCCGGCAATGCGGCCGTAGAGCCGCATGCCCTCGAGCGCACGCCGGCGCAGATCGATGTCCCGTCCGCCGTCACGCCCGGTGACGTAGTGGTTGGTCTTGTCGCGAACCCCTTCCTTGAGTGGATGCTGCTCCACCGGCAGGTCGTAATAGCCCATGCGGTCGAGCCACTCGACGACGTCCTTGCCGCGATACCGGCGCGCCACGCGCGGCGCGTTGCCGACGCAGAGATGCACGCGCCTGCCCTCGAGATGCAGATCCTCGGCAATCTGGCAGCCGGACTGCCCGCTGCCGACCACCAGTACATCGCCTTCGGGCAGCGACTTCGGATTGCGGTACTCCGAGGAATGCAGCTGAACGATGTCCGCCTCAAGCCGCTCGGCGTAGCGCGGCACGATTGGATCGCGATAGCCGCCGGAAGCCACGACCACCTGTTTGGCGGTGTAATCTCCGGCGCTGGTCGAGAGCTGGAAGTCGCCATGCTGGCCGCGGCGCAGCTTCAGGACCTCGACGCCGGTCAGCAGGGGTGGATCGAAGGACGCGATATAGGCGTCGAGATAATCGACGATCTCGTGACGCACCATGAAGCCATGGGGATCATCGCCGGCATAGGTGAAGCCGGGCAACTGGCACTGCCAATTGGGCGTGACCAGGCAAAAACTGTCCCAGCGTTCCGCGCGCCAGGCGTGGCAGGCGACATGCCTTTCCAGGATGAGATGCTCGACGCCCTGTTGACCGAGATGCCAGCTGACCGACAGGCCGGCTTGCCCGCCGCCGACAATGATGACCGGGACATGCGTCGGTGCGGCGCGGCGGATCAGGACGGGGGTCATCTCCGACAATTCCTTGCTCAGCGGGGAGAGGGTGGCGACGGGATATCCCGGTCGAAAGCGAGCACGGTGACTTCGGCCTCAGCGGTAGCGGCGAACAGCGCAGCCTGGCGCTCGATCTCGCCGAGTTGCCGCAGCGCTCGCGAACAAGGAAATCCGTACTTCTCTTTGACCCGCCCGCTCGCGGCATGGAGCGCTTTCCGGCTGCGGTCGACGAATTCCGCGAGCGGATAGGCGGCGCCGGGCCGAAGGTAATCCTCGATGACCAGCGATGGCGAATAGCACGCCGTCCGGCTGCCATCCGGCCAGCAGACATGAAAGCGCATCTCAGGCATGGACCGCCTCCTGGGATGAACGGCGATAGCCGACATAAGCGGCGAGATGCGCGTCGGCGCTCGCACGCCAGGTGTGGCGCAGGCTGACCCGCCGCCCGGCAGCGGCAAGCTGGCCGCGCGCCTGACGCCCGCAAGCCGCGACCATCGCCGCGGCAATCTCGCCGACGGAAGTGGGCTCGACCCAGAGGCAATCGCTCTCGGCGAGATATTCGGTAAAGGGCGCAAGGCGCGACACGATCACCGGCGTCCCGCTCGCCATGGCCTCGAGAACGACCAAGCCGAAGCCTTCCCTAAGGGAGGGAAAGACCAGCGCGTCGGCCAGCCGGTAGAGCGGCGGCATGTCGCGGTCCGGCAGCGGTCCCGTCGGCACGACCGGCGCTCCGGGACCGAAATCGAGGCGGCTTTCCCGCAGAACGGCGGCGAAGCTTGCACGCGCGACGCTGTGGTCGAGGAGGCTCGCGCCGCCGGCGATGACCAGCTGCGCCGCCGGTTGCGCCTGCCGCACCCGCAGGAACGCCTCGAGGATCCGCCGGGTGTTCTTGCGCTCCTCGATGCCGCCGACGGAGAGGTAGACCGGCCCCTGACCGAGGCCGAGGCGCGCGCGAAGCGGCGCGTCTCTGTCATCGGCCTCGGGCGAGAAGCGCGCGGTGTCGACACCGTTGCCGACGCGCGCCGCCGAGATCCCGTAGTCGCGGGCAAGCACGTTCTGCCAGACGCGGCTGACGCAGAGGACGCGATCCGCGGCGGTGATCGCCCGCGCCTGCCACGCCGCAAGGCGCGGGTCGCTGAACGCGTCGATGTGATGGACGGTCCGCAAAAACCCGGGGACGACGCCGCGGTCGCGCAGCGCCGCCAGCGCGTTGCCGCTGATGCTGTCCTGGGCGTGATAGAGGTCGAAGCGCCCGGCCGGAGATCCGGCAAAATAGGCGAGATAATCGGCGATCCGCGTCTCCACCAGCGCCGCCAGGTCGCCCGACACCGGCCGGGCCGGAACCGGAACGGCGCGACACCGCGCAGCGCGAAAGAAGCCGGTACCGAGCGGGTCCGGCGCGTGGAGCACGACCTCGTGCCCGAGGCCGGTCAGGGCGTCGGCAAGCTCCAGCGCATGCACCACCGCGCCGCGCGGGTTGGTCGAGTGCGTGAGCATCGCGATGCGCAGCGGTCGTGCCGTGACGCCGGAGGTCATGCCGGGGCCTTGCTCCCGCTCGCGGCACTCCATCGACCGGCGTCGCCCATGCCGATCACCGGCTCCTGCCGCAGATCCCAGAAAATCGCCGATCGGCCACCGCCGTCGGTGAGCCGCACCAGGCCTGAGGCATCGCAGACCCCGATGTCGGCGCAAGCGATATCGCGGCGGCGGAAATGACCGCAGACGGACGCGACGCTCGAGCCCGGCACGGCGAGCAGGAAGCCGTAGCTCGGAAACGCGCAGAGCCAGCGCGACAGCGGCGCGTCCGGCGGCCTCGGCACGGCTGCGACGTCGATGACCGCGCCCAGATTGGAGCACTCCAGCAGCATCAGCGCCGTGCCGGCGAGACCGCCCATGCTGATATCCTTGGCGGCCCGGCACAACCCGGCCTCGGCGAGCTCGGGCAGTAGCTCGAGATCGCCGCGCAAGCGGGCGTAATCGCCGCTCACGCCCGTGCTGGCGTCCCAATAGGCATGAGGCTCGTGATATCGGCCGCGCAGATCGATCGCGGCCAGGAGATGATCGCCCGGCTGCGCGTCGAAGCTGGTGAGCAGACGCCGCGCGCGGCCGATGACAGCGACGGAGAGCTGCTCGCCGCGGGTGTTGCGGCAATTCGTATGGCCGCCGACCAGCGGCACCCCATAGGCCTGCGCCGCCGCCGCGAGGCCCTCGAGGATCGGCCGCGCCCGCTCTGCGTCGCGGCTCCACAGCGCATCGACGACGCCGACGGGCCGCCCGCCCATGGCATAGATGTCGCTGACATTCACCATGATGCCGCACCAGCCGGCAAACCACGGCTCGGCCTCGACGAACTCGTTGATGAAGCCCTCGATGGCGAACAGCAGATAGCCGTCGCCATCGGGGATCGCGGCGCAGTCGTCGCCGAGACGGATCGCCTGCGGCGCCAGCGGCAACCGCGCCGCAAGGACACCGATATCGCGCTTGTGGGCGATGCCGCGGCTGGCGCGAAGCTCGGCGGCCAGCGCCGCGATGTCGGTCTCGCGCGGCACCCTACCGCCTATCATGCAGGAAGGGCGGCCGAGAGCCGCGCCGGGGCGAGCTCGCCCGCCCGGCACGGCGGATACTGCGCGAGATCGGCTTCCATCAGGTGATGCGGGCGGCCATGCAGCAGCAGCGGCTCGAGCGACCGCCAATGCAGCCGCTCGAACATCGGCACGTTTTGCGCCTGCACCTGTGCCAGAAACCGGATGCAGCCGCGCGCCCGTGCCGTGCCGACGGCAAGGCTGATCAGCCCGGAGCCAAGCCAGGCCAAACGGCGGAAATCGCGATGCACCGTGAGGCGCGACCCCCACCACAGCCCCGCCTCCGCCTCGTGAATGCGCACGGTGCCGACGACCCGGTCCGGCATGCCCATGACGACGGCGATGGCGACGATCGGCAGGGCCACGCCATCGAGCGCATCCGCATCGTCGTCGCGAAAGATCCCCTGCTCGCCGCAGAAAACCTCGCGCCGCAATCGCGCATAGCCCGAGCGCTCCCAACGCTCGGTGGCCAGGCGGATGCGAAACTCGCTCGGCACGAAGGGCGAAGGCCGGTCCCTGAGGTCGAGAAACATGGCGGCCGCCCGCGCTCAGCGCTCGTAGCCGGACAGCGACGAGCAGGCGCCGCAGCGGCCGCAGCCAGCCTTGATGTCGGCGGAGCGCAAGCCCGCCGCCGCGAGCATGGCGCCCAGCGGCGCGAGCAGGTCGCGCATGAAGGCCGGCGCGGGAGCGGGATGCGCCTCGAGCGGCGTTCCGGCAATCGGCACGAAGGGCACGACGAAGGGATAGACGCCGATGGCGATGAGACGCTCGCACATCGCAAGGATCGCCTCGGGCGGATCGCCGAGGCCCGCGAGGATATAGGTGCTGACCTGGCCGCGGCCGAACACCGGCACGGCAGCGGCGAAGGCATCGAGATAGCGCTCGATCGCGACCTTGGCCTTGCCCGGCATGATGCGCGCGCGAACGTCCGGCGTGACCGCCTCGAGATGCATGCCCAGCGTATCGATGCCGGACGCGCGCAGGCGCCGGAACCAGCGGGGGTCGTTGGGCGGCTCGCACTGCCCCTGGATCGGCAGGTCGGCGACCGCCGCCTTGATCGCAAAAGCGCTTTCACACAACAATGCCGCGCCGCGATCGCCGTTGTTCGGCGTTCCCGTGGTCAGCACCATGTGGCGGACGCCGTCGAGCAGCACCGCCGCGCGCGCGACCTCGGCGAGTTGCTCCGGCGTCTTGCGGGCGATCGTCCGGTCCGCGGCGAGCGACTGGCCGATCGCGCAGAACTGGCACGATGTCTCGCGCGCGGTGTAGCGGATGCAGGTCTGCAGCACGGTCGTTGCCAGCACATCGGCGCCGTGCAGGACGGCGATCTTCCAATAGGGCACGCCGTCGAAGGTCTGCAGCTTGTAGAAACGCGGCTGGCGCGGGAAGCTGAGCTCGCCCACCGCCACCCCGTCGCGAAACAGCGTGCTGACGCCGCGCGCGTCCGGGGCCGCCGCCAGGTAGGGCGACATTCGCGCGGGGTCGTTGTGCACCGGCACCATCGCCGTTCGCCCGCTCACCGTCACCGCCTTGTGGTCGGAGGGACCAGCGCCGCCGCGCCGCCCCGGCGCACCGGCGGCAGGATCAGCCAGACGCAGCCCGAGCGACTGCAGCTCGGTGATCAGGAGTTGCGGCTCCGCTTCCCAGTGCTGCGGCAGTGTCTGCTGGACGGGCATGAGCAACGGGCTCGGCATAGGGTCCATGGCGGTTCTCGCTGATCGGCTGAGAGAAGGAAGGAGAGGCGGCGGCCGGCGCGACGGAAGCTCCGGCGGTGACGAGCGGCGACGCGGCGCGGGCGTCAAGACTGAGGCTCAGCAGCTCCGGCCGGGCGTAGTGCCCGACGGAATCCATCATTCGCTTGCGCTTGACGATGAGGGTGAGATCGAGGTCGGCGAAGGCGACGCCCTCGCCCTCGCGGATCGGCGGGCAGAGATGCACGCCCTCGGGCGAGATGATGGCCGTGCAGCAGCCGCCTCGGAGCGCCCGCTGCAGCGCCGCGTCGGCGGTGACCGAGACGATCTGCTCGTCGGTCAGCCAGCCCGTGGCGTTGACCACGAAGCAGCCTGCTTCCAGCGCGTGATGCCGGATCGTCACCTCCATCTGGTCGGCGAAGATCTGCCCCACCATCGATCCCGGGAATTGGCTGCAATGGATCTCCTCATGCATCGCCATGAGGGCGTAGCGCGCCAGCGGGTTGTAATGCTCCCAGCAGGCGAGCGCGCCGACGCGGCCGACCGCGGTGTCGACGACCCGCAGCCCGCTGCCGTCGCCCTGCCCCCAGACCATCCGCTCGTGGAAGGTCGGCGTGATCTTGCGCCGCTTGAGCAGGAGCGCGCCGTTCGCGTCGAAGATGAGCTGGGCGTTGTAGAGCGAGCCGTGGTCGCGCTCATTGACGCCGAGGACGACGACGATGCCGTGCGTCCGCGCCGCGGCGCCCACCGCCTCCGTCACCGGACCCGGCACGCTGACCGCGCCCTCATAAAGCCGCATATGCTCGCCGCCCATCGCCGCCGGCGGACGGACGAACGAGAAGTAGGGATAGTAGGGCACGAGCGTCTCGGGGAACACGACGAGGCGCGCCCCCTTCGACGCGACATCACCGATCGTCTGGCAGACCTTCTCGACCGTGCCGCTGCCGTCGCGATCGAAGACGGGGCTGAGCTGCGCCGCCGCGACCCGCACGGATTTTGCGCTGCTGATGGACGTCATCGCCGCCTCTCCCCATGTCATCGCCGCGGCAGGACGGCCGTCGCCGCCGCTGCCGCCGGCGAGGGTGACCTCAGACGGTCCAGGTGTTGATGACCACCGCGTTGTCGCGCTTGTGGAGCAGGATGAGATCGAGCACATCCAGCGGGCTGATCGGTCGAATCCCGGGGATCAGCGACGGCTCGCCATGGCCATAGAGCGCCTGCAAGGCGAAACGGCAGGCATAGACCTTGCCGCCTTCCTCGAGGAACTTGCCGATCTGCTTGTTGATGGCCTGGTGCCCGGGGAACGCCTCGTCGCCGAGCGTGGGAAAGCCACGCTGAACGCCGAGCGTGACGCCGGGGCCGTAAAGCAGCACCGAGGTCTCGAACCCCTTGCGCAGCAGCCGCGTCGCTTGCAGCAGGTTCACCAGGCCGATCGATCCCTCGAACGCCACGGTGTGAAACGTCACCAGTGCCTTCTCGCCCGGCTTCGCCTTGACGTCCTCGAAGACCTTTTCCTCGTAGTCGACGAAGAAGTCCCCTTTCTTGTGCGCCTCCTTCTGTACTGCTGGCATGTCATCCATCCCTTGGTTGCGATGCGTCCCTGGCGATGATCCCTGACCGGCAGTGCGAGCCGATGCTTGCGTCGCGGCGGGCTTCGCAGCACGATGACGGACTGCCTTTGGGATCACCGTCGCCCCCTTCCTAGCAATCAACATGCCAACACTCTGCGAGCATTGACTGGACAATGATTGGATTGAAAACACAACGATTTAGCCGGTGGTGCGCCGCCTTGTCGACCGGCCTATCGGCAAAGACGCTGATTGTTTTGGCTGCAGCTTGGCCTTAAATTGAGGCAGGGCCTTGAAACACGCCTGCAGGGATCGGCGGTCCCGGGTCGTGAAAAGAGAGTGATTGTATTTTTGGTCTATCGGATGCAATCACTCTGCGATCAATCTCTCCAACGTTTTTACCGCTGGTAGCGGAAGGGTCGGCACAGGGAATGCAAAAGGATCGTGGGACCTGGCTGCCCGAGCTCGCCGACGCAGGCCGGCCGGCCTACCTCGCCATCGTCGACGACATCGCCGC
>JBKQTR010000534.1:0-35940 GCA_052143095.1 Allostellaceae bacterium
CCGTTGCCGCCTTCGCGATCGAGCCCGTCAGTGATCAGCAGTACGATCGCGCCCTGGCCGAGGACACGCCGCGACCAGCGCCGGTTGAACTCGGCCAGCGACGAGCCGATCCTGGTGCCGCCCGACCAGTCCACGACGGCGTCGGTCACCCTGTCCAGGGCGACATCGACATCCTTGTAGCGCAGATACCGCGTGATGTTGGTGAGCCGCGTGCCGAACAGGAAGGTATAGACGCGGTCGCGGTCGTTGGTGACGGCATGCATGAAATGCAGGAAGAGCCGGCTGTAGCGGCTCATCGAGCCCGAGATGTCGCAGAGCACCACCAAGGGCGGCGGCCGGCGGCGGCGGCGCTTGCGCTTCAGGCTCAGCAGGTCGCTCGAGCGCAGCTGCGCCCGCAGGGTGGCGCGCATGTCAGTGCGGTCGCCGCGCGGATCGGGCGCGAAACGACGGGTCGCGACATCGGCGAGCGGCAGCACCATGCGTCGGATGGCCGCTTTCGCCCGTGCCACCTCGGCGTTCGACATCTTCTCGAAATCCGTCTTCTGCAGCGCCTCGCGCTCCGAGAAGGTCATGGCGGCATCGACCTCGATCTCGGTCTCGCGCGGCCGGTCCTCGCCGCTGCCGGCGCCGGCATGCAGCGCCTCGGCGAGCCGCCGGCTCATCTCCTCGCCGGGCTCGGCGCCGCGGAACGCCGGCAGCATCAGCGCCATCATCTTCTCCAGCAACTCCGGGTTGCGCCAGAAGATGTGAAAGGCCTGGTCGAACAGCTCGCGCTGGTCCCTGCGGTTGACGAAGACGGCGTGCAGCGTCCAGTAGAAGTCGCTGCGGTCGCCGATGCCGACGGCGCGCACCGCCTCCACCGCCGCCAGCACCTTGCCCGGCCCGATCGGCAGGCCGGCGGCGCGCAAGGTGCGCGCGAAATACATGATGTTGGCGAGCAGCCGCCCGGCCATCAGCTCGCCGCCGCGAGCTCCTGCTTCACCTGGGTGAGCAGGCGCTGCGCCTCGGAGCCCTGGATCTTGGCGATGTCATCCTGGTATTTCAGCAGCACGCCGAGCGTGTCGTTGATCGCCTCTGGTGTCAGCGCCAGCACGTCGAGCTGGGTCAACGCATGCGCCCAGTCGATGGTCTCGGCGACGCCCGGCAGCTTGAAGAGCTCGGTGGTGGTGCGCAACTTTTGGACAAAGGCGACGACCTCGCGCGACAGGCTCTCGGCCGCGCCCGGCGCTTTCACCGTGAGGATCTCGAGCTCGCGCTCTGCGTTGGGATAATCGACCCAGAAATAGAAGCAGCGGCGCTTCAGCGCGTCGTGGATCTCGCGCGTGCGGTTGGAGGTGATGACGACGATCGGCGGCGCCGCCGCCTTGACGGTGCCGATCTCGGGAATGGTGATCTGGAAGTCGGAGAGCACCTCGAGGAGATAGGCCTCGAACGGCTCGTCGGTGCGATCGAGCTCGTCGATCAGCAGCACCGGTGGCCCCGCGAGATCGGGCTCGAGCGCCTGCAGCAGCGGACGCTTGATCAGGACCCGGTCGGAGAAGATCTCCGCCTCGACGGTGTCGCGGCTCTCGCTGCCGGTCTCGGCGAGGCGGATCTCGATCATCTGGCGCGCATAGTTCCACTCATAGACCGCCGAAGCGACGTCGAGGCCTTCATAGCATTGCAGCCGGATGAGCCGGCGCCCCAGCGTCTCAGCCAGCACCTTGGCGATCTCGGTCTTGCCGACCCCGGCCTCGCCCTCGAGGAAGAGCGGCCGGTTCAAGGCGAGCGCGAGATAGACGGCGGTGGCGAGGCTGCGATCGCCGACATAACTGCCGCGGCGCAGCAGCTCGAGCGTATCGCCGACCGAAGCGGGCAGGGAGGGCATCAGGGTCCGTTCCGAATGACTGGGTGGGTTCTAGGAGATCAGGCGAGAGATGGCAAACGAGGGGGCGTGCAGCAGGTAGATTGTGCTGCGTTTCCCCTCGCTCCGGTCGTTGTGGCCCGCGTCCGCCACAAGCAGTCGAATGCCGCTTAAGGTAGTAGTCGTTGTGCAAACCTCCCTAAACTGGGTTCGTTTCGCAATTCGTGAGTACCGGCTCGCTCCGCTCCGGCGCAGCCGAATTTGGGCTAGCGCCGTTCGATGCTCGCGCTGGTAACGCCATCGACATCTGACGGTCGCTGGTCGGAGCATGACGAGCCGCGGCGGGAGCGGCGGCTGCGTCCCCGGGAGCGGGCCCCGATGTGGCGACCGGGGTTGGAGGGGCGACTGGCTTTGGAGCGACGTGGGTCGGAGGGGCGACCGGCGTCGGGGCGACCGGTGTTGGAGCGACCGGGGTCGGAGGGGCGACTCGCGTTGGAGCGGCCTCGTCCCGGCGGTTCGATTGGAGGTGGTGGAGCTGCTTGTATAAGCTATCGAGGCGGCGGTTGATTGCGGCATCGAAGCGGGTATAGGTCGCAATCGCCTGATGCGTCGACGTAAACATTCCACAGCTGTGATCACCGGCGTCGTTATAAAGGCCAGCTTCGGCGCGACGGGCACGCCGCCAAGCCCACAAGGTCATGACAATCTGCCGACCGATCTCATCTTGGAAGGCGTCAGTCGTGTTAAGCGCCGGAAAGATTTCGGCAGCGAAGTCCTCGAAATCCTTTTCGGTCTCGTCGAAGATGATCAGCTCCTTGGCGGTCAGACCATGTTTGAGAGCATGGAGTCTCCCAACCGCGCGCCCCTCGGGTGTGCGCGGGCCGGTACTCTTCAAGGAGTTGCGGCGGTTTGCGGCGATTTGTTTCTCGGAGGCCATCGTTCGTCCTCTCAATCAATGTGTTTGGGGCGCGTTCGCGGATTGTGGAGCGCTGGTCGCTAGCCAGTAATCTTTGCTTTCATCCAGAGGCTCGAAGAACGGTCGGTGCTGACCCGATGGCGGCGAGTGCGATCAGGGGTCTCTTCGACCATCTCCACGGTTGCCTGCGAGCGGGTTTCCAGGCGGCCGATAAGCGTGCGGGAGCGCGGCGGCAGATCTGGCTTGATCTTCTCCGGCTCGATCACCTCCCCGTCGAGCGCTACCGTGCCGTCGGGCGGCACCATCTCAATGGGGACTTCTTCGGGATCGGGCCCATCGCCTTCGTAGCTGAACGGGTCGGAGCTCTTGGTCATTTTACACCTCTCCTATCCTGTGGGCGGCCCCAGCCGTATGAAGGGGTCGGCGGGCGGAAATAGACCGGTGGGTCTGCGTCCGATCGCCCATAAAACCTGCCGTCACGACGGCCAGACGCGGTAGCGGGGACGCGTTTGCGGTAGACAACCCGCGGTGACCCGATGTAGGAAAACTGCGGTGGTTAGGTCCGTGGAGGCTGTCGGCAGCGAATCGGTTGAGCGCATGCCCTCAAGGGGCCATCACGACTCAGGCGGGTAAATCTAGAATGACATACTAGAACAGTGCGCTAGAATGCCGTTCTAGTCCCATGAGGCCTCATCGCATGCGCGATAGTGGTGCTACGCGAAGACGGATCCTGAAGGCGGCCGCTGCGCTGTTTATTGAACAGGGCTTCGAGGGCACGACCTTGATCAAGGTAAGCGAGGCCTCAGGTGCCTCGGTCGGGAGCATCACGCATTTCTGCGGCGACAAGGGCGAGCTTGCCGCCCGGGTCTATGATTATGCTGCGGGCCTACTGGCGGCCGATGCCAGGACAGCGCTCCGCGGCCACGGAAACGACGCGCCGGCGGCCATTCGCGCGCTGCTGTCGGCCTGTCTCAGCTGGGACGAGAGATATCCCAATTATCGACGTCTGATCCGTATGCTGGAAGTCTACGCGCCGATGTCGCAACGAAGCCGGACCGACGAAGAGCGGGACAGTCTCCCGAAGGTCCTGGCAGACTGGGCCAATCCACTGGCCCGCAAGGACATCGTCGCGCAACTTTCGCCCAGTCAGCTTTACGCAGTGATCTTGGCACCGGCCATGTGCGCCGCGACGCCCGACACTGGCCCGGCATCCGATGTTCGCGCAAGTTCCATCGACTGGCTTACGGTCCTCACGGACGCGGCCCTCACGGCAATAGCGCCGCCGAAAAAAAAGGCGCGCCGGGCACCCCCTGCGTCCCCGCGAGGTGAGACCGCGCAGCGCGATCTCCTTCAGTAACACCACCATGTAACTCGCGTCTGCGCAATCTGGTTTCGCCGGCTCGGAAATCTTTGAGCGCCACGTCACGATCGCGTACCGTCAAGGGAAATCTGCCAGCGCGCCCATGGGCGCCAGCAGCTCGCCCATGGGCGGAATCGTTAGGACTTCGCTTGGGCCCGAAACACCTATATCGACCGGTCCGACGGAAACCGGTCGATCGATCCGGCGTTCTATGAAAACTCGTGTGGCGATTGAGGTCGTTGCTATGCGGTTTGATGATGGAGACGGGAACAGCTGCAGGTCACGGTATAGTCTTGCCATACCTACAACAGCAGGCTTGCATAGCGCCAGGACCTTCCTCGTCCGCGCCCCCCGCGGATTCGATCGGCGACAGCGTCACCATGCTCGAGTGATCGCGACCATGATCTCTTGAAACTAGCCGCTACATGTCGTGCCCCGGGGCAGCCGGCGCGTCATTCCCGGATTGCGCCTGGTCAGTCGCACACATTAGTTGACATTGCTCCTGTGCATAGTCCGAGGCGGAGAACTGCATGTCGGGCGCTGTGCGGTCGAGGGGAACGATGAAGGGATCGTCGCCAAAGTTTTCGTAGAGGTGGAACAGGACGGCGGCGCTCATGCCAGGCTTGTATTGCTCGCGGAGCCCCGCGTCGACGATCTTGCGACAGGCGGCGACTGCCTGCTCGGCGGTGTCAAATCGACCATGCTCGTACCGCGCTTCCGCATCCATATAATGGTAATTGTCGTCGATGAGAACCTTGTACAGAGGCATGGCCTTGATCACCGCGTCTGCAATTTGACGACTTGAAACTCAAGCTTACGCTGCTTCACCGCGTTCGCCGCAGCCTTACGCCCGGGGCATCACCGTTGGTGAATTCGACGCCGGCTGCTTCCAGTGCGGACTGCATCTTTCGAAGAGTTGCACCCTGTCCGCCGGAGTGCCCGTTCTCGAAACGTGTAATTGTCATGGCTGATACACCCGCCAGCTCGGCGAGGTCGCGCACTCCTAGTTGAAGGGCTGCGCGGGCCATACGGCATTGCGCTGGTGTTATCATATCAAACAGAACTGTTGACGCTGTAGTCGATATCGGGCATATTTGGCTACAGTGTAAACAGTTCAGTCGGTGTGGACAACAGCAGTCGTCCTTGATTCACCGCAGCTTGAGCGGGGGGGCGAACAGCGCAGCAGCAGTTTAGAGGTACCAGATGGATTCGCAGCTGACACAGCGCCTCATGAATCACGAATCACTTCGTGAACGGCTAAGGGCCGAATTTCCTGGCATTGACGATGAAGCCCTCCGCGACACTCTCGAAGGCATCAGCGACCTGCCGGAGATGGTGGCAGCCGTTCTGCGATCGCATCTTGATGACCTTTCGGTTGCGACCGCGCTGCGGTCACGACTCGCCGAGATGCAAGAGCGTTTGGGCCGCATCGAGGGCCGGGCGGAGAAGAAGCGCGCCCTGGTCGCCTCGGTGATGGAGCGCGCCGACCTACGCAAGCTTACCGAGCCGGACTTCACCGTGTCGCTGCGCCCCACCCCACGCCCCCTGGTCATTACTGCGGACGGCGAGATACCGGAGGCGTACTGGAATCCCCAGCCGGCGAAGCTCGACCGCAAGGCCCTCCTTGCTGCGCTCAATGGCGGCGACCGCGTACCGGGAGCGAGCCTTGGCAACGGCGGTATGACCATCGCAGTGAGGACACGCTGATGTCGTTCAACGAAGAACAAGTTAGGCTGCTCTCGGGCAAGCTCAACGAAAGCCATGTCAAGACACGCCAGCAGCAAGGCAAGACGCTCTCCTACGTTGAGGGCTGGCACCTCATAGCAGAGGCCAACCGAATCTTCGGGTTCGACGCGTGGGATCGGGAGACGGTGTGGGCGGAATGCATCTGGCAGGATGCGAAGCGCGATCTTAAGGCCTGCGCCTATGCCGCGCGCGTGCGTATCCGCGTCAGGGCCGGCGAGGCTGTCGTGACCCGTGAGGGGAGCGGTGTGGGACATAGCACAAGCGCCACTCTGGGCGAGGCCCATGAGAGCGCGCTGAAAGAAGCTGAGACAGACGCGACCAAGCGGGCCCTGGCGACTTTCGGCAATCTCTTCGGCCTCGCGCTATACGACAAGGAGCAGGCCGGGGTCCGCCGGCGTCCCAAACGAAGCACCGGAAAGCATCAGGCAATCACATTATCGCTGCTCACCGCCGAAGGTGATGTGGAATGCCGATACGAGATGCCGGAGAGCTTCTGCGCTGGATTGCGAGATGCACTCGCCGCAGCGACGGTGGACGAGATCGAGAAGTGCTGGACCCATAATGCGCCGACCGTTGCTCGGCTCCGGGCGGGCTGGCCGGAGCTCAAGACGGTGAACGGCACGCACTATGCCGATGTGCTCGAGAAGCTTTACGAGCATCATTGGGCACGGTGCCGAAGCGCAGCGCCGCCGGCGCAGGCGGTGTGCGTAGCTGCAGGCGCCGTGGACAAGTCGGAGTTGCCGATAGCGGAACCAAAGCGCGCACGAGACCCGGAGCATCTACGCTTCGTCGGGTCTTTGCCCTGTCTCGTTTGCGGGCGCACGCCAAGCCATGCCCATCACCTCCGGTTTACACAGCCACGGGCCATGAGCAGCAAGGTTAGCGACGAATGGACGGTGCCGTTATGCCTCCTTCATCACCGGGCGCTTCACGATGTGGGTTCCGAAGAGACCTGGTGGGTCGAGCACGGCATTGACGCCAGAGCGGAGGCTGAACGGCTCTGGCAGGAGAGCCAAAGGGGAGCCTCATCCGATACCGCTGCCACCGGAAGGGCGGCGGAATGAGACAGAGCATAGCGGGATTGAGCTCCTCCTCACCATTTCAGGAGGCGCTCGTGCCGATCCTCGAAGCGCAATGCGCGCAGGGATACTGCATCCCGCGCCAGCCCGACGTCTTCGGCCTCGATATGGCGAGCGTCCAGCGGATCAGTGACGACACTGAGCAGGCCGCCGCGCTGCTTGCGATGGTCTTTAATGCCCAGAAGGGACACGCGAATGACTAGTTCGTGCGGGATAGACGCGCGCGAGCGGGATGCGATCATCCAGGCGCTCCGGGCCGGGGTAGTGCCGAGGCTCGGTCTCCGGCATATCCAGGTCGGAAGGCTGCGCGAACTCGAGGCGGTTGTCGGGGACCTAGAGCGGGTCGCTCAGGGCGGAGCCGCCCTGCGCTTCATCATCGGCGAATATGGCGCCGGGAAAACGCTGTTCCTCAACCTGATCCGGATGATAGCGCTCGAGCGCGACCTGGCCGTGGTCGCCGCGGACCTCGGCCCCTCGCGACGAGTTCATGCCAGAGGCGGCGAGGCACGGCTGCTGTTCGGTGACCTCGTCGCCAGTCTCGCCACCCGCGCGACTCCGGAGGGCGGGGCCCTGGCCATCGTGGTCGAGCGGTTCATGGCCAAGAACCTGGCTGAGGCACAACAGGAAGGGCTGTCGCTGTGCGACATTCTGCAGGCGCGGTTGGCGCCGCTCCAGGAACTCTCCTTCGGCTTCGATTTCGCAGCCGTCCTCACTCGCTACGGATGCGCCTATGAAGAGGGCGACCAAGCAGGCAAGACGGCCGCCCTGCGCTGGCTACGGGCAGAGTATGCGAGCCGCAGCGAGGCGCGCGCTGCACTTGGGGTGCGGAACATCATCGACGACATTCGCTTCTATGACTGTCTTAAGCTCCTCGCTCGCTTCATGGCGCTTTCCGGCTATGGCGGCCTGCTCGTGGCGCTCGACGAGATGGTCAACCTTTACAAGCTCAACAGCGCGCAGGCCCGCAGCGCGAACTATGAGCAACTCCTGCGCATGGTGAACGACGTGCTGCAAGGGCACGCCTCGCATATCGGCATTCTCATGGGGGGTACGCCCGAGTTCCTGATCGACGGACGCCGCGGCCTTTACAGCTACCCGGCGCTTCAGTCCCGACTTATCCAAAACCGCTTTGCCCGGCCGGGGCTCTCCGATTGCGCCGGGCCGGTGATCCATCTCGAGCATCTGACGCCCGAGCATCTCTTCGTACTCCTCACCAAGGTCCGCAGCATCTTTGATGCGACCGAGCCAGGCCGACGTAGTCTCCCTGATAGCGCGTTGGTCCAGTTCATGGAGCACTGCTCGACCACTCTGGGAGATGCCTACTTTCGGACGCCGCGGCAGACCGTGACCGCATTCCTCAACTTGCTCTCCGTCCTCGAGCAGAACCAGGGAGTGCGCTGGCAGGACCTTGTCGGCAAGATTGATACCGCGCCGAAGGCCGAAGACGTCACATCAGGAATTGGACCGGCCGAGGCTTGGCATGGACCTTCCGCCGCCGGCCAAGATGACGAACTTGCCAGTTTCCGCCTCTGACCGACCCTCCGCCAGCTTTGACCTGCTGAGCGAGCCTGTTCGCCGCTGGATTTGGCAGCAGGGTTGGGACGAGCTTCACGACATCCAGGAGCGCAGCATTCCGATCCTGCTCGAGGGTAGATCGGACGTCATCATCGCTGCCCCCACAGCGGCAGGTAAAACCGAGGCGGCATTCCTTCCCCTCATCTCCCGAATTGCCGGCTGCAACGGGCGGGGATTCAAGATACTCTATCTCTGCCCGCTCAAAACTCTCATCAATGACCAATTCCGCAGGCTCGACCAGCTCTGCGAGGCGGTCGAGCTGCCGATCCACCGCTGGCATGGCGATATTCCAGCCGCTGCCAAAATACGAGCGCGCAAGAGCCCGGCGGGGATCGTCCTCATGACGCCGGAATCGCTTGAGGCGCTGCTCGTGCGCCGCGGCAGCGAAATCGCTTCCTTATTTGCCTCTGTTCAGGCGATCGTGATCGATGAGCTGCATGCCTTCTTCGGCAACGAGCGAGGGATGCAGCTCCAATCCCTGCTTCATCGCCTCGAGCTTGCTGTAGCGCGGCGCGTCGCCCGTATTGGGCTCTCCGCTACGTTGGGAAATCCGAAGATAGCCGCGGAGTTCTTGCGCCCGAGGCATGGTGACGCGGTCGCCGTGCTCGAGAGCCAGGGAAACCGGCAAACCGTGCTTCTTCAGCTGCGCGGTTATCAAAGTGAGGATCGGCTGAGGACCGAACGACCTGCCGGCCCGGACGATGCGGACGACGCAGGAGGGGGCTGCCATTCAACGATCGCGCACCATATGCACGAGCATTTGCGCGGGCGGCATAACCTGGTCTTCGCCCAGTCGCGAGGCGATGTGGAGCTTTACGCGGATCTGCTACGCCGTCAATCGGAGGCGATGGGGGTGCCCAACGAGTTTTTCCCTCATCACGCCAATCTTTCGCGAGCCGAACGGGAGGGGCTCGAGACGCGCATGCGGGACGGCACTCCGCCAACTACCGCCATATGCACATCCACTCTCGAGCTTGGGATCGACATAGGCGAGCTTGAGAGTGTGGTCCAGATTGGCGCCCCCTTCTCGGTCGCCAGCTTGCGCCAGCGGCTCGGGCGCTCTGGCCGACGCGCCGGTAGACCGGCCGCTATGCGCTTCTATATTACGGAGCGCGCCTGGCGTTATGACCTCCACCCGGTAGACGTGCTACGTTGCGAGCTGGTCCAGGCGGTCGCCATGGTGCGCTTGCTCGTCGCCGGTTGGCACGAAGAGCCGCGGCTTGGTGGCCTTCACCTCTCGACCCTCGTCCACCAGATCCTTGCGATCATCGCGCAGAGCGGCGGCACTACCGCTGACCGCGCCTACACGATTCTTTGCCGGGGCGGGCCCTTCGCGTCGGTCGGCCCGGGCCTTTTCGCTCGGGTGCTGCGCGCCATCGGCGCGCCCGAAGCCAGACTGATAGAGTCATCGGCAGATGGTGCATTGCTGCTGGGTGAAGTCGGCGAGCGCCTTGTTGAGCACCACGACTTCTATGCCGTGTTCCAGACGCCTGAGGAGTACCGCGTCGTGTGTCATGGGAGGGAGCTTGGCACCCTTCCGATCGTGGCAAATCTATTGCCGGATGCGAGCGTCATATTCTCTGGCCGGCGGTGGCGCGTTCTGGAGGTGCACGACGAACGCGCGACAATCGTCGTCGCTCCGAGCAATATGGGCGCGCCGCCCCTCTTCGGCGGAGAGGCGGGCGAGCTCCATGACGCTATTGTCGCCGAGATGCGCCAGGTTTATGAGAGCGACGACGTTCCGCCGTTCCTTCATCAGACGGCGATCGAGCCACTGGCGCAGGCTCGTCATGCTTACCGCGAGCTTGGCTTGAGCCGCAACGCGGTAATCGAAAAGGACGGCGACACTTTTCTGTTTCCCTGGGCGGGCACCGCTACCGCCGCTACCTTCGTACTCGCACTCAAAGCCGCGGACCTCACCGCTTCCTTGAGGCACATTATTATAGAGGTTGAACGCACGCGGGCGGAAAAGGTCCAAGCGGTCATCTCGCGCCTTGCCGTCGGCCACCCACCCGTGGCGCCCCAACTTGCAGCGGGCTTGGGCAATCTGAGACGCCACAAATATGACTGCTTTCTCCCGCGCGAACTTTTGATAGCGGGATTGGCGAGTGATAGGCTCGCTCCGGAAGCGGTCTCCATCCTCGCGCGGCAGATGCTCGCCAGCTCCGTAGCCAGTTGAAAGGAATGCGGCGCTGACCATGTCCGCCCGGCTCCCGCCCCAGAGTGGGCGAGTCCGCCTCCGCGCCGCTGCGGCTCCGTGGCGCAGGACAAAGGGGAGGGGCGCCGAGCCTTCACGATCCGGGCGGAATCGAGCCAGGGAAATTCGGCAACAGGGCCGCCGATGGGCCCGACACCGGTCGTTTCCAGGGAAGCATGCCGTTGCCAGCGCCACGAGCGCAAGTCGATCATCCGGTCGCCAGCCTCGTCGGCAGCGTATACCGACCGTTCGGGCGTCGGTGGTGAGCCGCTGCCGGTGGCAGGTCTGCGCGCGGGCGACTGGGTGGTCTGCCGCGATGCGGCACCGGCCACGGAAGCGGCGCCACCTCGGGCGAAGCGCATGAGAGCGCGCCCAAGGAGGCCGAGACCGACGCCACCAAGCGGGCGCTCGCCACCTTCGGCAACCAGTTCGGACTGATGCCCCTTGGTCAGATCACCGGAATTGCTCGGGCTGAATCCGAAAATGCATTAAGCGCCGATGCTCGTTCGGGCCACTCAGCACCGGAGCGGATTTGATGCAGCAGGGGGGCATGCCTTTGCCGCCGCCCGCCGTCTATAATGCTACCGATTATCGCATCACTTGCCAGGAACGGTGGCCAGGTGGATCAGTCTTACACTCAGGTCCAGTGCTCTTGCTATGAGGCCCGCACCACTGCCTGCTAGAGCCCGCGCCGTGAGACGGAAGGATCGGAATGGCGGAGCTTACTGACCTTCGCACTCACTACTCGTTCGGCGAGAACTGGGCACGCTTTGCCGCGGGATTGAACGACACTCAAATCACCCGCGCAGGCGCCGGCCTCGTCAGGTTGGTCGGTGACCATATCGCCGGAAAATCCTTCCTCGACCTCGGTTGCGGTTCAGGTCTGCACTCTCTCGCCGCACTGGGGCTTGGAGCCGTTTCGGTGACGGCGGTCGATATCGACCCGCACTCGGTCGAAACCGCCCGCACCCTGCTGTCGCGGCATGCCGAGGGACAGGCATGGACGGTCGAGACACGCAGCGCCTTCGATCTCATGCCCGACGCGGGTGGCTACGACATCGTCTATTCCTGGGGCGTTCTCCATCATACCGGCGACATGCGCCGAGCGATCAGATGCGCCGCGGCTTTGGTGCGGCCGGGCGGCCGGCTTGTCCTCGCGATCTACCGAAAGACGCCGATGTGCCGGTTCTGGCGCCTGGAGAAGCGCCTCTATTCCCGCAGCCCGGGCTGGTTCAGGACGGCCGCCGATGCCGCGCTCGCCAGCCTGATCGTGCTCGGCCTGGTGGCAACCGGGCGCAACCCTGTTCGCTATATTCGCGCCTATCCGGCGGCGCGCGGCATGACGTTTCTGTCTGACGTGCGGGACTGGCTCGGCGGCTATCCATACGAGTCTGCCGCACCATCCGAGATTGATGGCACTCTCAAGGAGCTTGGCTTCGCGTCGGAGCGCTTCTTTCCCTGCAACACCCGCCTCGGGCTGCTAGGCGTAGGTTGCGACGAATATGTCTTTTCCCGGCAGCGTTAGCGCGTGGGCCTTGGTATGGAGACGGCCCCGTCCGGCTCCGCGCGGCGATTGCTCGGCCGGCTCGCGGTGTTGGCGCTGAAGTGGATGCAAGGAGGATGAGCGGCATCCCTTTGCCGCTTAGCACGGTCTATGCTGCGCCGGCTCTCGCGTCGCTCGCCACGAAAGGCGCCTAGATGGATCTATTTTACAATCGGGAACCGTTACTCACGCCGTGGGTTCTGCGTCACGGCCTGTTAACCTCACCGCTTGTGGTAATCGATGTCGGCGTCCAAGGGGGTGTCAGCCCGCGTTGGAAGCATCTCGCCGGTTGTTTGGAGGTTCACGGTTTTGATGCGCTGGAAGAGGCGGTAGCGCCTCTTAGGGTCGAAGGAAAGCCGAACCATCACTATTACGCGACGGCGCTCGGCAATGAGGACGGAGACCGCGAGCTATTTATCGCGCCGGAGTCAACGGCTACCTCATTTTACCCGTCCGGCTCGTCGCCCTATGATTCAAGTGCCACGGTCAGACGCGGCGGCAACAGCCGGCGAGTACCGATTCGCCGTCTTGATAGCCTGATGGCTGAAGGAACAATCCCGCGCGCCGATTTCATCAAGATAGACTGCGAGGGGTTTGAGCCCGAGATTTTGAAGGGCGCCGAAACCCTCGTGGCGAGTGGCGTGCTCGCGATTGAAGTCGAAACCAATTTCGACGTTAGCGCCACATTGCCCGAGACACATTTCTGGGCTGTGTATAAGCAGCTATTGCGGCACGGATTTCTGCTTTACGATCTCGCGTTCGATCGAGTGCAGCGAGCCAGTTTCGCGAATAAGGCACGAAGTCTCGGGATAAAACACCCCCGCACGGTGCCGCAACCAGCATCTTTTAATGTCCTCTTCTATCGTGACGCCCCCTCCGTCGGGGCCGCCGAGACATTAAAACGCGCCATGATCCTTGAACTATACGGGATGACTGACATTGCTTATGACGTCCTCATGGCCAATGCAGCGGCATTTCCCGATGGGTTTCCTCTCGAGGAAGCCGCCGCTCATCTCGTGCACGGGGCCAAGCCGTGGGAGATAGCAGACTACAACAGCGTTCGTGACGCCTTGCGTGATAGCGTCACAGCGATCAGCTCGGCGCTGCGCCACAGCATCAGCTACCGCTTGCGCCGGGGACGCGGGCGGCTCACGTCTTGATGACGTAGGACAGGATGATCGTCGACGACCCCATGCCCGCTCCCGCCTCAGGGCCGCGCGAACCCGGGCCTGCGCGCCCCTGAGACCCCGCCACGGGGGTTTGGGTGGCATCCACTGGGCATCGGCAATCGATGCGAGACGCGGGCCGGATACGCGTCAACGTGACCGGAATCCGCTCTAACCTGCCGCCGCTACCTCGGGCAGCTTTCCAATCCGTCGATTGCTTTCTGGTCCAAAATCGGCGCGATGATCGCCACGCAAGGCAGGATATTTCCCCTCACAGCGACCGAGCGAAGATTTACGCTCGGCAGCTTGTGCGCGACGGGCTTCGACGAGCGCGCCGTGACCAGCCGTCGAACTCAGTAGACGCCTCGCGGGTCGCGCCGGCTCGAACGGCTGTTCGTTGCAAGCCAGACAAGTCCCCCCGGCAGCCGAACCAGGGTTTGCACGAGACCCAGGAGGAGAGACAGCGCTAGGGCGTCCGAAGCCGGCAGGCCGACAAAGCCGAACCCGACGACGAACGCCGCCTCGCGCACCCCCCAGCCGGCGATCGAGACCGGAAGCGCGGTCATGAGGAGCGCTACGGGCACGACCAAGAAGCACTGCAGCCACGCGATCGGCAGTTTGAGCGCCTGCGCCAGGAGCGCTGCCACGATGACGGTACCCCCCCTGATTTGCTACGCCGAGCAGAAGGATCGGTGCAGCGCGCTGCGGAACGAGAAGGACGCGACGCAACTCCGCGGAATACCGCGCGACGGGTCGAATAAACCGGAAGCCGAGGATGCCCGGAAGCCGGTCGAGGGTCATCGCCACCGCAAAACCGATCAGGCCGAGCCCGATGAGGAGCAGGACGCCAAGCCTAGCGCTCCGATCCGGCACCAAGCCAAAAATCGCGCACACCACCATGATGAGCAGGAGATGGGCCGCGACCTGCGTAAGCCGGTCGATGACGACGCTCGCGATGGCCGTTGCCGCCGGGATGCCAGCGCGGTTAACTCTCCACGCCCGCATCACATCGCCCCCGATGGATGTAGGCAGCGTCAGACTGAAGAAGTAGCCGATCAGGACGATCGGAAAAGTGACGCGGAAGCCGAGGGGACGGTCCATCGCGCCCAAGATCAGCGACCAGCGCCACGCGGCCGGTAGTCCAACGGACCAATAGCAGGCAGCGGCTAGGATGAGATCCGTTCGGTCCGCCGCCAAGATCTGCCGGATAAGCGCGCCCAGATCCAGATTTCGGATGAGCAGCCATACGAGTACAGCCGATATGCCTCCCTTTAGAACAAAGCGGCACATGATGAGCCATTGAGACAGCTTCAATCCGACCTCATTCTGGATAGCTGCCAGTGGCACCTCGATCAACTTTCGATCGATCGCGTAGCCGCTTCCGCCAGCGACATGCACCGCGTTGCCTAGTCAATCGCTGTGCACAAGCGGAATGTCCCGCTCGGCGAGCCATCGCAGCACATGGAACGTCAGCAACGCCTTTGCCGTCGAACATCACGATGCGTAACGGAACGCGCCATTCCTCGCGCTTCTGCGGAGAGTGCGTGAAGCCGTTATGCGCGACGAAAGCGCCGCTCTCTAAAAAGAGACGCACGCCATGACCGCTCAGAATGAGCAATGGGTGATCCTCGCGCTTTTGGCGAGGCCTCGAATGTGTCACGCTGGCTTGTTCCGTCCAGTGCAGGCACCGGTCACCCCAGCGCGTCGAGGAAATCGCTCAAGCGGTACTCCCCGCACTGCCGGCTGGGCGGTGGATGCCGCATTCGGACTTGTCGAGCCCGCGCCAGCGCCCGGCGCGGCGATCCTCCTCGGGCACCACGCGGTCGGTGCAGGGCATGCAGCCGATGGAGTACAAGCCGTCGGCCTCGAGCGGATGCGGCGCCAGGCCGCGCGCGGCGAACTCGCTCTCGATCTGGGCGCGCGTATGGCCGGCGAGCGGGCTGACGCGGATCACGCCGTCCACCAGCTCGATAGCCGGCAGCTCTGCGCGCAGGCCGCCCTGGTAGCGCTTGCGCCCCGATATGAGCGCAGCGAAGCCGGCGAGCGCGCGCTGGAGCGGCTCCACCTTGCGCAACCGGCAGCAGGCGTCGGCGTCGCGGTGCCACAGTGTGCCGTCCACATCACGCCGCGCGAGCTCGAGCGGGTCAGGCGAGACGGTGCGGAGGTCCTGGAGGCCGAGCCGCGCCGCCAGCGCGTCCCGATAGCGCAGCGTCTCGCCGAAGAGCTTGCCGGTGTCGAGAAACACGACCGGCGTTGCGCGGTCGATGCGCGCCACCATGTCGAGGAGAAGGGCCGATTCCGTGCCGAAGGAGGACAGAACCGCGATGCGCCCCTTGAACTCGCGCTCGATCAGCGGCCGCAGCAGCGCTTCGCCCGCGAGCCCATCATAGCGCGCCGCCAGCATCGCGGCGTCGCCCTCCAGTCTCATCGTCACATCCATCCCGGCACCTCTTGAGGCAAGAGCCGTCACCGGTGCCGAAGGCGGCGGCGCCAATACCTTACATAACCGCCTTCTCGCTGCAAGCAGTGATTGCAGAAAGCCCGCCGAGATAGTTGCATCAGAGCTACGGCCCGCCGGGGCAGTACGCCGGCGACGAGGAACTACAACGAGGCAAATCACCGAACGGCTTGCCGCTGCTGCAGGATATTTTGATGCTCGGCAGCCTGTTTCGAATCACCCAGGACCAAGCCGCGCGGACCGAGCTGCTGATGCCGATCACGACGCACCTACTGGAGAGCCTGGAGAAGGCGCGGTCGGTGACTACGAAGCTGCGCCGCAAGCTGCCGACCACTGAGCCGCCGTTCGAGCGGGCCCGGTGACATGCGCTTGGCGCGGGATCGCCGCGGCTTTGCGCTCCTCCCGGCGCTGTGGGGCCTCTCCATGCTGTCGATCATCGCCGCCAGCCTGCTGACTTCGCCGGGCGAATTCGGCAACCGCGCGAGGCCGTCATCCACGGACAAGGCGTCGCGCCCGAATTGGGTACTCGCTCGGAAATTACCAGCGTCGGGTCCCATTGGCGGCGCTCGCGCCGCACCAACCGCGGCCGCGGAGGCGGGCTGTCGCTTGCGGGCCTCCAACCTCAGCCAGTAGTTCGATCAGTATTTCTACCAAAAAGGGAATACACTTCCCGATTCAGTCAGCCAGGATTTGGCCCTAGCCTGCCGCCGCCACCGCGCGCTTGGCCATCACCGTTACCAGATGGGCGCGGTATTCGGCGCTGGCGTGGATGTCGGAGTTGAGGCCGGCGGCGCTTTGCTTGATGGCGGCCACGGCATCGGCGCTCCAGGATTTGCCGAGCGTGGCTTCCATCTCCTTCTGGCGGAAGACGACGGCGCCGGCACCGGTGACGGCAACGCGCACGCCGCCGCCCGTCCGAGCCGCCAGCACGCCGACCACGGCATAGCGCGAGGCGGGGTTGGGGAATTTGGCATAGCCCGCTTTCTCCGGCACCGGGAAGCTCACCGCCGTGATGATCTCGTCGGGCGCGAGCGCGGTCTCGAACATGCCCTTGAAGAAATCATCGGCGGTGATCTTGCGCTTGTTGGTGATCACCGTGGCGTTCAAGGCGAGCACCGCGGCCGGATAGTCGGCGGCGGGGTCGTTGTTGGCGATCGAGCCGCCGATGGTGCCGCGGTTGCGCACTTGCGGATCGCCGATGCCCTCGGCGAGATGGGCGAGCGCCGGGATGGCGCCTTTCACCACGTCGGAGGTCGCGACCTCGACATGGCGCGTCATCGCGCCGATAACCACCGCGTTGCCGTCGCGCTTGATGCCCTTGAGCTCGGCAATGCGGCCGAGATCGACGAGGTCGGAGGGCTTGGCGAGGCGCTGCTTCAAGGTCGGGATGAGCGTCATCCCGCCGGCAAGCAGCTTCGCGTCTTCCTTGCCGGCGACCGCCTTGGCCGCGTCGGCAACGCTCTGGGCCCGCTGATAGTTGAAATTATACATGGCTTGCTCCCTTATTCCGCCGCCTGGGGCATGGTCTTGTCCGCGATCGCGCGCCACACGCGCTCGGTCGTCGCCGGCATGTCGAGGTCGTGGATGCCGAGCGGCGCCAGCGCGTCGACCACCGCGTTCATGATCGCCGCCGGCGCACCGATCGCGCCAGCCTCGCCGCAGCCTTTGACGCCGAGCGGGTTGTGCGTGCACAGCGTCGTGTGGGTGGCGACGTCGAAGGACGGCAGGTCATCGGCGCGCGGCATGCAGTAATCCATGAACGAGCCGGTGATGAGCTGGCCGTCCGCATCATAGACCGCGTTCTCGTAGAGCGCTTGGCCGATGCCTTGGGCGAGACCGCCATGCACCTGGCCTTCGACGATCATCGGATTGACGATGCGCCCGAAATCGTCGGCGGCGGTGAACCGCACCACCGCGACGTTGCCGGTGTCGCGGTCGATCTCGACCTCGGCGATGTGGCAGCCCGCGGGGAAGGTGAAGTTCTTGGGATCGTAGAACGCGGTCTCGTCGAGGCCGGGCTCGAGCTCCTCGATAGGATAGTTGTGCGGCACATAGGCGGTGAACGCCACCTGGCCGAAGGCGATGGTCTTGTCCGTGCCGGCGACCGTGAAGGTGCCGTCCTTGAACTCGATATCCGCCTCGGCCGCCTCGAGCAGATGGGCGGCGATCTTCTTGCCCTTGTTCACCACCTTGTCCATCGCCTTGACCAGCGCCGAGCCGCCCACCGGCAGCGAGCGCGAGCCATAGGTCCCCATGCCGAAGGGGATCTTGTTGGTGTCGCCATGGACGACATCGACCATCTCGAGCGGCACGCCGAGCCGGTCGGAGACCAGCTGGGCGAAGGTGGTCTCGTGGCCCTGGCCGTGGCTGTGCGTGCCGGTGAAGACGGTGATGCTGCCGGTGGGATGAACGCGCAGCTCCGCCGTCTCGTAGAGCCCGGCACGGGCGCCGAGCGCGCCCGCCACCGCCGAGGGCGCGATGCCGCAGGCCTCGATATAGGTGGCCATGCCGATGCCGCGCAGCTTGCCGCGCTTGGCCGCCTCCTGCCGGCGCGTCTCGAAGCCGGCGTAATCGGCGGCCTTCAGCGCCATGTCGAGGGTGGTGAAGTAGTCGCCGCTGTCATAGGAAAGCGCTACCGGCGTCTGATAGGGGTAGGCGTCCTTCGGGATGAAGTTGCGCCGGCGCAGCTCCGCCGGATCGATCTTCAGCTCGCGCGCCGCCGTGTCGACGATGCGCTCGACGACATAGCAGGCCTCCGGCCGCCCGGCGCCGCGATAGGCGTCGACCGGCACGGTGTTCGTGAAGGCTGCCTTGACCTCGACATAGACCGCGGGCGTGGTGTAGGTGCCGGCGAGGAGCGTGCCATAAAGGTAAGTCGGAACCGCCGTCGCGAAGGTGGAGAGGTAGCCGCCGAGATTGGCGATGGTGGCGACGCGCAGCGCCAGGAACTTGCCCGACTTGTCGAGGGCGAGCTCGGCCCGGGTGACGTGATCGCGGCCTTGCGCGTCGGAGGCGAAGCTCTCGCCGCGCTCGGCGGTCCATTTGATCGGCCGGTTGACGCGGGACGAGGCCCAGGTGACGATCGCCTCCTCGGCGTAATGATAGATCTTCGAGCCGAAGCCGCCGCCGACATCGGGTGCCACGACGCGTAGCTTGTGCTCCGGCAGCTGCAGCACGAACGCGCCCATCAGCAGCCGGATGACATGCGGGTTCTGGCTCGTGGTGTAGAGCGTGTACTCGCCGGTGGCGCGGTCGTATTCGCCGATTGCCGCCCGCGGCTCCATCGCATTGGCCACCAGGCGGTTGTTGACGATGTCGAGCTTCGTCACATGCGCCGCTTTGGCGAAGGCGGCGTCGACTGCGGCTTTGTCGCCGAGATGCCAGTCGTAGCAGAGATTGCCTTTGGCCTGTTCATGGACCTGCGGCGCGCCGGGCTTCAACGCATCCTCGGCCGAGACCACTGCCGGCAGCGGCTTGTAATCGACGGCAATCAGCTCCGACGCATCCTTGGCCTGCGCCCGCGTCTCGGCGATGACGACGGCGACGGGATCGCCGATATGCCGCACCTTGCCTTGCGCCAGCACCGGATGCGGCGGCTCCGCCATGGGCGAGCCGTCCTTCGAATGGATCAGCCAGCCGCAGGGCAGGCCGCCGACCGCCATGTCGGCGCCGACAAAAACGGCGAGCACGCCCGGCGCAGACTTCGCCTTGGCGGTGTCGATACCGTTGATCTCGGCATGGGCATGCGGGCTGCGCAGGACGAAGGCGTGGACCTGGCCCGGCCGGTTGATGTCGTCGGTGTAGGTGCCTCGGCCCGTGAGGAAGCGCGCGTCCTCCTTGCGGCGCACGGGCGCGCCGAT
Organism: Allostellaceae bacterium; assembly: GCA_052143095.1. Taxonomy (GTDB): domain Bacteria; phylum Pseudomonadota; class Alphaproteobacteria; order ATCC43930; family CGMCC-115725; genus DAHUYF01. The sequence continues at coordinate 19,744 of JBKQTR010000534.1, forward strand.
GCCGGTGGCGGACATCACCCGGTCCTCCCCATCGCCTCGGTGCCGGCCTTGATCGCCTTCACGATGTTGTGATAGCCGGTGCAGCGGCAGATATTGCCCTCGAGCCATTCGCGGATCTGCTGCTCGGTCGGGCTCTTGTGATGCTTGGCGAAGTCGACCGCGCTCATCACCATGCCGGGCGTGCAGAAGCCGCATTGCAACCCGTGATTCTCGCGGAAGGCCTCTTGCATCGGGTGCAGCTTGTCGCCGCTGGCGAGTCCCTCGATAGTGGTCACTTGCGCGCCGTCGCACTGCAGCGCCAGCAGCGTGCAGCTCTTCACGGAATCGCCGTCCATATGCACGACGCACGCGCCGCATTGGCTGGTGTCGCAGCCGACATGGGTGCCGGTGAGGGCGAGCTGTTCGCGCAGGAGCTGGACGAGGAGGGTGCGCGGCTCGACGGTGGCAGTGACCGATTTGCCGTTCACCGTAAGGGTCACGGTGGCCATGGACTTCACTCCCTTTATGTCGTTGTCGCTACCGTTCCCGCGCCGCCACGCTGGTCAAGAGCCGCCCGGAGCGCCGCGGGGACGAGGATGAGGCGAGTTTCGTGCGCCGGAGGCGCCCGGTCAAGCCGGTCAGTGCCCGCCGCCGCGGGTAAAGAGATAGAGCAGCACCGCGACGATGATCACCAGCCCGGTCACCCACACCATCGGCGGGAGCCGCCGCCCGGAGGTCGCCGCCGGCGGCTTGGCGGCTGCGGCGGGAGCGGCTGCGGCCTCGGGCGCGGCAGCGGCCGCCCCGGCAGCCGGAGCGACGGCGCCGCCCGTCACCGCTGCCGAGAAGCGCGAGAAGAAATCCTCGGCCATCTTGCGGGCGGTGGCGTCGATCAGGCGCGAGCCGATCTGCGCCAGCTTGCCGCCGACATGCGCCTCGACGGTGTAGCTGAGCTTGGTGCCGCCATCTGCATCGCTGAGCCTGACGGTGGCGCCGCCCTTGGCGAAGCCGGCGGCGCCGCCGCTGCCCTCGCCGGTGATCTTGTAGCCGTTGGGCGGATCGAGGTCGGAGAGCGTCACCTTGCCGCCGAAGCGCGCCTTCACCGGCCCGACCTTGGCGGTGACCTTGGCCTGGAGCTCGGTGTCGGAGAGCTTCTCGACCTCCTCGCAGCCCGGAATGGATTGTTTGAGGATCTCGGGGTCGTTGAGCGCCGCCCACACCTTTTGGCGCGGTGCCGGGATCAGGAACTCTCCGGTCATGTCCATGGCGGGTTTTCCTTCGGGTCTTCTTGTGAGCGGCGGCGAGCCTATCGCGCGCGCGCCAAGGGAGCAAGGATGGGGTGCCAGGGTTGGGTTGGCGGCCGTCCGCGCGCAAGCGCGCGGGCGAGGGCAGTGTCGGCGGCGCATTCCAGCTGGCGATCCGCGGGAGGGAGACGACAAGCTTGAATGACGCCCGCCGCCACGATACAAGAGCCAAATGGTCTGCCTAAATTCCGGGCAGAAACACTCGCCAGCCCGCATAAACCGTCACTTCCATGCACGAAAAAAGGGGGAAGTTCGGTTAGGGGTGGATGGGCGCAGGGCGTGTTTCCGCTCAAGCGGGCGCGCGTTGTCTCGGCGCGATATCCGGGGTGGCGGGCGACAGCCTGACGCGGGACAATAAGCTGACCAATGTCGCTTCTCGCACGTCTTTGGCAAGATCGCGGCAGGAGTTTTGAACAATGTGCGGCATCACCGGCTTCCTAGGGGAACGACCTGCGACGCTGCCGGCGCGCGAGGCCGCCTTGCTGGCGATGACCGAGGCCCTGCGTCACCGCGGTCCCGACGACGGGGGCATTTGGATCGACGCGCAGGCCGGCATTGCCCTCGGGCATCGTCGCCTCTCGATCATCGATCTCAGTCCCACCGGCCATCAGCCGATGACGACGGCCGATGGCCGCTTCGTCATCACCTACAATGGGGAAATCTATAACTACGCCGACATTGCCGGACGCCTGAGGGAAGCCGGCGCGATCCTGCGCGGCACATCCGATACGGAGGTGCTGATCGAGAGCATCGCGCGGTGGGGGATCCGCGACACGCTGCGACACTGCGAGGGGATGTTCGCGTTCGCGCTGTGGGATCGCGAGCGCCGCGAGCTCACCCTCGCTCGCGATCGTCTCGGCATAAAGCCCCTCTACTGGGGGCGCGCCAACGCGGTGCTGGTCTTCGGCAGCGAGCTGAAGGCGCTGCGCGCCCATCCCGGCTGGCAACCGGAGATCGACCGCGCCGCGCTTGCCGCCTATCTGCGGTTCGGCTATGTGCCGGCGCCGATGAGCATCTTTCGCCACGTCCGAAAGCTCGAGCCCGGTACCATGCTGATCGCGAGGCTCAACGGCGAGCCGCGACTGGAGCGGTACTGGGACATCCGCGCGGCCGCGAGTTCGGCGCATGACGCCGACGCGACGCAGAGCGAGACGGACATGCTCGGCGCGCTCGAGACGGTGCTGCGTCGGGCGGTGCGAAACGAAATGGTCTCGGACGTGCCGCTCGGGGCGTTCTTGTCCGGGGGCATCGACTCCTCGCTGGTGACCACGCTCATGCAGCTGGAGGCGCCGCGGCCGGTGAAGACCTTCACGATCGGCTTCAGCAGCAGGGGCTATGACGAAGCGCAACATGCCAAGCGCGTCGCCGCCCATCTCGGCACCGATCACACGGAATTCTATGTCGAGGAGCAGACGGCGCGCGACGTCATTCCCTATCTTCCCATCTGGTATGACGAGCCCTTCGCGGATTCATCGCAAATTCCCACCCAAGTCGTCTCTCGCCTCGCGCGCCGGCATGTCACCGTGGCGCTCTCGGGCGACGGCGGCGACGAATCGTTTGCCGGATATACGCGCTATCAATGGGCCCGCAACATAGAGCGGGTGCTTCACGCCTTTCCGCCTGCGCTGCGTCGCGGCATGGCAGCGTCTCTGGAGGCGGTTCCGGAAAATGTGGTCAGGCGGCTGGCCGGCATGATACCCGAGCGTCGGCGGCCGACAATTCTGGAGCAGAGAATACCAAAGCTCGCGGCATTGCTCCGCGAGGACAGCGGCGATGCCGCGTATCGGCGCCTGGTTTCGTTGTGGCCGGAGCCGGAGGACATGGTTCGGGGTCTGGATCAGCCGAGCGAGCGGCGGTCCGACGCGGTGTCGGCGGGCGAACCCCGGACGCTTATCGAACGCATGATGCTCCGCGATACGCTCACCTATCTGCCCGACGACGTGCTGACCAAGGTGGATCGGGCCAGCATGTCGGTGAGCCTGGAGGTACGTGTGCCGCTGCTCAATCATCGGGTGGTTGAGTTCGCCTGGCGGATGCCTCTCGCCATGAAGCTGCGGCGCGGCTCGACGAAATGGGCGCTGCGGCAAATTCTCTACCGTCACGTGCCGCGCCATCTTGTCGATCGCCCGAAGCAGGGTTTCGGGGTGCCGCTGGCGGCTTGGCTGCGAGGCCCGTTGCGCGACTGGGCGAACGACCTGCTGAGCGCCGATGCCGTCAGGCGCGGCGATTGGCTCAAGCCCGAGCGCGTCGGCGCGCGCTGGCAGGAGCATTTGAGCGGCAGGCGGGATTGGAGCGCCAGCCTTTGGACCGTGCTTATGTTCCAGAGCTGGCTTGCCGAGATGAACCACACGGTCGGTGCGGGCACCGCCCACGGTTCCCTGCCGTCGCTCCTGCGATAGAAGGAGCGGCAGATGGCGCCGGTGCGGGTGATGCATCTCATCACCGATCTCGAGATCGGTGGGGCGGAGATGATGCTGTCCAGGCTCGTCTGCGCCGCCGATAACCGCCGCGTCCAGATGAGCGTCGTCAGCATGACAACGCCGGGAACGATCGGTGCCTGCCTGACGGGCGAGGGCGTCAGCGTGCACGCGCTCGGAATGGGCCGCGGCCTGCCTGATCCGCGCGGGCTTGGCCGGCTGGTGGCCTTGCTGCGCCGCCAGCCGGTGGATGTGCTGCAGACTTGGCTCTACCATGCCGACCTGCTCGGCTTGCTTGCCGCGCGACTGGCCGGTGTGCCGCGGCTGCTCTGGAATCTGCGCTGCTCGGACATGCAGGGCGGTTACTATTCCCGCGTATCCGCAGCGCTGCCGTGGCTGCTCGCGCGCCTGTCGCGTCAGCCGGACCTCGTCCTCGCCAATTCAGAGTCGGGCCGCGCCTACCACGAGGCGCTGGGCTACCATCCACACCGCTGGCAGGTTCTGCCCAACGGCATCGATACCGACCGCTTTCGCCCTGACGGCGATGCCCGGCGCCGGCTGTGCGCGGATTTTGGACTATCCCCGGAAAGCTTCTTGATCTGCCTGCCGGCGCGTGTCGATCCAATGAAGGATCACGCGACCTTTTTCGCTGCTGCGGCGAGGTTTGCCCGGGGTGAGGCGGGCGCGCGCTTTATCCTGGCTGGACGTGGCACAGGGCCAGGCGACCCGGCACTGCGGGCGCTGGTGGCAGAAAGCGGCTGCGCCGACAGGCTGATGTCGCTCGGCGAGCGCCGGGAGATGCCGTCCCTGCTCGCGGCGGTCGATGTCGTAACGCTGTCCTCTGCCTTCGGCGAGGGCTTCCCGAACGTGCTCGGCGAGGCAATGGCTTGCGCCATCCCCGTCGTTAGCACGGATGTCGGAGATGCCGCGCAGATCATAGGTCCGACAGGCCTCATCGTACCGCCACGGGATCCGGTCGCGCTTGCGGCCGCTTGGCAAAAGCTCCACGGCATGGAAGCGGGGCAGCGGGCCGCCATCGGGATTGCCGGCAGGCAGCGGGTCATCGAGAATTATAGCCTCGCCGTCATCGTTGCGCGCTACGAAGCTCTTTACGAGGAAATGGCGCCGTCGGCGCGCGCGCCCGCTGCCGCGGGCGCTTCGGCACGGTAGTCGGCGAACCGGCGCGGAGGCCTCGATGGACGTGACCTTGATCACCATCCTCGGCATGACCGCCTCGACCTTGTCCACGGCGTCGCTGTTGCCGCAGGTGATCCGCACGTGGCGCACCCGCTCGGCGGGGGATATCTCTGCCCTCTGGCTCGTCGTCGCGCTCGCCTCGATGATGCTATGGATTTCCTACGGGGCGCTGTTGGGCGCGCAGGCGATCATCTGGGCCAACACGCTGACCGCCATCCAGGCAGGCTTCATCCTCGTTATCAAGCTCACCGAGGGCCGGAAGCCGGGTTCGGGCGTCGCTCATGACCTCGCTTCGGCGTCGCCCCAGGCGACGTCGGGGCGCGGCAACCAGCCGGTCTAGGATGGTGCAGGCAAAAGGCATATGTGGTATACCCTGCCGTCCGCAACTCAGCCTCGGATCGAGAACCCCCATCTGTTGTTCGGCATCGGCCGAGCGGCGCAAACAAGCTGATCATTAGATGGTTTCGACAACGACCTCAGAACACCAATCGCACAGCACGCTGGATTGGCCGCCGTCGCCGTCAAAGATGGCGCTGGCATGGCGGGATATCGCCGTCGGCATGACGAAGAGCTGGCTGTGGATGGAGCTTGCCAAGCAGGACATAAAGCTCCGCTACCGCGGTTCGATGCTGGGACCCTTGTGGCTGACCATCAGTACGATCGTGATGATCAGCTCCATGGGGCTTTTGTACGCCAAGCTCTTTCATCAGAATGTCGCCGCCTACTTTCCTTTCCTCACCGTGGGACTAGTGACGTGGAATCTCCTCTCCTCGATGATCACCGAGGGTTGCGGCGTGTTCACCGGCGCCCAGGGGGTCATCCAGACCGTTCCCATGCCGTACTCGGTGCACGTCTACCGATTGGTTTATCGGAACCTGCTCGTCTTCGGACATAGCTTCGTCATCGTGCCGCTGGTGTTGATCGTCTTCGGCATTCCGATAGGCTGGCAATTTCTCTGGGCGATACCGGCGCTGCTCGTGCTCGCCGTCAATGGCGCCTGGTGCACGATATTCTTCGGCATGCTGAGCGCGCGCTTTCGCGACGTCCCGCCAATCGTCGCCAGCTTCGTCAACGTGGTCTTCTTCGTCACGCCGATCATGTGGTCTCCGAGCGCGCTCGGCAGCTGGGAGAGGATCGGCACGCTGAACCCGCTTTTCGCAGGGATCGATGTGGTGCGTGCGCCAATCCTTGGCCAGGCCGTCGGCGCACACTCCTGGGCCGTGTTGCTGCTCACGACGGCTGTCGGCTGCGTGGGCACCTTCGCCGTTTTCGGTCGGTTCCGCTCGCGCATCGCGTTCTGGGTATAAACCCATGGTTTCCCTGCGTCTGCGCAACGTTTCTCTGGATTTTCCCATTTATCAGGGCAGCAGCAGGTCCCTGAAGAAGGCGCTCGTCGCCACATCGACCTATGGCAATTTGGCGAAGGATGCGCTTGACCGCATCAATGTCCGAGCCTTGAGCAATATCACTCTCAACATCGAAACCGGCGACCGCCTCGGCATCGTCGGCGCCAACGGTGCCGGCAAAACCACGCTTCTCAAGGTGCTTGCCGGGATTTACGAGCCCACCCAAGGCCAACTGGCGTCATCGGGCCGCGTCTCTGCATTGCTCGATGCGTCGGTGGGGCTCAATACCGATGCAACGGGACGCGAGAACATCCTGCTGCGCGGCATGTACATGGATATCCATCCGCGCGAGATGCGGCGCCACGCCGAAGAAGTGGCCGAGTTCACCGAGCTTGGCCACTATCTCGACATGCCGGTGCGTACCTACTCGGCCGGCATGATGGTTCGATTGGCATTCGCCATCTCGACATGCATCCCGCCGGAGATCCTGGTAATGGACGAATGGCTCTCCGCCGGTGACGCGCAGTTTCTCGCCAAGGCGCATCGCCGAATGGAGGAGTTCGTCCGGGCGTCGAGCATCCTGGTGCTCGCCTCGCACTCGATGGAGCTGCTGCAGCAATGGTGCAGCAGAGGTCTCTTCCTGCAGCACGGGCGGATCGCGGCCAGCGGCGACATCGCGGGAGTTGTCGCGGCGTATGAGGAAAGTGTCGGCGCGGCGCGGCCTGCCGCGTAGGAGGGAAGCGCCTTCCGTCTTCAGCCATGCGGCTGCGGCGCGCCGGCGCTGGCTGCTCGCCGCGCGACTCGAACGAAAAGTGCCGAGAACCGTGTCGGCCCGCCGCTATCCTGTATCACCTTGTAGGACAGGGCAGCCTGGAACAACGCCTTGGAATTGCGCAGGAGCAGCCGGGGCAGCGCAAGCCAGAAGCTCGGCCGCAGCAGAGCCAACAGCGCATCGCGGGACGTGCGTCGATCGACAGCCGAAAAAACATCGACGGCAACCACGTACCGATCCGAGGAAAACAGGTCGACCATCACCGACAGCACCCAAGCGTAGTCCATCAGGCGTTGCGAGCTCAGGTCCGGCACTAGAAGAACGAAGAGGACTTCCCCTCGTCGATGCAGGAGATGGTCAAGATCGTCGCGCAGGTGGGGCCATTCGGCCAGCACACTCGCGGCGGCGTAAACGACAACCGTGCCGCCGCCCTCTTCGCCAGGATCGGCAAAAAGGCGATGTCGTAGGTCCACGCCGCCTTTTCTTATCTGAAAAGCGCCGAGTCGGAACATTTTCGCCCGACGAGGGGGCGCGGGGGCGTAGGTACCGATATCGCCGAGATAGACCGCGACCAGGCCGTCATCGACATGGCTAATGCGCGACGCCACAGCGTCGGAAAGTTGACGTTTCCTCTCGGCGATGAGCTCGACCGTCCTATGCGGCACCAGGTGATAGAGCCGCCAATATATCCCGCTCGCGAGATACGATAGGCGTGCGGATCGCACCATGGTCTGCTCTGCGGCATAACGCGCCAAGCGGCGCCAGAACCCACCGGTCCATCGCGAGGACGTCAGCAATTCGTGCAAGGTCGGCGTCACCGCGTTACGGGGATCGTCGAGCAGCTCGATCGGACGGCGCACGCCGCTTCGAATCATGCGAAACCTGTAGTTCCTGACGTCCGGCAACCAGTGGAAATGACGGATGTGTGACACCGGAGGCGGCATCGACGACAGGATCTTTTCCGCAAATTGCGCCAGGGGCTGGACGCGCCGCTCGATATCGGGAGGCAGCTCGGAGGCGTGAAAATAGAGGGTCCAGGTCGCCGACCGCCGATGCTCGGCGGTCGTCCAGCCGCTGGTCTGCGCCACGATTTCCGGGGCGAGCATCGCCAAGTGCTGCTCGAGCGTGCTGGTCCGGGGTGCGATGCGCAGAAGATAGGCTTCGGAGTGACGTTCCTGCAGCTCCAGCATCGCTATCTGGTCGGAATCGTTGAGGATGCAAAAGCGGCCGTTCGGGCAATGCTCGGTGATGAAGCCGTAGTCCACCGGACAGATCACCTTTGTCATTCGTTGCTCGATACGGAAGCAAAGCGGCATGACAAGAAAGCATCTCGCCGCCAGACAGTCCTCGGAGACCCGCCAGTAGATCTGATGATAGTAGGTGGAGTCGACGACGTTCGGCTCGTTGACGATGCGGCCCTTCACGGTGTTGTGCAGATGCGCATGCACGATCTTCATCATCTCGCGCGAAGAGATGTCGAGAATGCCGGCCTTGACGTCGACCAAGCCCTCGACGAGTGGCCTTGCCGTTTCGTCGATCACGCGGATGCTCGGGGCTGTGATGATCGAGTAACCTTCCTTGATTTTGTCCAAGACGCTCTTGAGCGATCCTTTGGACAGAACGAAGTCGGCGTTCATCATGATGATGTACGTTCCGAGCGCCTGGTCGCCGAGATCGATCATGCCCTTGGCGTAGGACAGCGTCAGGGGCACGCCATAGGGAATGCTGCCGTACCGCGGAAAGAACTCGTCGATGGCGATGAAGGTGCAGCGAAGCTCGCTGGTCATCTCGTTAAAGCGGGGATCAGCGCGCATACGCTCGGCATCCGCCGCTTTCGTCATGATCGCGAGATCGAAATCGCAATGCTGCTGAAGATAGTAGATGTTGCCCTCGCTGCGGAGCGAGGCGAAGGACAGCGAGAGCCATCGCTCGACGTAGTCGGCGCCCCAGATCGGGATAATCATCCGCACGCGGATCTTGTCGCTTGTGATCTGGCTCTGCGGCGACGGCGGCGGCACGGCTTCCTCTTGGGTCCTGGGTGATCCAGCTATCGACGGAGGTCTGTCTGCGGAGCCGACGTCCGTCGCTGCGCGAATGGCTGGGCGCGGTGTCCGCACATGTCAGTCCGCGCCAGGGACCGCAGCAAGATCGCGTGCGACATGCCGTGCTTGCTAGTCAGAAACCGCTCGCCGAGACGCATGATGTCGATGCCGAACCGGATCCCGCCGGCGACCCGGCAGGGCGCGACAAGGGGTGACGGCGACGCGCCGGCCGAGAGGTGACGCGAGCCTCTCGCCAATAGAGCCCGAATTGCCGATCAGCAATACCTTACGCCTCATGGGCCGGCGCCGCAGCGGTTACTCAGGACAATGACTCGTTCGGCTTGAGGTGGCAGATCGATATTCCGAAGTCACTGCAATAAAGATCGGTCACTCAAGTGTCAAGGGAGGCGAGGGAACGAGACGGTTGCGCAATCCACGGCACGGTAACACAGACTAACGCAACCCCGCGGATCTTTCCAACCTCTCGGAGAATTGCGCGCGGCGACCACTCTTTGCCTCCGCCAATCTGTCGCAACCGGGCCGACGCGGCCGATGAGGAGCCACGGCGCTGTTGCAGCCGGGGTAAAGCTCATCGGAGGCGACAATTGCGATCAAAACCGCTAATAGCTACGGCGCGCCGCCACGGGCTTGGCGGAGGCTGGAAACGAGAGAGTTATGAACCGCTTGCTATCCGACGCCATCGACCCGCCGCCCCTACCGGGAATAGAAGCGCACGAGCTGGAGGGCGGCGGAAGGCGACTCGCCGTGCGGGCCCGCCGGGAGGCCGATCGCGCGCTCCGTCGAGGCGCCACGCCCGCACAGCGGAAAGAGCCGGCCCGCATCATCACGATGGTCTGGGGGGAGCGGTACATAGACGATCTTCTGTCGATGACCATTCCGGCCTTGATGGCGCCGGGAAACCTGCCGGCGTTCGTCGAGCACTTCGACAGCGAACTGGTCATCGTCACGGAATTGCGGTTCTTCGATCGGATCATTGCCGCGCCGGCGATCGTACGCCTGCTGCAGCATTGCGACCTGCGATTGTTACCCATCGACGACTTGCTGTCGTCCTGGTACGGCGTGACGCTGACCTATGCGCTGGTGCGCGGCTTTGCCGATCTCGGTCCGGCGATGACCGATACGCACCTGGTTTTTCTCAATGCCGATTTCATCGTCGCCGACGGCTCCTATCGCAAGCTCGCCGAAGTGATCTTGCGCGGCGAACGGCTCGTCGTCTCGCCCAGCTATTGCGGGGTTCTCGAGGAGATCGTCGGCCCGCTGCGCGTGCGCTTCGATCTCCAAACGGGCTCGCTTGCCATAGGCCGGCGGGAGATGGCGGCACTGTTGCTCGCCCACGTCCATAACTGCGTGCGCGCAAAGACGGTGAACCAGCCGCTGTTCAATATAGGCCTTTTCGACCAGTTCTACTGGTATGCCGACGAGCACACCCTGCTGGGTCGCCAACTGCCGATCGCGGTGGTCTACATGCGGCCCGAGCGGGTGTTGACGGAGCTCCCTACATTTTGGGATTACGGCGTCATTGCAGAGTATTGTCCGACGGTCAGGCCCTGCGTCCTCGGCGATTCCGACGACTTCCTCATGGCCGAGCTGCGCACGGTGACAACCTTTCGCGAACGCCATCATTTGGGCTGGCCCAGCGTCGAGGCCATCGCGGCGCACTTGTCTTCCTACGTGACGCAGGACCATCTCGACTACGGCAGGCACGATCTTGTGCTGCACGCTCGCGACCTGCCGGGTAACATCGAGGCGGAAAAACTCAAGTTCAAGAACTTCGTCGACGCCGTCTACAGCCGCATCGCGCGGCCACTGAGCCACCGCGATCACCCGTTCTGGAGAATGGCCTTCCCAGGCTTCTCGGCGGCGCGCCTTGAGGGGGCTGCCAGTCTGCGCGAGACGCTGAGAAAGCAGGAGCGGATAAGGTCCACACTGCGCGACAACCCTGTCTTCTCGGCGCGACGCCGCCGAATCGACGCCTTGCGGGCGCGCCGGGAGGCGCTCAAGATCGAGCTCGCGGCCCTGGCGTCGGCACAAGCTGACGGCCCGGAGCCAGCCTCCGGTCGGCCACCGGCCGATGCGCAGCTTGAGGTGCTGCGGGCGCAGATCGCCGGCGAAGAGCAAGAACTAGTACGGCTCGAGGCGGAAGAGACGCGCGAGCTGGGAGAAGAGGCGCAGCCGATGGCGGCGGAGCCCGGTCGGGGGGAGCCCGAGAGGTTGCCCGGGGCCGGGTCGCGGCGGCGGCTCCTGGAGCTCTACTACGCGCTCTTCGGCAAGATGCCGTACGTAACCAAGTGGCACCCCTATTATACGATGGTGCGCCATGTCACCGCCGAGCTCGCTTTCTCACGTACCGCGCCGAGCGTGCTTCTCGTGTCATCCGGAGGGCTCTACGGTTCGTTGTTCCTGCGCGAATGTGCCGGGCGCAAGGTCACGCTGACGGTGCCCATGGCGCTGAAAGGGGACTACGATCACATTCTCGAAGAGGTCGGCAGCTTCGACCTCTGTCTGTGTGATCTCGAATTCGAGGACTTGCTGCAGTTCCGCGAGATACTTGCAAAGCTGCGACCGCGCCTGCGCGAGGGCGCAAAGCTGGTCCTCTTCTACGAGAACAGGCCCGCCTATGACCTCGACGGTCTGACCTATAGGCTCAGTCGAAGCGCGTTCCCCGCGGTTGGCGAAGCAAAGGTCAAATTCGCCGGGTCGCGTCTTGGCGCCATCGCCATCGGCGCCTTCTCGGCCATCTTGTCCAAGACCCCGGTCCGGCCGGTCGCTACCGCGCTTGTTTTGGCCGTCTGCGCCCCTGTCGCGCGGCTGGCCGCGTGGCTGGAGGAAAGGCGCAATGCCTCGGCCTATACCAAGCATTGCACAAGCATGACGATCACCTTCACGCTGCGCTAAGAGGTAAGGCGGCTCAGGCGCGGTCGTCGTGCGACGCGTCCGTTCAGCCTGCCGAGATCACACGAGCTCGATCTCTATCGTCATCCCCGTGCAATGCTTGGGGTAGCTCCTTGGATCCTGCTTTTCCTCAATCGCCCCGGCAAGGCGAGCCAGGGGAGCGCAGATGAAAAGCGCGGCGGCGAGCGACACCAGTCCGGAAAGACGCGAGGTGCGGCGCCTGGTGAGCGACCGCACGAACCAACGTACGGCAAGCGCAGCAGGAAGCGAGCCGGTGAAGCTGATCCGCGACTTGCCGATAATGGGGAACAATGTCGACGTGAACGCGAAGGTATGCTCGTTGAGTGCGTGGAAGTCGCGATTATGCTGGAACACGACGATCCTGCTGCCGCGACGCATCACCGGACGGATCTTATCCATGATCTCGCGGAACTCTGAAAGCTCGTCGAAGCCGAGGTAGCAGAAGCAGCAATCGAATTGCGGGACGTCCCCGCCCAGCACATCCAGTGCGTCGCGCGTTAGCGCGCCCGGCGTGATCGTGGTCTTGCTGATGGGGAGGTCGCTGACCAGCAAGGGCGCCAGCGGATCCTCCGAGGCGATGAAGAGCATGGTTGCCGCACCGTCCGCAATGACCGCCTTCAGGGCGACGCGCACATGGCGCAGGCTGGTATGATAGGGGTGCCAGAGCGTGGTGTGCGGAAGTCGACCGAACATGGCGCGGTAGGTTTGCGCGATCCTGCCCCGTACGCCGCTGATACCGCCTGGGGGCGGTGCGGCAGCCGGCGTCTTGCCCGCGCCGAAGAACGCGCCTTCCCGCGCCACTTCCTCCATCCAGGCGAGGTCGGATGATGTGCCGCTCGCTCCGGGCGCTGCTCCGCCGGTCGGACCGTCGAAGTCTTCCAGGGTCGCGGGATCCTCCTCCGAGGCTTCTATTGGCACGGACGGTCCCGCAGCCGGGGATTGCGCTGCCGCTGCGTAGGCCCCGTCGAATTCCTGCTGCTGCAGAAACGCCAGCTCGGCGATCTCGCGTTGCAATCCCTTCTGGAGCTCCTGCAGGGATTTGCGTCGCCGCTCCTGCGCGCGCTCGGCACTTCTCAGCAGGTCGCGCAGCCGCGCCTGCTCGCGCCGGACAGGCTCGGTGTCGAACGCCATTTGTCGCTCGGCTTGCGCGATCTGGGCTCGAAGCGAGGCTAATCGCTGGGCGCGTTTCGTATAGGCAGGCCTCTCGCGAAGCGCGGCGGTTACCCGCAGTCGCAGCTGCAGCGCGGTGCCTGCCTCTGCGCGCATCATGCGGAACCGATCCCAGCCCTCCAGCCAGAAGGGATGGTCGCGGTAGCTCCTCGGCGGCGAAAGACGACGATAGAGTTCGGTCATGAACGTGTCGAACTGCGCCTTTTCCGTTGCCAGTTGCTCCGGCACATCCGCCGAATGAAGAGTGAGCGTGTATTGCCCGAGGTCATGATGGTCCCTGGTGAGATAACGAGACAAATCGTTCGCCAGCTCGTCAATGCTCGGCCAACCCAATCTCAGGAGTGAGCTCAGCGTGTCCCGTCCACGCATTTCTGCCATCAGAAACTCGTCGGAGTCGCCCAGCACGCAGGGCCGCGCCGTCGGGCAGATCTCCGAAATCATTCCATAGTCCCAGAAGGTCGGCAGCTCCGTGACGACCCGTTCCGGACGCATATAGACCACGGCGATCGGGAATTGACGCGCGAGCAATGTGTGTTCGTCGACGTACCAATAGAATTGATCATGCCAATGCAGCCGGAAGAGCTGCTGGTTTACCGTCTTGGCGCGCACCGTGTTGTGCCGGTGGTGGAGCACCATGGCCGCCAGCTCGCGATGACCAATCGACAGGCTGCATGTCGTCTGGTCATAGCGTGCGCGCAGGACGTCGATGGTATCCTCGTAGACCATGCAATGGCTCGGCGACACGACCAGCCGCTCGCCGCGCAAGATCATCTTGGCAAGATTTCGGTACGAGCCATCGGCAAGGACGAAGTCCGTGTTGATGAACAACAAATGGGCGCCGACCATGTCGGAGCCCAAATCGGCGAAGCCACGAAGGAGGGCAAAAGTAAGGGTGATGCCGTACCACGGGGAGAGCAGGTCGTCGATCGGCACCAAGCGGACGTCGCAGCATTCCAGCAGGCTCAAAATAACCGGCTTGCGCGAGACGAGCTCGAACAGGCGTGTCTCGGTGACCATGACGAATTCGACGTCGAAGTCCTCGGCGAAGGCCGGCAGATTGCCCGGGGCCAGCAGCGCCGGCACGGTCACCGACAACAGCTCCTCGATATAGCTGTCGCCCCACGCCATGGTGATGAGCCGCGCGGCCTCGCGTTGGGGAACAGCAGCCGGCGCGTTTTCTCGCGCGGCCCGGCGGCGACGCAGCTGCAGCCGCACGCTGCCATCGTTCAGCTCGGTCTGGGCAATATCGGGTTCGGCCAGGAGCGATGACGGCGGGCCGGCCGACTTGCGGCCTTCGGCGCCGCTGCCGATGTGCATCCCCCCGAGCGGCTCCTCTATCGCCGGAGCGCTGCTGGGGTCGTCTGGCATGGCCGCCGAATCCTCTGGAGAGCGACTAAACAACGCTACGTGCATTCCATGAATGGTTGCAACGCTGGCGATCATTTATTACACGCTTTCGTGAAGCCTGTCGCGTACCAATTTTTGCTTCCGGGTGTTGCTGTGCGCCGCTTTTCTTGACGCGGAGGAGGAGGCGTGGCGACCGGCACGATCGAGGAATGCGGGTCGGGCAATCGCGAGGCGGCCGCGGTTGTCGCCCGCAACGCGCCGCTCTCCCGGTGATCGAGTCGAGCTTGTGCCGAAACCGCGCTTCCGCCATCCTCGCGGCTCAGCGCGGCAAAGGCGTAGCGGGATGATCTACGAACAAGTCTACATCGAACGTATGGAGAACACCAAGTCCGAGCCGATCACTGTCGCCGGCATCTACCGCCTTAATCCTGGCGCAAGGATTATCCAGTCGCGCGTCAACGGTCCGGTCTACATGAACCGGTATTCGCAGGTCGGGCCGGACGTGACGCTGGGCAAGTATTTCGGCATGAACGAGCATTGTTTCGTCGCGCGCGCGACGGTCGGGGCCTTCGTCGCCATCGGCGCGCGCTCGTCGATCAATCCGTTCAATCATCCGATCGACTGGCTGAGCACCAACGAATTCCAGTACCACCCGCGGTCCTTCGACTGGGTGGCCGAATACAACGATTTTGTCCGGCTCGAGCGCACCCCCGACATGTTCCAGCAGGTCAGCATCGGCAATGATGTCTGGACGGGACATCACGTCAATATCATGCCGGGGGTGAACGTCGGCGACGGTGCCGCCATCGGCGCCGGTTCAGTCGTCACCAAGGACGTGCCGCCCTACGCCGTGGTGGCGGGAGTGCCTGCGCAAGTGAAACGTTTCCGGTTTCCCGACCGCGTGATCGAGCGGTTGTTGCGGCTCAAATGGTGGGAATTAGAGCTCTCCGATCTCAGCGGCTTGCCATTCCGCGACGCGGAGCGGTGCCTCGACCTCGTCGAGGAGATCCGGACACGCAAGGGGCTGCCCGTGCGGTGATCGGTGTTGCGATACGTGACGATGAAGCAATAAGGGCACGATACGCAGCACCTGCGTGCTGCGCGGCGGGGGGCTCCTCGGGCGCGGCGCGGGGCCGCGTCAGCCGGTCTTGGCGTAAAGCTGGAGCCGGCGCTGGCGCTCCGCTGCTTCGAGGAAGACCTCAGCCTGGATCGAGCCGCGCCCCATCAAATCCTCCCGCGCCCAGCGGTGGTAACGGACCGGCATGCGGAACGGCACCTGCCGAATGACTTTGCGCAGCCTGACGATGTCGATCAGGTTGCGGTAGATCTTGGTCAGCATGAGGTTGCGTGGCGGCCGAGTTTCGACCAGCGGTACCGGAACTTCGGCCAGCCATAAGCCGGATCGCATCGCGCGTAATGTCAGCTCGGTATCGAACTGACCCCGCCGCATGATGCACTGCTCGAGAATGGGGCGGAGGTTCGGCAGATAGACAAATTTCTGGCCGTGGGTGTCGGATCCGACAAAGCCGAAGAGAAATTGCAGGATCGAGTTCAGCCCCCAACTCAGCAGCTTGCGATAGCGATACTGCTGATTAAGCGACGGGTCCGAGCGCTTGGAGCCCAGGACAAGATCGTAAAGGCCGCGATGCTGCCAACACCATGCCAGCATAACCTCGTCCCAAAAATCGACGT
>JBKQTR010000535.1:0-12252 GCA_052143095.1 Allostellaceae bacterium
CGAGATAGAGCTTGGCCGCGAGATGACGGAATTGGTGGAGCGTCATAGTCACGCCGGTCTGCTTGGCGATCAGCGAGCCGATCTGGGCACTGAAGCCGGCGGAATTGCGGCGGTCCCCCCGCTCGCCGGGAAAAAGCCAGGGCGAAGGCGTCGTCACAAGACGGGCCCGATACTTGCGCAAGTAGAGGTCGAGCATGGCTATCAGCCATGCCGGCAGCTCGGCGTCGATGGCGTTGTCGTTCTTCGTTCTCTCGGCGGGAATGGAGAGGAACGCCGTCTTCGCGATGCGCTGGATATCGACGCCGACGCGCAGGCCGGCCAGGTTATCCGAGCGTAGCGGGATGACGAGCTCGATGGCGATGGCGAGCGCCAGCGCGACGGTCACGGCATCGCGGCGGTGACCGGAGTCATGGGCCTCGACTTCCTCGACCAGGCGGTGCGGGAGCGAGAGAAGTCCGGAGAGCTTATGTTGGTCGGCAAACTGCCGCAGGAAGCGCTTGTTTTTCTCGGTTAGCCCGCTCGTGCGCGGCTTGAGATCACTACAGAGCTCGCTCAGAGGCCGAACTGCCGCATCCTCCAATCCCACATGATGGCGCGCGACGGTTTTGAGGAGCGTGGCAATCTGGTAGATGAGCCCGCTGGTCTTGCCGCCTGCCCGCTCATGGAGGAATTTTAGTGCTGCCCTGGCATTCTCGAACTCGACGAGCACGGCCAGCCCCGTCAACTGTGCCATCGGGAAGTTGCTTTTAGCGAGGGCTGTCGCCGCCATTAGGATGTTCTGGCGGCGATTGCGCCGCGTCAGCGGGCGGATTGGCTTGCTGTGATGGTCACTGAACACGTCCGGTTCGGCGCTGGTCGAAAGGAAGCGCTGCAGATCCTGTTGGAAAGAGGCTGGGAGGTCGTCCAGGCCCATGGCGAAATCTCGCCTGCGCACCGGTACTTCCACCTGGAGCTCCGGCCATCCCGGGATACGGGCGGCGGCCATGTTCCATAGCTTGCAGCTGTCGCGGTAAACAGCGCCAGGGTCTCGGACCATGCTCCCCTCGACCTCGGTGCCGAACCGAGTGAAGGTCTCGGCGGTAACGTCGGCGGGCCCAATGCCCTCGGCCGTGCAATAACTCATGAAACGGCTCAGCCCGCTTCGGAAGTGGCGATCGGGCAGCCTGGCGCGAAGCGCTTCCCATTCCGGCGCGTGCGGCTCGCGGTACCGACCTGGCATGGACTTGATGCCGGCCTGGTCGAGCGCCTTGAAGGCGAGGCTGCGGATGTTGCTCCACCGCCCGTCGGTGACGCCTGCCATAGCAGCCGTCACCTTGGCCAACCTTGCGCGGAGATATCTCGGGTCGGCCGCCACCGAGCTGGGGTCGGCCCGGAACATGCGACAAATCGAGCGTAGGGCCGAACGCAGTTCGCCCCGCCGACGCGGATCAAGCCCGGCATCACGCTCGAGGTGGTTCAGGACATCGGCGAGGGTGACCCCGGCGCTAGTGGGGGCTACCGACCGGATGGTTGTTAGTATAGAGCCGTCTGCGGACATCATTACCCTCCAGTGGACGCAATTGACATCTAATGGACAATAGTTAAAAGGTCAATATTATATTGCAGGTCTATTTGACTATACAGTAATCACTATGACGATGAATAAAGTAGACGGATTGCGACACTGGCGGACATTGGCGTGCACACGGCTTAGGGCTGGCGCGAGCGCGCGATGAAGGCGGCCAGATCCGGCTCGCTGATGCGCAATTGACGGCCGAGCCGGTGGGCCGGGAGGAGCTTGTCGTCAATCCAGCGGCGCACGGTCTTGGTGCTGACGCCGAGGAGCTGGGCGACGCCCTCGATGGAGAGGAAGCGAGGAAGCTTGGGAGCCGCGACGGTTCCCTTGGGCATGGAAGGGCTACGCTTCACGGGTGCAGCGATCCGCGAGCCGCCGAGTCGGCATCATCCCGGCGCTCGAGCTCAGGCGCGCGGTTTAGGGATTCACGCGCCGCTTGACGCGCGAGCAGGCGAACGAGAGGGAGAAGTGCCTCCAGCTGGTCAGCCGAAGCGTTGAGTTTGGGGGAGGTCGCGCGCGAGGCCATGTGATTCCGCTGTCGCGCGAAACCTAGGGCCGACGAGGAGCACGAAATACCCCACCGGAGCTTTATGTTTTATGCGCGTCCTGACTTGAGTGTCGCAGCTTCCAGTACTCGCTGCGCACCCCATTAGCGATCGTGCGTATCGTTGGGATCTGTTCTGTTGTGGGAATATTGTTCGTCGCCCAGACGAGCAAGGCCTGTGCCTCCTGGGTCAGCGTTGGCTCGAGAGAGCCGTCGCGCGCGCGACGGCTCATCTCGGCTTTAATCTGGCGCATTACACTTGGCCGTCCCCCAAAGCTCTTCGATGCCTTGCCCTTTGATTCCCGTCCGAACCAGAAGGGTGGCCGCTCGTATCCCCGCTCGAGGCAAAGCGCTTCGAATGCATCGCGCGACACCTGCAGCGCGATGAAGCCGGCCTGGGCCGCGGCCGAGTAGTCTTTCCAGCAGCACGCGCCGAGCCTTGAGCAAGCTTCCGAAATGAGTTGATCCGACCAGTCGGAGGCTTTTGGGGGCAGGCAGATTTGATGGCGAAGATCAATCGTAACACCGTCGTCAGGCAGCTCCCGCTTCACCGAAGGTGGGTGACCCGGGTCCTCGTAGATCAACACTCGGGGATGGGGCGCCGCCGCTTTCAGCATCTGCAGCAGCGGCTCGCGTTCGACCCGTTCGCCATCGGCTCGGCACAGGACGAGCGTCCTTTGCCAAAACGCCTGCACCAGCGTGTCCAATATCTCTTCCAACGGCGGTCGCCCCTCGACATGACGCCGCCAGTGCTTAGCGAGGTCGCGGAGCGGGAGCGCCGTGTTGGGGAGCGGGTACATCGCCCCATTACAGCTTTGGTGACCGCGACAATCAATTAGGTTGGACTTCGACCTCGCCCTGTCCTGAGGCTTCTCGGACGCCTGCCACCCGAGCATGCCGCGCCGCCCTTGCTGCGGCAGGCATCCGAGAAGCCTTAACAGAAACGGACTCCGTATGCGCCGGCATACTCGAGCACATATCTCGCGTATATGTGAGCATCTGTCCCCGTGCCTGCGGCGTGTCGATCGCTTCCGCGCTTGCGCTCCCGGCCAGAGGAGCTACATGGCGCAGCTTTCGCTGCGACACTCGTGTTTCCATAGGGATTACGAGACGCTGCTGCCGCAGTCGTGAAATGATCCTCGCCGCAAATGCACCTCATAGCTGTCGCCGCGCTCGATTGCACCGCTTCGAGGTCTCCGCGGAACACTCACTGCAAGCGACTTCTGCGCCGATGTTGCGACAGGAAACGCGCATGACTGCGCATGAAGAGGGTTTCGTCGCCAAGCACCAGCGGTGCCAGCGGAGCGTCGGGCAGCGCCACGGCCTTCTTCTCGGCAACCCCCAGCCCGCGCAGCATCGCAACCACGGCAGCGCGAAGATGATCGTCATCGGCCTCATTCGCGGCGATGCGCTTTACTGCGCTGACCACCGACCCGAGCACGACATCGACCGCGACGCGCACC
Organism: Allostellaceae bacterium; assembly: GCA_052143095.1. Classification (GTDB taxonomy): domain Bacteria; phylum Pseudomonadota; class Alphaproteobacteria; order ATCC43930; family CGMCC-115725; genus DAHUYF01. The sequence continues at coordinate 3,563 of JBKQTR010000535.1, forward strand.
GGCATTCTCGCGAATTCCCCGGTCGCCATTCCCTCCTCGAGATGCGCCGGAAGGTATCTGTAGACCAGATTGTCCGGCCCGACCGCAGCCAGCCCTAGGCGGGCGACGAAGCGGGCGAACAGCGGAAACTGCCGCGCAGCGCGCAGATAGAGGCGCACGCCCGTACAGATCCGCGCCGCGGGCGACGGGTTGTCGCGCGTCTGGGTCTCGATCTGCTGCACGATCTCGTTGCCGAGCTCGTCGCTGACCGCCATCTGCAGCTCGGTATTGGTGCGATAATAGTTGTAGAAGGTGCCGCGCGACACGCCCGCAGCCTTGATCACATCCTCGATCACCGAGGCGTCCACACCCTTCTCGGCGAAGACCAACAGCGCGTTCTCGATCAGCTTGCGGCGCATGCGCGAGCGCTTCTCCGCGGCGACGCGTGGGCGGTGGTCTTCTCTGATCGGGGCTTCCGGCATGACGGCTCCAAGCGAATGGATAGCACATCTTCACTTTTTTCAAAATGACACTTGCGTCAAAGTGGCGGTTATGTCAAGATGACAAAATTGTCATTATGAGAACGCTGTTGGGAAGGGGCGGCAGATGGACTCTTCGAGGTCGGGCACCGCTTTGCCGGGAAGGATCGTCCGGATCGCGAACCGCGAGATCTATGTCGTCGAGGTTGGTGCCGGCCCGCCCGTGCTCATGCTGCATGGCGGCGGGCCTGGCGCTTCGGGCGTGCCGAACTTTGTACGCAACATTCCCGCGCTGGCAGCGCATTTCCGTCTGATCATTCCCGACCTTCCCGGCTATGGCCGCTCCAGCAAGGGGCTCGATCGCAAGGACCCTTTCGGTGATCTCGCCGGCGCCATGTTCGGCCTATGCGACGCGCTCGGCATCGACAAGGCGCATGCGCTGGGCAACTCCCTCGGTGGCGCTTGCGCGCTGCGCATAGCGCTCGAGCGGCCGACGCGCATCGGTCGGCTCGTGCTGCTAGGGCCTGGCGGCGTCGACACCACGCGCGGCCTCCCAACTGCGGGTCTCAGGCGCCTGCTGGGCTACTACGGCGGCGAGGGGCCCACGCGGGACAAGCTCGCCGCCTTCCTGCGCGGCGATCTCGTGTTCGATGCCTCATCCCTGCCCGACACGCTCATCGAGGAGCGCTACCAGGCAAGTATCGACCCAGAGATCGTCGCCAATCCGCCGCTGGTTCGTCCCAAGGGCTTGCCGAAGTTTCGCGCCATCGACTTCACGCGCGATCCGCGCCTCGCCAGCCTCGAAACCCCAACCCTGCTGCTCTGGGGGATCGAGGACCGGGTCAATCGCGCGAGCGGCGGTCGTTCGCTGCAGCGGCGGATGCGGAACTGCGACCTCTATCTGTTCAATCGTACCGGCCATTGGGTGCAGTGGGAACGGGCCGAGGAATTCAACGCGGCGACGATCTGCTTTTTGTCGCAAGCCGGCGACGCACGGAGATGAGTGCCGCGCCAACAGCTTTTGGAGGGAAAGGCATGGATGCGAGACAAGAGACCGAGGTGACGCCTTCCGTCTATGGCGCGGTGCGGCTCGGCTATGCACTGGTCGAGTCCGCACATTTGGCCGACTGGAAGCGCTTCACGGTGGACGGGCTCGGCATGGCCGCAGTCGAGCAGACGGAGACGCTGCTTGCGCTCCGCACCGACGATCACGCCCGCCGGCTGATGGTGCGCAGGGCCGACTCCGAGGATGTTGCGGCGCTCGGCTGGGAAGTGGCCGGCGACGCGGCGCTCGAGGTCATCCTCGCGCGGCTCCAGGCGCGCAACGTCGCGGTGGAGAAAGTCGAGGGAGAGGAAGCTGCGCTCAGGGGCGTCAAGCGCCTGTGGCGCTTTTCCGGGCCGAAGCGACTGGCCTGCGAGCTCTTCACCGACCCCGTACTAGTGAGCGCTCTCAGCCCGGATACCGGTGGCTTCGTCACCGGCGCCGGCGGCATGGGCCATGTCGCGATCATGACGCGAAAGCCCGAAGCGATGATCGCCTTCTGGCGCGCCATCTTCGACGCCAAGATCTCCGATTTCGTCGAGCAGAAGATCAGCGGGCTCGATTTCAAGTTCACCTTCCTGCGCCTCAATCCCCGGCATCATTCGATTGCGGTATGCGCGACGCGCGGCCTCGCCATCGACCCTATTCGGACCAAGATCCAGCACATCGAAATGCAGGTCGCTACTCTCGACCATGTCACCGAAGCCTATCGCCGGTGCCGAGCCTTGGGGTTCAAGATCGGCATGTCGATGGGTCAGCATACCAACGACCGCAGCGTCTCGTTCTACACGATCTCGCCCTCGGGATTCTATTTCGAGCTCGGCTGGAACCCGGCGACGATCGAAGACGCGATGGAATGGCCCCAGGTCACCCACCCGGCCATCAGCTTCTGGGGTCACAAGCCGCAGCACCAGACCGTCGGCGAGAAGATCGCGCAATTGCGCGCCGGCGTGTCGTCACTGTTCCGAAGCGAATACACAGCGTTCTGACGGATCGGGCCGTGACCGCCAGCGACAAAATCCAGACTGCAGCGCGCGCGCTGCGCGAGGCGCGAGCGTCGGCTGTGGCGATTCCGCCAATCTCGTCGAGCTACGGGATCACGAGCATCGACGACGCCCACGCCGCCGCGTCCATCAACACTGCGCGCGTTGAAAAAGGAGTCCGGATCAGCGGCCGTAAGATCGGCCTTACCTCTTGCGCGGTACAGCGGCAACTCGGCGTCGACGAGCCGGATTTCGGGGTCCTCTTTGCCGACACGGAGTATCTCAGCGGCGCAACGCTGCCGACGGAATGCCTGATCCAGCCCAGGGTCGAAGGCGAAATCGCCTTGATCGTGGGTCGCGACGGCATGCCCAAGGCTGTGCCGTCCTGGGGCGAGTTCCTCAATTCGCTCAGCTACGCGCTTCCCGCGCTAGAGATCGTCGATAGTGCCGTCGCCGATTGGAGGATCACGGTCAGCGACACCGTGGCCGACAACGGATCGGCCGCGCTTTACGTGATGGGCGATCAACCCCTTCAGATTACGACGCTACTTGCCGACGTCACGATGCGGTTACGTGTCAATGGCGTCACCGTCTCCGAGGGCCTGGGTAGCGCCTGCCTCGATCATCCATTGCGCGCGGCTTTTTGGCTGGCACGCACCATGGCGGCACGCGGCGAACCGCTGCGCGGCGGCGAGATCATCTTGTCCGGAGCGCTCGGCCCGATGACGCCGGTGAAGAGAGATGACGCGGTCGAAGCGGATTTCGGCACCGTCGGCCGAGTGGCCTGTCGGTTCGGATAGGGCCGCCTGAAAACAAAGAACAGAAGCGACGGAGGGAAGCATGGCAGAGGAAACGGCAAGCAACAAATACGACGTCGCTATCGTGGGCCTCGGGCCGACCGGCCTCACCTTGGCACATTTGCTGGGCGCCCGCGGCTTGAGCGTGCTCGCGCTCGAGCGCGAGCCGGAATTCTATGGCAATGCGCGGGCCGTCTATACCGATGATGAATGCATGCGCGTGTTCCAGGCGGCGCGCGTCGCGGATCAACTCAGCGCCGACATGGTGCTCGACGGACCGGCGCAATGGGTGCTGGGCGACGGCAGAGTGCTCGCGCAGTTCATGCCGACCGCCCGGCCCTATGGCTGGGCCGCGAGCAACTTCTTCTATCAGCCCTTCCTCGAGACCAAGCTTGAGGCATTGCTTGCGCGCTATCCGCACGTCACCGTCCGGCGCCGCCGCGAGGTGGTGGGCTTCGAGCAGGACGAGGCGGGCATCGGGATCGTGCACGCCGCGAGCGCCGGCCTTCGCTATGGCGAGGGGTCCCAAGGGGCGGCGCCGCCGAGGCAGACCGAGACGGTGCGTGCGCGTTGGCTCGTCGGCTGCGACGGCGGCCGCAGCTTCGTGCGCACCCAGCTCGGCATCAAGATGGTCGGCAAGAGCTTTCCCGAGCCCTGGCTCGTCGTCGACATCAAGGCCAAAGAGGGCGAGGACTGCTTCCGCCACCTGCCTTACTTCAATTTCTATTGTGATCCCAGGACTCCCGCCGTCTCCTGCCCGCAGCCTCGCGGCCATCACCGCTTCGAGTTCAAGCTGATGCCGGGCCAGACCAAGGAATACATGGAGGATCCGGCCACCGTCCGGATGTTCCTCGGCCGCCACATCGACGTCGAGAAAATCGAGATCCTGCGCCGGCGGGTCTATACCTTCAACGCGCTCATGGCCGAACGGTGGCGCGACGGCCGCGTTCTCCTCGCCGGCGATGCCGCGCATATGACGCCCCAGTTCATGGGGCAGGGGATGAGCTCGGGCGTGCGCGATGCCTACAATCTCGCCTGGAAGCTGGACGCTGTGTTGCGCGGACAGGCGAGCGAGCGCCTCATCGACAGCTACGAGAGCGAGCGCAAGCCCCACGCCCAGGAGATGATCGACGTCTCCGTGCGGATGAAGAATTTCGTGTCGCAGTCACATCCGGCAAAGGCGGCGTTGCGCAACCTCGTCGTCAGGACGATGCTGGCGACGCCGAAACTGGGCGACTACATTCGCGAAGTACGTTTCAAGCCGCCGCCGACCTATCCGCAGGGCAGCTATCTCGGCCTGCCGCGGAAAGGGCGGAAAGGTGCGGAAGGTCGCCCCATTCCGCAGCCTTGGGTGCGAAGCTTCGACGGACGGCGCATGCTGTTCGACGAGCTGCTCGGCGAGGGCTTCGCGCTCATGGGCTATGGCGCCGATCCCCGCGCGGGACTTGATCCAACCAGCGTTGCCGCGCTTGATGCTCTCGGCACCCGTTTCGTTGCCCTCTATCCGCTTGGCAGGCGGCCGCAAGGACATGGGGCCGCGCGTTCGATCACGCCCGGGCTCGTCGAAGTCGAGGACATTTCGGGCGAGGGCATTGCCTGGCTGCGCGAGACCGGCGCGCGCCCGGGCTATGTGGCCTTTATCCGCCCCGACAAATTCGTCTATGCGCTGGCTTCTGAAGGGGAAATCGCCGGAGCTGCTCAGCATCTCCTTCGCACGATGGACAGACCCGGCGCGACAAGACCGACACTGTCGACCCGCCATGAGCTGCAGCCGCCGGTGTACGCGTAGCCCAATACCTGCTTCTTGAGCAAGTTCCGCCCTGCACACACGTGAAGGCGAGGTCAAGATGACGAGCACAAACAGCGCCGCGGCTGCGGCTGGCCGCCTTCTGATGAGTATCATTTTCCTGCTGGCGGGACTGCAAAAGCTCGGTGCGTTCAGCGTTACGGTCGCTTATATGGCGAGCCAGGGCTTGCCGGCGCCGGAGTTCGCTGCCGCGGTCGCAATCATCGTGGAGTGCATCGGCGGTCTGTTCGTGCTGATTGGATATCAAACCCGCGTGGTCGGGCTGATACTCGCTGTTTGGTGCGCCGTAACGGGTCTCATCGGTCATGCCCAATTCAGCGACCCCAACCAGCTGGCCCATTTCCTCAAGAACCTGGCCATGTGCGGCGGATTCCAGCAGCTGTTCGCCTTCGGGGCAGGGCACTGGAGCGTCGACGCAAGAGCCTGCCACGCTGTACGCCGCGCGTAACCGCAGGACGTCCAATGAGGTGCGGAACCGGGCATGTAAGGTCAGCGGAGGACTGCAGCGCGGCGGCTTGGCGCGCGATCCACATAGACCTCGAATGTCTTTCCATCCTTGACCGCCGTGCCGTTCCAGCCGAAGTGAATGGGCGTATCCTGCGCATCTTCATTGTCCGGAGAGGTGAAGGTGAGATCCGGATGCATCAGCTCGGGGCGCGGGTCGAAAACATTGGGGGACAACGGCGTCACCTTGACGTCGCCATAGCCCTGCGATTGAAGCAGCTCGATGAGCTGCGCGTAGCTCGACGCGCCGGCCATCGGCAGGTGGACCATCGGCGTCGGCGTCACGAGGCCAAAAAAGTACGACTCATCGGCGGCCGCGCTCGGCGCAGAGGCGCACAGCACCGCCGACGTGATCAGAAGCAGGCAGAAGCCGACCATCAGCGCGCAGTCGGCGCAATGTCTCGAACGTGTCATCTGCTTTCTCCGTTGACAACGGCGGAAGAAACGACGCGGCGTCTCACGTTCAGCCGAGCAAAAGCTTCCGCGCTTTGACCTATCTCAATCAGGGTTGAATGCGCCGTCGATGCTGCTGTGGGCGACAAGAGGCAGCATCTCGCGGGCGCGCGACGTGGCGCCGCTCGGTAAGTCAGGCGTTCGAGCGCCAGCGTTTTCATGACGCAGCCCGAACATCACGTTCGATGCCGGCGGCGACCCGCCCGGCTAGGTCGTCGACAGCCCGCGACATGGCTGCGACGAGCGCGTCATCGCCGTTGCCCTCGATAGCTTCGACAAGAGACGCCTGTTCCGCGGTGAGCACGTGGCGAGTGGCGCCATCCAAGATGGTCCAGCGGGCGACAAGAACAACGTGGTGGTCCGGTCTCGCTTCAAAGGCAGCCACATCGACCAGGATCTGCCTTGTCGGATGCCCAAGCGGCGTTGCCGTCACGACCAGAGCGGGAAGCCGTGCGGCAAGCGAAGCGGTTAGAGCCCGGGTGATACCGACCGACAGCCGTTCGCCCCAACGGCCGGTCGGGCTCGGGACGAGCTGATTGCCTCTGCGTTCCAGGATGTCGGTCGTGTCGAGATAGTCGGGAAGCTGAATGCGCTTGACTTCCACGACCGGCAGTCCTGTTTGGGATAGCGTTGTCGCTGTCGCCGCTGGCATGGCACCGAGCACATATTCGGCGGGAGGCGGCCCAGACAGGCTGCACGCGGTAATTGCGCACATCGCAGCGCCGAAGAACGCGAGTACCGCGACCGGAAAGAACCGCCTCCCCGGGCATAAGTGCACGGCAGCCTGCTTCATCGGCTGGCCCGCCCCATGAGCAGGGCGTTCGGGTTTCGCTCGACTGTTTCGGCGAAATTGCGCAGAGAGCTGGCGCTGGCGGCGAGATCGTGCACGGCCGCCTCGAGATCGCCGCGAAACTGCGAGCCCGGCTCGGCCAGACCATTTAGCGAGTCGATCAGAGTCTCCGCCTGGCGTACAGCGCGATCGGCTGCGGTCAGTGTCCGACTGCGCTCACCGCCGCGCGCGTCGAGCTGACGGTGAGCATCGACGAGCAGGGCATCCAGGTCGCGCAGCGCAGTGGAGGCGTCGGCCTGCACCCGACGCACCGCCTCGTCCGTTGTTTGCAGCGTCTGCGTGGCGGCGTCGAGGGTACGGTGCGCGCTCTGGGCCAGGGGGTCGAGCGTCGCATCAAGGTGATCCGAGACGCGTCCCACCGAGGCGAGAGCCTGTTGCGCGGTGTCGGTAAGCTCACGTAGCCGCAATTGTGTCAGTTGGTTGACCAGCTGGCCGAGGTTCGACGGCACCGCTGGAATCTCCGGCACGCCCGGGGCCGCACCGACCAGTTGTGCCGGTGTGCCGGGCAGGAATTCGAGGTCTACACGTAATTGACCGGTGACGAAGCTCTGGAGAACCACTTGAGCTCGCAGCCCGGCCCGAATCAGTTGCTCGAAATCTGGCTCAGAGCGGTTCAACTTCTTCTCTTCCAAAATCACCTTGTTCCGCTCTAGTTCCAGGAAGACGGGAATTTGCACCGTCGTCGTATCGGGCGAGAATCGGACCGCGATGCTCTGGACCGACCCGATGCGCACGCCGTGAAACGTTACCGGCGAGCCAACGTCGAGCCCCGCGAGCGACTCGCTAAAGAACACGACGACGCGCGTACTCGTGGCGAAAAGCCGCATACCTCCGAACAATAAGATACCGGCAACACCGAGAGCAACGGCGCCAAGGATGAAGGCGCCGACAACGGCGGGTCTAGAGCTCATGGCTGACTTCCTTGGGTTCGGACGGAGTCTAATCGTCCTCGCTCCATGAAGGCGCGCACCGTTGGGTGATCGCACGCATCACGCAATGCCCGCGGCGAGCCGTGTGCGATCGCTGTCTTGGCGTCCGCGTCCAAAAAGACACCGTCATCGCAGATTCCAAAGAGGCTCGGCAGTTCATGGCTCACGATTACGACCGTGGCGCCGAGACCCTTGTTCAATTCAAGAATCAGTTCATCGAGCCGCTCGGATGTAATCGGATCGAGGCCCGCGGATGGCTCGTCGAAGAGCAGGATTTCGGGGTCGAGGGCGAGAGCCCGAGCAAGGGCTGCGCGCTTGCGCATGCCTCCCGAAAGCTCGGCAGGCATCCTGCCGGCAGCCGTTGCCAATCCCACGAACCTCAGCTTGAGCTGGACGAGAAAGGCGATCGCATCGGCGGCGAGGCTTGTGAACATTTGCAGCGGGAGCGCGACGTTCTCGGCCACTGTCATCGAACTCCATAGCGCTCCACTCTGGAACAGCACGCCGAAGCGGTGGCTGATCGCCGCGCGTCGCGCCTCGGTGGCGGCCCAGTAATCCTCGCCTTCCACCGCGATCGTCCCGGAGGATGGACGCAGCAAACCGATCATCGCTTTCAGCACGGTGCTCTTGCCGCAGCCACTGCCGCCCATGATCGCGAAGATCGAGCCTTGACGGATCGAAAAGCTCAGCCCGCTTTGAATGACGTGCGTGCCAAACGCGACCGTAAGGTCCTTTACTACGATTCGCTCCTCGGCGGTCCCCTGCGGTGCCATGGCTTCATATCCCAAGTGCATTGGCGCAAACGGCAAATATCGCATCGAGGGCTATTACCCCGACAATTCCGGCCACGACCGCTTCGGTCGCGGC
>JBKQTR010000536.1:0-5181 GCA_052143095.1 Allostellaceae bacterium
CGGTGCGGCTTTCGCGGTTGCTGCGCAACCGCTGGCGCCGCCGCGGACGAACGCGCTGGCGCGCGTTCGCCGTGGGCCGCGCGTTCGCCGAGGGCGAAGAGATCAGGCGGATCGGCCAGCGCCGGCTCGGCGAGCCGGTCGGCGCCGATGCCGATCAGGCGGAAGGCGGCGCCGTCGGCCGCCTCGCGCAGCAAGGGCAAGGCGGCGCGGTAGAGCGTGTCGGCGCGCTGCGTCGGGTCGGCGAGCTGGCGCGAGCGGCTCAGGACGCGGAAATCGCTGGTCTTGAGCTTGAGCGTCACGCTCGCCGCCGCCCGCTCGGCGCGCTCCAGCCGCCGCGCCAGGTTGTCGCAGAGCGGCCGCAGCTGCTCGGCGAGCCCCTCATAGTGGGCAATGTCGCGGGCGAAGGTGGTCTCGACCGAGATGCTCTTCATCGGCGCGTCGGGATCGACGACGCGGTCGTCCTCGCCGCGGGCAAAGCGCGCCAGCCGGCGGCCGATGGCGCCGTAGCGGCTGATCAGCTCGCGCTCGTTGCGCTGGCGCAAATCGGCGATGCTGGCAATGCCGTCGCGCGCCAGCTTCTGCTGCAGCGCCGCGCCCACGCCCCAGATCAGGCCGACGGATCTGGGCGCGAGGAAGTCGAGCGCCTCGCCGCGGCCGAGTACGGCGAAGCCGCGCGGCTTGTCGAGGTCGGAGGCGATCTTGGCGAGGAATTTATTGTAGGAGAGCCCGATCGACACGGTGACGCCGATCTCGCGCTCGATGCGCCGCGCCAGCAAGGCCAGCGTACGCGCCGGCGGGCCGCCATGGACGCGCTCGGTGTCGGCGAGGTCGAGAAACGCCTCGTCGATCGAGAGCGGCTGGACCAGCGGCGTCGTCGCTTCCATGAGCGTGCGCACCTCGCGCCCGACGGCCCGGTACTTCGCCATGTCCGGCCGGATCACCACCGCGTCGGGACAGGCCTTCAACGCCTTGAACATCGGCATGGCCGAGCGGATGCCGGAGAGCCGCGCGACATAGCAGCAGGCCAGCACCACCCCGCGCGTGCCGCCGCCGACGATCACCGGGCGGTCGAGCAGCTCCGGATGGTCGCGTTTCTCGACGCTGGCATAGAAGGCGTCGCAATCGATATGCGCCAGCGACAGGCCGGAGAGCTCGGCATGGGCGATGAGGCGCGGCGAGCCGCACTGCGCGCAGCGCCCGCCGGCCGGCATCGCCTCGGCGAGCGCGGCGCAATCGCGGCAGAGCGCGGTCATGGCGCCTCCTCGGGGTCCCAGAGCCAGGCGGCGCCGCGCACGCCGCCGGCATCGCCGTGGCGCGGCGGCACCAGCCGGGTCGTGACCGCGTCGGAAAAGACATAGGCGCCCCACAGCAGCGGCACCCGCCGGTAGAGTCGGTCGATCCGGCTGAGCCCGCCGCCGAGCACGATGACCTCGGGATCGAGCAGGTTGATCACCGCGGCAAGGCCACGCGCCAGCCGGTCCTCGTAGCGCCCGAGACTCGCCGCCGCCGCGGCGTCGCCGGAATCCGCCCGGGCGGCGATGGCGGCGGCGTCGAGCGTCTCGCCGCTGGTCCGGCGATGGTCGAGCGCGAGGCCCGGGCCGGACAGGAAGGTCTCGATGCATCCCGCCTTGCCGCAATAGCAGCGCGGCCCTGGCCGCTCGCCGTCGTCGGGCCAGGGGAGGGGCGAATGGCCCCATTCGCCGGCAATGGCATTGGCGCCGGTCAGCAGCCGACGGTCGATGACGATGCCGCCGCCGACCCCGGTGCCGAGGATGACGCCGAACACCGGGGAGGCGCCGGCAGCCGCCCCGTCGATCGCCTCGGAGAGCGCGAAACAATTGGCGTCATTGGCAAATCTCACCGGGCGGCCGAGCGCCGCGGCGAGGTCGCGATCGAACCGGCGGCCGATCAGCCAGGTCGAATTGGCGTTGCGCACCAGCCCCGTGCTGGGCGACAGCGAGCCCGGCATGCCGACGCCGACCGTGCATCGCCGGCCGAGCGCCGTCTCGATCTCGGCGACGAGCCGCTTTATCCCCTCGACCGTCGCCGCGTAATCGCCAGCCGGAGTAGCGACCCGGCGGGTTATTGCCACCTGACCGTGCCGGTCGAGGGCAGCCGCTTCGATCTTTGTGCCGCCGAGATCAATGCCGATGCGCATGGCGGGCCGATTCTCTTTCGCGTGCGCTTGGGGGAGATGCCTAAAAGTTACGAATTTTTAAGGTAAACCAAACTATAGGTATCGAGGCGCGGGGGCAGCATGAGATATATGTGGCCGCCGAATATGAGCCCGTGTCGCGGCAGTGTCGTTCTTTTCACGAGAACACAAGGATCTTCCAATGAGCAAACGGGTTCTCATCGTCGAGGACAACGACCTCAACATGAAGCTCTTCCATGACCTCCTGGAAGCGCATGGCTACACGACGCTGCAGACCAAGGACGGCATGGAGGCACTGAAGCTCGCGCGCCAGCACCATCCTGACCTCATCCTCATGGACATTCAATTGCCCGAGGTTTCGGGCCTCGAAGTCACGAAATGGATCAAGGAGGATGACGACCTCAAGGCGATCCCGATCATCGCCGTCACCGCCTTCGCCATGAAGGTCGACGAGGAGAAGATCCGGGAAGGCGGTTGCGAGGCCTACATCGCCAAGCCTATCTCGGTCGCCAATTTCCTGCAGACCGTCGAACGTTTTCTGAGCTGAGAGCGAGGCCATGTCGGCGCGCGTGCTGGTTGTCGACGATGTCGAGGTGAATGTCAGGCTGCTCGAGGCCAAGCTGTCGAGCGAGTACTTCACCGTCATCACCGCCTCGAGCGGGCGCGACGCGCTCGAGCTGGCGCGGCGCGAGCATCCCGATATCGTCCTGCTCGACGTCATGATGCCGGAGATGGACGGCTTCGAGGTCTGCCGCACGCTCAAGGCCGATGCGCAGACCGCGGACATCCCGGTGGTGATGGTGACGGCGCTGTCGGAGGTCGCCGACCGCGTGCGCGGGCTGCAGGCCGGCGCCGACGATTTCCTCACCAAGCCGGTCAATGATGTCGCACTGTTCGCGCGCGTGCGCTCGCTGGTGCGCCTGAAGCGCATGACCGAGGAATGGCGGCTGCGCGAAGAGGTCTATGGCCGGTTCGACAACGTCATCGCCGAGACCCGCTGCGCCGAGGATCTGGGCCCGGCGCGCGTCCTGTTGTGGGAAGAGAGCGGCCTCGCCGCGGAGCGCGTGAGCGAGATGCTGCAGGCGGTCGCCTCGGCGGTGCTGCGCCCTGCCAGCCCCGAGCAGCTGCAAGAGATGGCCGACGGCACGATCGACCTGGTGATCCTGAGCCTCGCCGGCCGGCAGGACGCGTTGCGCCTGGTGGCGCAGCTGCGCGCCGACGAGGCAAGCCGGCTGGTGCCGATCCTGCTGGTCGCCGATGGCGAGGATCTGCCGCGGCTCGCCAAGGGCCTCGATCTCGGGGCCAACGACTACATCGTGCGGCCGCTCGACAAGAACGAGCTCACGGCGCGCGCGCGCACCCAGATCCGCCGCAAGCGGCTGCAGGACCGCCTGCAGGACAATTACCAGCGCAGCCTGGCGCTGGCGCTGACCGACAGCCTCACCGGGCTCTACAACCGCCGCTACCTCATGGCGCATCTCGACGGCCTCATGGTGCGCGCCGCCGACGGCGCCCAGGGGCCGGGGGTGCTGATGCTCGACATCGACTACTTCAAGCGCGTCAACGACGGCCACGGCCATCCCGCCGGCGATGCGGTGCTGCGCGAAGTGGCGAGCCGCATCGCGCGCCATGTGCGCGGCTTCGACCTGGTGGCGCGCTACGGCGGCGAGGAGTTCGTCGTCGTCATGCCGGAGACGCAGCTCGCGGTGGCGGCGATGGTTGCCGAGCGATTGCGCAACGTCGTCGCCAGCAAGCCGATCGCGCTGGGCGAGGGGCTGGGCGAGCTCGACATGACGATCAGCGTCGGCATCGCCGTCACGCGCGAGGGCGGCGACAGCGCCACGGCAGTGCTGCAACGCGCCGATAAGGCGCTCTACGAGGCGAAGGGCCGCGGCCGCAACTGCGTCGCCGGCTCGGTGGCCGAGATCCTGCCGGTGAGCCAGGCGTCCTAGCAAAGCAGCGTCCCAGCAAAAAAGCCGCCCTGGACCAGGGCGGCTTTTTTGCGGCGCTCGGGCTCGCTGGCGCTACTTGATCTTCGATTCCTTGAACAGCACGTGCTTGCGCGCCACCGGATCGTACTTCTTGAGCTCGATCTTCTCGGTCTTGATGCGCGGGTTCTTCTTGGTTACGTAATAGTAACCGGTATCCGCGCTGCTCACGAGCTTGATCAAGACGGTGTTGGATTTGGCCATGGCCGATATCCCCTGAGGCGAGGGCGGAGAATAGCGCGCTACCGGCGCCTGTCAAGCCGTGCCGCGGCATTGCCGCGGCGGAACCTCCGCGCAAAACCGGCTGTTGGGAGAGCATCGTGACCACCAGCCAACGGGTAAATCCATGCGAATTGCGGTCTTCGGTGTCCTCGCTTTGGGTCTCTTCACCGCCGCTTGCGGCAGCGATGAAACGCAGCGCTCCGCCACCGGCGGATTGACCGGCGTCGGCGTCGGTGCCGCGGTCGGCGGGCCGATCGGCGCGGTTGTCGGCGGCGTCGCCGGTGCGGCGGGCGGCGCGGTGCTGCCGGAAGGCGCCGACACCGCCGCCGAGAACGCGCTCCACAAGGAGCGTGGCGGCGCGCAAAGCGCGCGCAACGATGCGCGCCAGGCCCAGGCCGAGCTCGCGCGCGAGGGTCTCTACAGCGGCAAGATCGACGGCATCGTCGGTCCCAAGACGCGCCAGGCGCTCGCTGCCTTCCAGCAGCGCCAAGGCTTGCGGCAGACGGCGAGCCTCGACCGCGAGACGCGCCAGCGTCTCGCCGCCGCCTCGCCCGCGGCCGCGCACGGCAACGGCAATGCCGCGACCGAGGCCAGCGGTACCTCGACGCCGCCGGCGCCGTCCAGCCCGCTGCCCGCGGCGAACGGCAACGGCACCGCCGCGCCGCCGTCTTCGACGCCGAGCGGCGCCAACACCGGCCACTGAGCCGATCGACGTCCCTGCTGCCGTGGCGGCGCCGGCCTATTGCTGCAAAAAGAGACGCTCGACGAGGCGGATCTCGAGGCGATCAAGACGCAGCTTCGGCCGGAAAAGGCCGT
>JBKQTR010000537.1:0-20132 GCA_052143095.1 Allostellaceae bacterium
ACCGATCCTTGAACAGCCGGCTGAAATGCGACGTGCTGCTGAAGCCGTATGAGAAGCAGATTTCGGTTATCGAGCGATGCACCTGGCTCGGCTCTCGGAGCGCGTCCGCGCAGCGGACGAGCCGACGCCGCCAGAGATAGCTCGATAGGGATCCGGCCGGATCCTCGGCGAAAAGGCGGTGCAGCCCACGGACGGAAATGCTGCAGGCGTGCGCGATGCGCTCGCAGGAGAGCTCGGGATCAGCGAGCTGCGCCTCGATATAGGCCTTGACCCTTATCGATAGTTCGTCACGGTGTCCGGTCAAAGGCGGCGTCTCGATCTGCTCGCGCAAGGCGTCCCACGCCATCGCGGTGATGGCCGCGCCCAGTTTTCTTCCGCTGAATCGTGGAAGGCGGCGCATCTCGCAGAAGCTCTCGGTCACCATGGCGTGCAGGACCCGCGACAATCCCGTCCTGCCGTTCCATCGACGCGCGACGCCACGCTCGCAGAAGGCGGCAATCTCTGCATCGGACGGAGGCGGCAGCATGGCCACGAACGCTTCGCTCTCGGGGCTCGTGATCGCGTACCCGAAGGGCTCCTTCGTGTCGATCAGGGTCCAGTCGCCCGGGGTCAGAATGCAAGTGCGGCCGCGCTGGTTGAATCTGAAGCTCCCTCTGGAGACCGAAACGAGCATCACCGGGATGGGCAACGTCGGTGTCGGTGTGGTCAATGAGCGGGTGAGCCGATAATTGGTGCTCGCCACCTTGGACAACAGCGTTTCGCCGAGCGCGCCATATTCGAGGCGCCCCATGAACGGGCGTCCATCCATCGGGAGGCAGCGCACCGCTTCCTGCTCGCGAAGCGCAGGATCGACCCGGCCAATATGGGCGCTAAGCGCGTCCTCCCACGCGCGCAGCGGGCCGCTGGGTCGCTCAACCTCCACGGAAACGATCGCGGGTGCTGCCAAGGTCTGATCCTCGCTTGTCCGCGTTGACTATCTTGCCGCGCCAGGCCAGGAGCGGCCTTGACCTAGATCAACCCCATGGAACCGGTGCGCCGGTTCCTGAGCCGGCACGCGCAGTCAATCTTGGCATGGCGAGGCAAGCGCCGGGAGGGCTGTGAAGCTACGCTTCAAATGAATTCGCGATAAAAGGTGGCGTTGCGCTCCAGCCGCGCGGCGGTCGTGGGTGCAGTACGCCACGTATCCTCAGCAAGGGAGTATGCGATGGCATTCAAAAGCCCCTCTCACTTTTGCCAGGGCGGCGCGGCGGTAGCCGTTGCCGTGCTGGCCCTGCTCGCGGCCTGCACGACCACCGCGATCCAATCGAGCTCCGCGGTCCCGCAGGCCAAAGCGGCGATCGACGCCGCGATCCATGACGGCGCCGAGCAACGCGATCCGGCGGATCTCGCGATGGCTCAGGTAAAGCTGGCGATGGCGCAGAAATCGGCGGCCGACGGCTATTATGACGACGCGCGGCGCGCCGCCGAGGAAGCGACGGTCGACGCGCAGCTGGCGAGCGCCAGGTCGCGCACCGTCGCCGCGAGCAACGCCTTGAGCCAACTCCAAGGCTCCAGCCCGCCCGAACGCCAGTGATGGCGCGCGTGACGCCCCGACTTCCGCTCACCGGAGAGCCCGCCATGACCTTCGCAAAATTCGCGCTTCCTACGCTGTCGATCTCGCTCACGACCCTGCTTCTCGCCGCCTGCGCCACGTCGACGCAGAACACCGCGCTGCAGCAGGCGCATGTCGCCTATGATACGGCGTCCACGGACCCGGCCATCACCAGCGCAGCCGCGGATGATCTGCAGAAAGCGGCGGCCGATCTCAAGAGTGCCGACCAGGCGCAAGCGAGCGACGCCGGCCAGGAGGAAGTGTCGCATCGCGCCTATCTGGCGACGCAGCAGGTGCACATCGCCTATGAGACGGCAAGGCTGCGGCAACTCGAGGCGGAGTTCCGCAAGACACCCCGCGCCTTGGCGGGCGCCGGCAACCTGTTCTTCCCGACCGGCGAGGCGATGATCACCCCCGGCACCCAGGAGACGATCGATCGGCTCGTCGTGTTCCTGCAGCAGAACCCTGAGCAGCGGGTGCGCATCGACGGTTATGCCGACGCCACCGGCAGCCGGGCGCACAATATCAAGCTGTCGCAGCGCCGCGCGGACGCGGTGAAGCAGGCGATCGTGTCGCACGGCATCGCGGCGAGCCGCATCGAAACGCACGCCAATGGCGAAGCATTGCCGGTGGCGAGCAATCGCACGGCGGAAGGTCGCCAGATGAATCGCCGCGTGACGGTCGTGGTCTCGAACTTCAGCGTGAGCACCGGCTCGAGCGCGCCGTCGTCGAACGGCGGCGCCGCCCGTTAGCTGGTCACCACCCGAGCCGCGACGGTCAGCGCAGCGTAGCGCCGCGGAGGCGCGCTGAGCGCGGCCCCGTGGTGACCGCGCAGAAATCTCCGAGAGGCGTCCAACTGTCGCACGCCGCGAGTGACCGCAGCCCGTTAGGCTTGACCCCTGAGGCCTGGCCAGCGGTCGTGCCGAACGAAGCAGCTTTCTGCGTGGCGGTATGATCTGGGTCAAGGTCGGCTGATCGAGAACAAGCTATCAATTCAAATTCAACCAACGCAAGGAGGAGGGACCGATGAGGTGTAGGAATTTTGCAACGATTGTCGCGGCACTGCTTGCCCTGGCGGCCATCGCCCCCGCCACGCCAGCCAAGGCCCAAGCGGGCGTGGCAGCCGGAGTCTTGTCCTGCAACGAGTCGAGCGGTTGGGGATTCATCTTCGGCTCGTCGAAGGCTTTGAAGTGCACCTATTCGAACGGCGCCGTCACCGAGCACTACGCTGGCACGATCGATAAATTCGGCGTCGATATCGGGTACACCCAGGCTTCCGTCCTCGTCTGGACCGTGTTCGCGCCCAGCGTAAACGTCGGGAAGGGCGCGCTTGCCGGCACTTATGTCGGCGCGACCGGCAGCGCATCCGTTGGCGTCGGACTTGGTGCCAATGTGTTGGTCGGCGGCGGCGCAAATTCGATCGCGCTGCAGCCCGTGAGCTTTTCGGGCGGCACGGGTCTCAACGTGGCGGCCGGCATCGCCGGGGTCGCGCTCGTCCCGGCGCCCTGACCCTGTGCAGCAAAAAGCTCCGTCCTGCAGGCGGGGCTTTTTGCACTGCCCGGAAACTCCGCCATGAAATCGCCCCCAAACCTTGGACGGACAAATTAGAATTTTCCAGGCATCCGCGGTCGAAAAATCCCGAAGCAGGTCAACCGAAGATCACGTTCGATGCCGGCGGCGACCCGACCGGCCAAGTCGTCGACAACCCGCGACATTGCCGCGACGAGCGCGTCATCGCCGTTGCCCTCGATAGCTTCGACAAGAGACGCCTGTTCCGCGGTGAGCACTTGGCGAGTGGCGCCATCTAACATGGAACCTTGCCGCGCCAGGCCACGAGCGGCCTTGACCTAGATCAACCCCAAGGAACCGGTGCGCCGGTCCGTGGGCACGCGCAGTCAATCTTGGCATGGCGAGGCAAGCGCCGGGAGGACTATCAAGCTAGGCTTTAGATATCGATCCAATCCGCGTCACGGCAGCATTCGACCGTCAAACCGACGGGGTGACGCCGATCGATGATGCGTCGTCCCGGCGGGAAAGAAGAGTTCAAGGAAATGTCAGGAGGGACCATGGAACAGCAAAAAACCCGATCGAATTTCGATCCCGTGCAAGGCATGCTCGCCCTTTGGGGGTTTGACCGCATGATGAATGCCGATTTCGACGCTCACCTGAAGCGCCTGCAATCGGCAACATCCGAAATACAGGAAGCATGTGTCGAGGCGATCAATCACCAAATCGAGTCCGTGGCGGCCGCCAACCAGGCGTTTGCGCACCTGCTCGAGACGGCACCGCGGATCCATCAACCCAAGGAGGCCATGGCTCAGGCGAGCAACCTCATGGCAGCCGTCGTCGAGAGCGCGTCCGAGCAAAGCAAGACCTGGGCAAACCTGGCACAGAAGCTCCAGGAGACCTGCGCCCGGATCGCGCGGGAGACAGCCGAGGAACTGCGGAAGTGAGGGCCGCGTGGTACCGCGCCACGGGCCGATTTAGTTCAGCGTCCATAGTGGACTAAGGAAGCAGACTCTTTTCAGGAGAGATGCCATGCCGATCTTCATCTCACGTGGTCGTTTCACTGCAGACGCAGTCAAGGACATGCTGGCCAAACCAGAAAATCGTGAGGAAGCCGTTGCCAATCTCTTCAAGAGCGTAGGTGGTAGGCTCATCGGCTGGTACTTGACCTTCGGCCGCCATGATTGGCTGGTCATTGGCGAATTCCCTGATGCGAAGGCCGCGGCCTCTGCGGTACTGGCGGCTGCTGCAGGAGGCAGTCTGTCCGACGTCGAGACGACGGCCGCCATGACGGCGAAAGAGGCTGCGGCCACCTTCGAAACTGCCGGAAAGGTGGCCAAGAGCTTCCGGAGCGCCGGGCGCTCGTAGGTTCGGGCGAGCCTTTCAGACTGACGCAAGTATCGTAGCCGACTTCGATGAGGCAACTTTCTATGCATTGCCATGGATTAGCGCCGCGTCGCATCGGCCTCCCATTGCATGGTTGTCTCCCCCGACGACAGCGCCAGGGCCGGCGCCGATCGTTCGCGAAGAGCTGCGTTTGATCTAGGTCAATGCTGCAATGCAAGACGAGCTTTAGCAACTTAATCGAGGCGACGCTCCAGGGTGTGCACGAGATGTGTCCCTTGATGTGTCCTCTGAGGGGCTGCCCATGGTTTATCCAGATGACAAGGTTCAGCCGGCACAGGTGAACCCGGAACTTCCGCCGCGGGCGCGGAAAGCCTCGCCAGGCAAATCAAAGCACGCAGCCGTGCGCGAGCAGCCCAGCGGCTCTTCGATGGCCCCAAGCGCGCTTCCGTCCAGTGATGACGCGAAGCGGCCGCATAAGGCCGAAATGCCCGCTCGCCAGAATCAAAATGCCGCAGCCGATCTGCGGCGAATTGATGACCGTTTTTCCTATCAAAGCATCGATCGCGCGCTCAAAGCCAATCTTGCGCGGCTGACGTTGGGTCTAAGTCCTGCGGTGATGGCCGAACAGACCTTCGACTGGCTCGTTCATCTCGCGTCCTCGCCGGGCAAGCAGCTGCAATTGGTCGAGAATTGGCTGCGCATGGTTGGACAATTCGGGCTTTATGCGGCACAAAGCGCAGCCAACAGCGAAGCTCCGCCATTCATAGGCCCGTCGCCGCAGGATCGGCGGTTTGCAGGCGAGGCCTGGCAAAAATGGCCCCATAACCTCGTCTATCAGTATTTTCTTTTGCTGGAGCAATGGTGGGACCATGCCACCACGGGGGTGAACGGCGTCGAGCAGCGCAACGAGCGCAGGTTGTCGTTCACGGCTCGCCAGATTCTCGATGTTTTCTCGCCTGCGAATTTCCTTTGGACCAATCCGGAAGTGGCGGCGAAGACGATCGCCCAAGGCGGACACAACCTCGTCCAAGGATTTCAAAACCTGATCGAGGACTGGCAAAGGTCGACAAGCGGCAGGCCTCCTGTCGGGGCCGAGCAGTTCGTCGTCGGGCAGAACCTAGCGGTCACGCCCGGCAAGGTGGTTTTTCAGAATCGGCTGATCGAGCTCATCCAATACTCGCCCGCGACAAGTGACGTCTACGCCGAGCCGGTTTTGATCGTGCCCGCCTGGATCATGAAGTACTACATCCTTGACCTCTCGCCCGAGAACTCGCTGGTCAAATACCTGGTGGACCGGGGCCACACCGTATTCATGATCTCGTGGAAGAATCCCACGTCCGAGGACCGCGATCTCGGGTTCGATGATTATCGCCGGCTCGGCGTCATGGCGGCGCTCGACGCAGTGTCGGCCATCGTTCCGGAGCGCAAAGTGCACACCGCAGGCTATTGCCTCGGCGGAACGCTGCTGATCATCGCGGCGGCCGCAATGGGCCGTGACAATGACGACCGTCTTGCGTCCATGACATTGTTCGCCGCTCAGGGCGAGTTCAGCGAAGCAGGCGAGCTCATGCAGTTCGTTACGGAGAGCCAGGTTTCGTATCTCGAGAACATGATGTGGGACCGCGGTTATCTGGACGCGTATCAGATGGCCGGCGCTTTCCAAATCTTGCGCTCCAACGATCTCATCTGGTCCCGTTTCGTCCGCGAGTACCTGCTCGGCGGCCGGCAGCCTATGAACGACCTGATGGCGTGGAATTCCGATGCCACGCGCATGCCCTACCGCATGCATTCCGAATATCTGCGCCGGCTTTTCCTGAACAACGACCTTGCGATGGGACGATTTGTGGTCGATGACCGCCCGATCTGGGTCACGGACCTTCGCGCTCCAACCTTCGCGGTCGGCACGGTGGCGGATCACGTCGCGCCCTGGCGGTCCGTCTATAAGACTCATTTCGTACCGACCTTCGAATTGACGTTCGTGCTTTGCAGCGGCGGACATAATGCGGGCATCGTCAGCGAGCCGGGGCATCCTGGACGCACGTATCAGATCCGCAAACGGTCGCAGGGAGAACGTTACATAGATCCGGACACTTGGCAGGCCGAAACGCCCGTCCGCCAGGGGTCTTGGTGGCCCGAGTGGGAATCCTGGCTCGCCGAACAGTCGACGGGGAAGGGCGCGCCGCCCGCGATGGGCGCTCCTGAGAAAGGATTTGCACCGCTGCGCGATGCGCCGGGCCTTTACGTCCTCGAACCCTGAGGCCCGCGGCTAAAATTGCGGAGGCATCCATGGCACAGAGCGAATTCATCGAAAACAAGACATTCGACGAAATCGCCATCGGCGATTCCGCGAGCCTAGTCCGGACATTGTCGAAGGACGACATCGCGCTCTTCGCGGTGATGTCGGGCGATGTGAATCCGGCGCACCTCGATAAGCAGTACGCCGAAGCCAGCATGTTCCACCGGATCATCGGCCACGGCATGTGGGGCGGGGCGCTCGTCTCCGCGGTGCTCGGCACCCGGCTTCCCGGCCCGGGAACGATCTATCTGGGACAGGATCTGCGCTTCCTAAAGCCGGTCGGGCTCGGAGACACGATCACGGTCACCGTGACCGCGAAGGAGAAGCGGCCCGACAAGCATGTCGTGATCTTCGATTGCCACTGTACCAACCAGAAGGGCGACGAGGTGATCACCGGCACGGCCGTGACAATGGCGCCAACCGAAAAAATCCGCCGGCCTCGGGTGCCGCTTCCGGAAGTTCAGCTACGCCGACACGACCGCTACCAGGAGCTTATTACCCTGTGCCGCGAGCTGGAGCCGATCCGGACGGCTATCGTGCACCCATGCGACGCCCCGTCGCTCGAAGGCGCCGTGCGCGCCGCGGAGGCGCACCTCATCATTCCCCTCCTCGTCGGTCCGGCAGCCAAGATCCGGTCGGTGGCTTCGTCCGAAGGCCTCGATATCGGATCCTACGAGATCGTCGAGACGGAACACAGCCACGCTGCAGCCGCGACGGCAGTTGCGCTCGCACGTGCCGGCAAGGTGGACGCGATCATGAAGGGAAGCCTTCACACGGACGAGCTGATGCACGAGGTCACGGCTAACGAGACTGGGCTGAGGACAGTGCGGCGGATCAGTCACGCATTCATCATGGACGTTCCGGCCTACCCGGAACCGCTGATCATCACCGACGCCGCCATAAACATTTTCCCAACGCTCGAGGACAAGCGGGACATCTGCCAGAACGCGGTCGATCTTGCGCGGGCCTTGGGGTTCACGGAGCCAAAGGTCGCGGTCCTTTCGGCTGTGGAGACGGTCACCTCGAAAATCCCTTCGACCTTGGACGCGGCCGCGCTCTGCAAGATGGCCGATCGCGGTCAGATCACGGGCGCGCTCGTGGACGGGCCCTTGGCCTTCGACAATGCCGTGAGCGAAGAGGCCGCCAAGGAGAAGCACATCGTCTCGCCCGTGGCCGGCAAGGCCAATATCCTTCTGGTGCCCGATCTTGAGGCCGGCAACATGCTGGCGAAGCAGCTTTCCTACATGGCCAATGCCGATGGCGCCGGAATCGTGCTCGGCGCACGAATCCCGATCATCCTGACCAGCCGCGCGGACAATCTGCGCACGCGGCTCGCTTCGGCGGCGGTGGCCGTTCTGCTCGCGCACGGACGCCGCCAAGCGCCGGCAGCCGTTGCGGCATAGGCGTTGCTATGCAAGGCCCCATCCTGGTCGTAAATGCGGGCTCGTCGAGCATCAAGTTCTCGGTGTTCGAGAGCGAAGCCGACGGATCGTTATCGCCGGGCGCACATGGGCAGGTCGAGGGAATCGGCCTATCGCCGCAGCTCGATGTCAGCGATGCGTCGGGCCAGAGGCTCGCCAAACAATCCGTGACACAGGCGGGCCATCTAGGGGCGATCGCGGCGATACACGAATGGTTTGCTGCGCACAGGGATAGCGACGCGCCCTTCAGCGGTATTGGGCATCGCGTCGTGCACGGCGGCTCCACCTACGCCGAACCGGTACTGATCGATGAGAACGTGATTGCTACACTTGAAGCGCTTGTACCTCTGGCACCGCTTCACGAGCCTCACCACATCGCGGCGATCCGAGCCATTCGCGCCATTGCCCCCGCGCTGCCGCAAGTTGCCTGCTTCGACACGGCATTCCATAGAACGCAGCCGCCGCTGGCACAGGAATTCGCCTTGCCGCGCGAGCTGACGGCCAAGGGCGTTCGCCGCTATGGCTTTCACGGCCTCTCCTACGAATACATCGTTTCGATGCTGCCGTACGTTGCGCCGGAATGTGCGAGCGGCAAGGTCGTCGTGGCTCATCTCGGCAATGGCGCCAGCATGTGCGCCATCAACCGCGGGCGGAGCATCGCCAGCACCATGGGCTTTACTGCGGTCGACGGTCTGCCGATGGGCACGCGAACAGGCGCTCTCGACCCGGGCGTGATCCTGTATTTGCTTCAGCATGAAGGGATGAATGCCGATTCGATCCAGAAGCTCATTTATGAGCGTTCCGGGCTTCTCGGCGTCTCCGGCTTGTCGAGCGACATGCGGACACTGCTCGCGAGCGATCTCCCGACGGCCAAGGAAGCGGTGGCGCTTTTTGTCTACCGCCTCGGGCGCGAGCTGGGTTCGCTCGCGGCGGCGCTTAGCGGCCTCGATGCGCTCGTTTTCACCGCTGGCATCGGGGAGCACGCCGCCGAAATACGGGCGCGCGTATGCCGAGACGCAAAATGGCTGGGTGTGATTCTTGACGACGCCGCCAATAGCGCGGGCGGGCCTCTCATATCCCAAACCGGTTCCCGGGTCTCTGCATGGGTAATTCCGACCGACGAGAACCTAATGATAGCGCGACACACACGGGACGTTCTCGCCGCCAGGAGGCAGCAATGAGTTTCCACATCCCCAAGGAGAGCCTACGGGTGCTTGCCGGCAAAGTGGGGCTCGTGACCGGCATCGCGAACGAGCACTCCATCGCCTATGGCTGCTCCTGCGCGTTCCGTGCTGCGGGTGCCAGCCTTGCGGTCACATACCTCAACAAGAAGGCGACGCCGTTCGTGGAGCCCCTGGCGCGCGATCTTCGCGCCGAACCCTTGGCCGCGGCCCTCGGCGACCTCGACGCCCTCGTCTTCACCGGCGGCATCGGCGAGCACGCGCCTGAGATCCGCCGGCGCGTGTGCGACAAGAGCGCCTGGTTGGGGATTATTCTCGATGCGGACGCCAACCAACGCGGCGACGAATGCATCTCCGCGCCCGAAAGCCGTCTTTCCGTGTGGGTGATCCCGACCGACGAGGAACGCACGATCACGCGGCAAACAATCGACGCGCTTGGCGCGATGAACGCTACTTCTTCCTTCAACGCTGCGATGGTGCACCCATGATCGAGCCTCCGAAAAACCCGCCCCTCACCGGCAAGAAGGGTCTTGTCCTGGGGATCGCGAACGAGCACTCCCTTGCCTACGGCTGTGCCCAGGCCTTCCGCGCTCTCGGCGCGGAGCTTGCCATCACATACCTCAACGACAAGGCCAAGCCGTTCGTCGCCCCGCTCGCGACGGCGCTTGAAGCGCCATTGTGCCTGCCCTGCGACGTTCGCGCACCCGGCCAGCTCGAAAGCGTGTTCGACGCCATTCGCCAAAACTGGGGAAAGCTCGACTTCGCGCTCCATGCGATCGCTTTTGCGCCCAAAGAAGATCTGCATGGCCGCCTGGTCGATTGCTCACTCGACGGCTTTCTGGTGGCCATGGACGTTTCGTGCCATTCGTTTTTGCGCATGTCTCGTTTGGCCGAGCCTTTAATGAGCGAAGGCGGCGCGCTCTTCACGATGAGCTATTACGGGGCAGAGAAGGTTATCGAGCACTATAACGTGATGGGACCCGTGAAGGCGGCGCTCGAGAGCGCCGTGCGCTACCTCGCGTTCGAGCTCGGGCCGCGCGGCATCCGCGTGCACGCCATCTCTCCCGGCCCGGTCAAAACCCGCGCTGCTTCCGGCATCGACCATTTTGACGAATTGATGGAGCGGGCCGCTGAGCGCGCTCCCGCAAGGCGGCTCGTGAGCATCGAGGATGTCGGCGTGGCCACAGCGCTTCTTGCAACCGATTACGCCAAGCTGATCACAGGGGAGACGGTCTATGTCGATGGCGGATACCACATCCTGGGTTGACTCGAAAGTGCCGGGGGGCGCACAGAAATGAAGGCACGTGACATCATGACGGGTAAGGTCGTCTCGGTGCGGCCGGATACGCCCGCCAGCGACATCGCCCGGCTGCTGCTCGAAAACCATATCAGCGCAGTTCCGGTCCTCGACAGGAGCGGCGCGGCCATCGGCATGGTGAGCGAAGGCGATCTCATCGGCCGCGACGAGAGCGACCGCCAGGCGCGGCGCGACTGGTGGCTCTCGCTGCTGGCAGAGGGCGAACCGCTCAGCCCGGAATTCCTGG
Organism: Allostellaceae bacterium; assembly: GCA_052143095.1. Taxonomy (GTDB): domain Bacteria; phylum Pseudomonadota; class Alphaproteobacteria; order ATCC43930; family CGMCC-115725; genus DAHUYF01. The sequence continues at coordinate 10,887 of JBKQTR010000537.1, forward strand.
CTGGCTTGCGCCGCCCGGAGCATACGGCGGGCGACATCATGTCGCGGCCGGTGGTCACCGTCGGCGAGGATACAGATACCGGCGAGATCGCGCGCCTGCTTCAGGCTTATCGCATCAAACGTGTCCCCGTGCTGCGGGACGGCCAAGTGGTCGGCATCGTTAGCCGCGAGAACCTGCTGCGCGCGCTTTCGGAAGAGCGGCCTCACGACGACGCCAAGCCCAGGACGGGACCCCTTGCGGGCGCGTTCGCGGCGCTCGACCGTCATTTCGAACACCCGCGCCACGGGAGCGAGCCGCGCGCCGCGCCGATGCCTGCAGCGGAGGAGGTCCGCCTCAATGTTGCGGATTTCCGCCGGCTGGTCGCCGACTATGAGAACAAGGAAGTGCACCACCGCGAGGAGCAGCGCCGGATCGCGGCGGAGCAGCACCGAAGGCAGACAGCAGAACTGATCGACCGGCATGTATCCGACACGGGCTGGCGCAATCTTCTTCACGAAGCGCGCCTCGCGGCCGAGCATGGCGCGAAGGAGTTCATGCTCCTGCGCTTCCCGAGCGAGGCCTGCAGCGATGGCGGCCGCGCCGTCAACGCGGGCGAACCGGATTGGCCGGCCAGGCTGCGCGGCGACGCAGCAGAGCTCTACCTGCGTTGGGAGAGAGACCTGAAGCCGCAGGGATTTCACCTCGCGGCGCGCGTGCTCGACTTTCCCGGCGGCATGCCGGGCGATATCGGCATCTTTCTCGGCTGGCCTCAGTAGAGGAGGTTACCGGAGGCTTTGTGAAAGCCGGCCTGCGCATCGGCGCGCAACGTCTTCGGGAGCAGATGACAAAGCATGGAATGCCAGCCGCGCCCAGCCCAATCGCCGACCGAGGATGGGTCCGTCTGTAGAGAAGCAGATCCAAGGATCTTGCACTTGCGCTCGAGGAGGCCCGTTCGCACCGCGACGGAGGGGAAATATGGACGACACGCGCTTCCTCGAACATCATGACTCTTTTCGCTACCTCGCCCGCGACAGAGGGGACGGGCCTGCCGGTGCCGCGCGAAGGAACATGAGGTCTGCAAGGAGATCTGCAGCCGCTTTTGCCTGGCTTGGCTTGGCTCTCCTGGTTGCCTGCAACAAGCAGCCGCCCCCGCCCGTCGAAATCCGGCCTGTCCGAACGGTCACCGCGGTCGCTCACGCGGAAGGAGAGCCAGTATCCGTTACCGGCCAGATCCGCGCGCGCACGGAAGAAAACCTCGCGTTCCGCGTCGATGGCCGGATGATTGCCCGCCGGGTGGATGTGGGCCAGGAGGTACGCACGAATGACCTGGTCGCCGAACTCGACCCGCAGCCGCTGCGCGACGCGTTGCGTGCCGTGGAAGCCACGCTTGCCGCAGCGGAGGCGTCTCTCCACGAGTCCACGAAAAACGTGGAGCGCCAGCGCGTGCTGAACAAGCAGGGCACGGCCAGCGGAGTTGCGCTCGATGCCGCCGAGAGGGCGTTTGAGACCGCCAGGGCAAACGTCGATGGCGCCGCCGCCCAAGTGCACGACGCCGAGGATCGGTTGGGCTACACCCAGCTTCGGGCGGACGCCCCCGGTTTCGTCATCGCCACCGGCGCGGAGGCTGGCGAGGTCGTACGGGCCGGTCAGATGATCGTTACGGCCGCGCTGCAGGGCGGCGTCGATGCGGTGTTCGACGTGCCCGCCACCCTCATACGCCAGGTCTCCCCCGACGCCATCATCACCGTCGCACTCAGCGACGATCCAAGCGTCCACACCACCGGGCGGGCGCGCGAGCTGGCACCGCAAGCGGATCCCGTGACGCGAAGCTTTCGCGTGAAAGTCGGGTTGACCGAAAGGCCCGAAGCCATGCGGCTGGGCGCGACGGTCATCGGGCGGACCAACATGCGGGGAACGGAGGGCTTCGAGCTTCCGGCGACTGCGCTCACCATCGCGAATGACCAACCGGCCCTCTGGGTGGTCGATCCCAAGAGCATGGAGGCGTCGTTGCGCCCTGTCGAACTGCTGCGGCAGGGCTCTTCCAGCATCGTCGTGTCGCGCGGCCTCGAGGGAGGCGAGCTGGTGGTGACCGCCGGCGTGCACGCGCTCCGGCCCGGGCAGAAGGTCCGCCTGCTCGGGGCGTCACCGTGAAAGGGTTCAACCTTTCAGGCTGGGCGATCACGCATCGCTCCTTTGTGGTTTATGTGATGGCGATGCTCGTCATCATCGGCATCGTCTCCTACACGCGACTCGGCCGCAACGAGGATCCCACTTTCACCATCAAGGCGATGGTGGTGCAAACACAGTGGCCGGGCGCGACGCTCGAAGACACGATGCTCCAGATCACCGAACGCATCGAACGCAAGCTGCAGGAGACGCCTCATCTCGACTACCTGAAGAGCTACACCAGGCCGGGCCAGTCGACGATCTTCGTTTATCTCAAGGGATCGACCGGGCCGAAGGCGGTGTCGGATGCCTGGTATCAGGTGCGCAAGAAGGTCCACGACATCCAGTTGACCCTCCCGCTGGGCGTGGTCGGCCCCGTCGAGGACGACGAATTCGGCGACACCTATGGCATCGTCTATGGCTTCACGGCGGACGGATTCACGCATCGCGAGCTGCGTGATTACGTGGAAGATATCCGCGACCGGCTGCTGCAGGTGCCCGACGTCAACAAGGTGAACCTCATCGGCCAACAACCGGAACGGATCTATATCGAGTTCTCGCCGACCAAGCTGGCGGGCTACGGCCTCAACCCTGCGGCGCTTGCCGCAGCGCTGCAGGCACAGAACGCCGTTGTCCCCTCCGGCGTTATCACCACCGACCAGGAGAGCATAAAGCTGCGGGTCAGCGGCGCCCTGGCGTCCGAGAAGGACATCCTCGCCGTGAACTTCGTTGTGGGCAACCGGATCGTGCGACTGGCGGACATCGCCGAGGTGCGGCGGGAGTACGCGGATCCGCCGGACCCGATCTTCCGGATCAACGGCAAGCCCGGGCTGGGGCTGTCGATATCCATGCGCGACGGCGGCGATGTGCTCGCGCTCGGCCGAAACATCGAGCAGACCATGCAGGAGCTGAAGGCCAACCTGCCGATCGGCATCGAGCCCGTCATGGTCGCCAACCAGCCCGATACCGTTCGCCGCTCGATCGATGATTTCATGGAGGCGCTCTGGGAGTCCATCGGCATCGTGCTCGCCGTGAGCATCGTCAGCCTCGGCCTGCGCGCCGGCACGATCGTCGTCGTATCCATTCCGCTGGTGCTGGCGATCGTCTTCGCGGCGATGGAAGGCCTCGGCATCGACCTTCAGCGCATCTCGCTCGGCGCTCTCATCATCGCCCTCGGCCTGCTGGTCGACGATGCCATGATCACCATCGAAAGCATGGTGTTCCGGCTCGAGCGCGGCGATGACAATTCGCAAGCCGCCGTCTTCGCTTATGCCTCCACCGCTTATCCGCGCCTCACCGGCACGCTGGTCACCATTGCCGGATTCGTGCCGGTCGGCTTGGCGCGCAGTGACGCCGGCGAGTACACCTTTTCGCTCTTCGCGGTGGTCGCTCTTGCCCTGCTGGCGTCCTGGTTCGTGTCCGGCATCTGCGCACCCGTCGTCGGGGTTGCGCTGCTGCGCCGGCCGAAAGAGGTGCACGGCGAGACACTCAGCGCGCCGATGCGCCTCTACCGACGCTGCCTGCTGGCGGCCATGCGGGCAAGATGGATCACTATTCTGGTCACGGTTGCGCTCTTCGCGGCCTCGCTTTGGGGGATGCGCTTCATCCCGTCGCAGTTCTTCCCCTCTTCCGACCGCCCGGAGCTCCTGGTGGACCTGTCGCTGCAGGACAACAGCTCGGTGCTGGCCACGCGCGACGTGGCCGCGGAGGTCGAGGGAATACTGGCAGCCGATCAGGACATCGTGCGCTTCTCCACCTATGTCGGGCAGGGCGCCATCCGCTTTTATCTGCCGCTCGACGTAGCGTTGCCCAACGACTACTTCGCCCAGTCGGTCGTGGTCACCAAGGGACTGAAGGAGCGCGACCAGGTACGCGCGCGTCTTGAGCAGACGCTCGCGGTACGCTTCCCGGGTGTCGTCGCCCGCATCTATCCGCTCGAGCTTGGCCCCCCCGTCGGCTGGCCGGTGAAATACCGCGTGAGCGGCCCCGATCTTTCGCGCGTGCATGCGACTGCGCGACAGGTTGCCGACCAGTTGGGCACGATGACAGGAATACGCCACATCAACTTCGACTGGTCCGAGCCGGCGCGGGTCATGCGCGTCCGCATCGACCAGGACCAGGCGCGCCAGCTCGGCCTCAGTTCGCAGGACGTGGCGCATGCCCTCAACAACGTGGTCTCCGGCACCACCATCACGCAGGTCCGCAACAACATATACCTGATCGACGTGGTCATGCGCGCCGAACAGACGCAGCGGACCTCGCTCGAAACGATCCGCTCGCTGCAGATTCCCCTACGCGGCGGACAGGTCGTGGCGTTACGGCAGATCGCGACCTTCGACTACAGCCAGGAATTTCCGATCATCTGGCGGCGGGATCGCGTCCCGACGCTGACGGTACAAGCCGATGTCGTGCCGGGGCTGCTGCCGGCGACCGCGGTGGAGGCCGTGCAGCCCAGCATTGACCGGCTCGCGGCGACATTGCCGAACGGCTACCGGATCGTGGCGGGTGGATCGGTCGAGGAGAGCGCCAAGGCGCAGGCCTCCGTGAAGGCGGTTTTGCCCATGGCGTTGGTGCTGATCCTGACCATCCTGATGGTCCAGCTGCAGAGTTTCCAGCGCGTGTTGCTGGTCTTGAGCGTGGCGCCGCTCGGCCTGATCGGAGTGGTCGCCGCCTTGCTGGTGGCGCAGGCGCCGCTGGGCTTCGTTGCCCTGCTGGGGGTGTTCGCCCTCGTCGGCATGATCGCGCGCAACTCGGTCATCCTCATCGACCAGGTCGAGAAGGAGATCGTAGCCGGGCAGCATCCCTGGGACGCGGTGGTGACCGCCGCGATCCACCGGACCCGCCCGATCCTGCTCACCGCCTCGGCCGCGACGCTCGGGATGATTCCGATTGCGCCGACCGTCTTCTGGGGGCCGATGGCCTACGCCATCATTGGCGGCCTGGCGGTCGCGACGGTTCTGACCCTGATCTTCCTGCCGGCGCTTTACGTCACCTGGTTCCGGATCAGGAGACCCCCGGCCGAAGTGTCAGATCGCTTGCCATAGTCAGCAGATGGAGAGATCGATGTCGGACACCGCTCAAGGCATCAAGGTATCCCGGCACAGTCGTGGCGTGCAGCGTGCCAACGTCATCGACGCGGCGGACGACAAGCTCGGCTCAAGCCCGCCGCCCACCCCGGTGCCGCGCCCCGCTGAGGAACCGCCGACCAAGGCGTCCCGGGACGCGGTCATCACGTTGCTGTCGTTTTCCGCGCAAGCCGCCGCCGAATACGCCGTCGATCTCTGGCAGCGCGGCTGGCTTTACGCCGACGTCATGCGCGAGCGCGGCAACCAGTATCTCGAGCATCTTGGGCAAGTCGTGCCCAACGTCCTGAGCTTCGCCTACGAGCCGGTCATGCTGGGGCCACAGCTCGCGCGACCGGTCAACTACGGGCTCGTCCGGATCATTCCGCCGAGCGACGTCGCGACCGACCCGCACAAGCGCCCGTTCGTCGTGGTCGACCCGCGGGCCGGCCACGGTCCGGGGATCGGCGGCTTCAAGGCCGACAGCGAGATCGGGGTCGCGCTCAGCGCCGGGCATCCCTGCTACTTCGTCGGCTTCACGCCCGAGCCGCTGCCGGGTCAGACCCTCGAGGACGTGCTCCATGCCACGGCTGCCTTCCTGGAACGGGTGATCGAGCTGCATCCCGACAGCGTCGGCAAGCCCGCGGTCATCGGCAATTGCCAGGCCGGCTGGCAGACGCTGATGACGGCCGCGATACGCCCCGAGCTCTTCGGGCCGATCATCGTCGCCGGGGCGCCGGTGTCCTACTGGGCGGGCTGGTCCGGCAAGAATCCGATGCGCTACTCGGGCGGACTCCTCGGCGGCAGCTGGCTGACGGCGCTCGCCGGCGATCTCGGCGGCGGCAAATTCGACGGCGCCTGGCTGGTCCAGAATTTCGAGAACCTCAATCCGGCCAATACGCTCTGGACCAAGCAGTACAACCTGTTCTCGAAGATCGACACCGAGCGCGAACGTTATCTCGGCTTCGAACGGTACTGGGGCGGCCATGTCTTCCTGAACGATAGGGAAATCCAGTACATCGTGGACAACCTCTTCATCGGCAACAAATTGTCCGCGGCCGAGCTGGTGACCTCGGACGGCCTGCGCATCGACCTGCGCAACATCCGCTCGCCGATCCTGGTCTTCTGCTCATACGGCGACAACATCACGCCGCCGCCACAGGCGCTGGGCTGGATCACCGACCTTTACCGCAACGCCGACGACGTCGTCGCGCACGACCAGACCATCATCTACGCGCTTCACGACAGCATAGGGCATCTCGGGATTTTCGTATCGGGCAGTGTCGGCCGCAAGGAGCACCGGGAATTCGAGGCGAATATCGACTTCCTCGACAGCCTGCCGGCGGGCCTCTACCAGGCTGAGCTCGTGGAGAAGGGGCCGGAGACGCTCAACCCCGATCTCACTCTCGGCGACTACATGCTGCGACTCTCGACGCGACAGCTGGTCGATGTCCGCCAGATTGTGGCGCCCGACAGCGAGAGCGATCGGCGCTTCGCCGCTGTCGCGCGGATCTCCGAGATCAACCGCAGCCTCTACGAGAGCTTCGTCCAGCCCTGGATCCGCGCCGCCGTGACGCCCCAAACGGCGCAGATGATGCAGCGCCTGCATCCCCTGCGGGCGTCCTACATACTGGCCTCCGACCAAAGTCCTTGGGCCGGATGGGTGGCGAGCGAAGCGCGGCGCGCGAGAGAGAACCGCCAGCCGGCTGCTGCCGACAACCCGTACTTGCGTGCGCAAGAGGCGATCTCGCAGGCGGTCGAGACGTCGCTCGGCCAATGGCGGGACTGGCGGGACAGCGCCTGCGAACAGGCGTTCAACGCCATCTACGGATCACCCTGGGTGCAGGCCTGGGCGGGGATGAACGCCAGGGCGACGGCGGAACCCCGGCAGCATCCGGGAGACACGCCGGAGCACCGGGCGTTCCTGGCGGCCGAAGCCGAACGACTTCGTAACCAGATGACGGAGGGCGGCCTGATCGAAGCGGGTCTTCGGGCGCTGTACTACGTCGGCGGCTCGACGGGCTGGGTAGACGAACGCGGCTTCAACTTCCTGCAGCGCCTGCGCCTTGAACCTGGTCTCGACGCGAAAGCCGTATCCTTCGCCAATTTCAAGCGAGTGGTTCGCGAGCAGGCGGGGATCATGAGACGAGATGCCGTCGCTGCGATCGCTGTGCTGCCAGAATTGCTGGCGAGGATCGATGCCGACGATCTCGCGAAATTCGGCGATACGATCGAGCGCCTGCTGACGATCGGAGGTCCGCTCGATGCAGCGGCGCAAGAGCGGCTGCGCGAGATCAGACGCATGCTCAACGAAGCGCTGCGTCCTACTGGCGCGACGCCTGAGGCTGGGTCCGGGGGCGTGATGCCGGCGAGGTCGGCGTCCAAGCGCCGAGCGCGACTGAAGGGAGCCGGCCCCGGTGCCGGATAGTGTTCTGTCCCAGAGATACGGTGACCGAAGCGGTCGATTTTGCGAATGAGGTCGGCGACGGAGACAAAGGAGCCGCGTCGGATGGCGCGCTGGGTGATGAGGGCGAAGAAGCGCTCGACCTGATTGAGCCAGGAAGCGTAGGTAGGCGTGAAGTGAAGGTGCCACCGCGGCCGCCGTGTGAGCCAAGCTCTGACCTTGGGGTGCTTATGGGTGGCGTAGTTGTCGACCATAATGGCCTGAGCCAAGGCGAATGGAAGCCAAGGGGATGGCCGCCAGGAAGTTGCGGGCGAGCTTGTCGTAGCGCGTGGCGATGCGCCTGAGGCGCTTGAGTTTGTTGAAGAAGCGTTCGATGAGGTAGCGCTGGCGGTAGAGTTCGGGATCGACGGTTCGTACGACTTTGACGTTGCTCTGCGACGGGATGTGGTTTCAGAAAAGCGATCGCAAACGAGTAGGCAGTGCAAGCCTAAAGCACGATATAGACCGTCCCAGCCCGTGCCCGAGCCCATGCCGCCGAGCGCGAGGCGCGAGATCATCGGGAGAAGCGAATGGCGATCCGGTCGGGCAACGAACGTGCCAATGATGGAAGTGTGGCTGATTTGCCCCCTTCGCGGCGTCATCGGGCCCGCCGAGCTGCGGCTGTTTTGTTGGGAGTCAGTCCGCCGATCATCTGCGCCTTGCTGGCTGGCTCTGACCGATGGGATCTGTTCGAACGTTCCGGCTCGATCACGACCGCAGTCGGCCTCCTTGTGGCGTCGCGGCGTTACCTCCGGCACGGCGTACGCGAACTGGCGATGTTGCACTTGACCGACGAGCTCAGATTGGACGCAAAAGAGCTCTTGGAGGATATTCTCACGGGCAAGCTCGGCCTTGCTCTGTCGGCTTTTGGAACAGTCGTTTGGGGATGGGGGACGTATCTCCGATGGTGGAGCTTTGGCTATTTGGCGATATGGGCGCTGTTTCCGATATGGGACGCCTATCGCGATTCGGTGAGAGTGCGTCGAGCAGGTAGCTGACTAGGGCGTGGACTCATTAACGCGCAGCCGTACCCTCGAATGCGCTTGCATGCAGCGACTGACTGATGAGAGTCCCGTTGGCCCCTGCACACTACTGGTTTCTCAGTGCTCGGCCATATCCTACGTAGAGCGGCCTGAGCGTGCCACAGCCACCCCCTGCGTGCAGCTGGCTAGTCTAGGCGGCCAGCCGGCCGATCCGCCATCGTAAAGCGCGAATGAGCGAGTGCCGCGCGCGCGACCTGCCATACCTACCTGCCATACTCGCCCGAGGCCCCCGTTCATGATCACAAGCCGCCGATGCGGCGCCGCGCGGGCAGCGCCGATCTGCCGCTGCATGGCGGCCTCGTACCGCAATGGCTGGGCGAGCGCATGACGCGGTTCGGCGCCAGGAACGGACCAGCTAAAGCTGTCTCTGGCGTGAAACTGCCAGAGGGGCGAAGGGGTTGGGCCGAGAGCCGGCAAGCCCGGACGAGTTGAAGGCGTCCTGCAGCGGTTTCCCGCCGAGCGGAAGAAGGTCCGCCGATCAGCACGGCAAGTCAACGCGTCTGACAATGGGATTCGCGCGCAGGTCCTCGGAAGCCGGCCAATGATCCGGCGA
>JBKQTR010000538.1:0-22210 GCA_052143095.1 Allostellaceae bacterium
TTTCGCGCCAAAGACCGTGCAGGAGGCGTTGGGCGCTTTGACCGCCAATGGCGGCGACGCTCAGTTCATCGCCGGCGGGCAAAGCTTGATGCAGGCCATCAAGTCGCGCCTGATCTCGCCCAAATGCCTCATCGATCTCCAGCACGTGTCGGAGCTGAAAGGCATTCGGTCGGAGGCGACGGGAATGCGCATCGGCGCCATGACCCGGTACCGGGAAATCGCGGCGGCCGAACAGCTCGCCGGACCTTATGAGGCGCTGCGCGACGCCGCGAGCCATGTCGGCGACCGCCAGGTCCGCAACCGCGGCACGATCGGCGGCAGCCTGTGCTGGAACTACCTGGCCGCTTGCATGCCCCCCACCTGCATCGGCGTGGGTGCCAGCGTCGAACTGCTCGATAGCAAAGGCAAGCGCCGCACACTGCCTGCTGACGAGTTCCTGCGCGGTCCGCTCGAAACCGCGCGCAAACCCGATGAAATCCTGCTCGCCGTCGTGCTGCCGCGCGCCGCGGGGAAATCGGGCAGCGCCTACAAGAAGTGGGGCCTCGTCACGGATGCGTTGCCCGTCATCGGCGTCTGCGCCCTGGTCGAGCTGGGTGACGACGGCCGGTGCCGCCGGGCGCGGCTGGCCGTCGGTGGCCTGGCGAGCGGGCCCCGTCGCGCGAAGGCCGGCGAAGAAGCGCTGACCGGTGTCGCCCATTCGGACGCCGAGGCTATCGGCGCCTCGGCCGACGCCGCAGCGGCCGCGATCGACGTACAAAATGACATGTGGGCGGCTTCGAATTATCGAAAGACGTTGATCCAGGCGCTGGCGCGCGAGGTCATTGCCACAGCCTTTGCGCGCGCCGAGCGAGGGAGGCTGGCATGAACAAGACCGTCTCGATCACCATCAACGGCGAGGTCTACGAGCAGAGCGTTCCGATCCGCATGCTTCTCGTGGATTTCGTCCGCGACGTCGCCGGCTTGACCGGGACGCACATCGCATGCACCTACGAGGGCGTCTGCGGCGCCTGCACCATTCATCTCGACGGCGAGGCCGTGAAATCGTGCCTGATGCTGGCGGTCCAAGCGGACGGACACGAGCTCACTACGATCGAGGGCCTGGCCGGCGACGGAAAGTTGCAACCGCTGCAACAGTCGTTCAACGACCACCACGCGCTGCAATGCGGGTTTTGCACGGCCGGCATATTGATGAACGCCGCGGAGTTCCTGAAGGTGAACCGCAATCCGACAGAGGCCGAGATCCGCATGGCTTTGGTCGGCAATTTGTGCCGATGTACCGGCTACGCGCACATCGTCGATGCGATCAAGGACGCGGCCGGACGGAGCGCTTGAGGCGGACGACGCAAAGAGATCGGGGAGGAAACCAATGAGCGCCAACGTCAAAACGCCCGATGACCGGCACACGCCGTCCGCGGGCTGGGTAGGCCGACAATTCAACCGCAAGGAGGATCACCGGCTCACAACCGGCAGGGGCCAATACTTCGCGGACATGACCGTTCCCGGCATGCTGCACCTGGTTTTCGTGCGCAGCGCCCGAGCGCATGCCCGGATCAAGCGCATCGATGCCACTGCCGCGCGGAAGCTCCCGGGCGTCGTTGCGGTGGTGACGGGCGCCGACATCAAGGACCAGATAAAGCCACTGCCGCAGCCGGTCGTCGTGCCTGCTTTGCCCGCGCGCTACCCGACCTTCTGGCCGCTCGCTGTGGGCAAGGTAAAATTCCACGGCGAACCGGTCGCGGCGGTCCTGGCGCGCGACCGGTATGTGGCCGAAGATGCCGCGGAACTCGTCGAAGTCGAATACGATGCGCTGCCCTATGTCGGCGACATGGAAGACGCGCTGAAGCCCGGCGCGACGATTGTCCATGAAGGCTGGCCCGACAACGAGATGTTCTCGCTTACGTTTACCGGCGGAGCGACGCCGGAGACGCAAGCCGCCAACGACGCAGAGGTCGATGCCTTGATCAAATCGGCGGCCGTCGTGGTGAAAGAACGCTACCGCGTCCACCGCTGCGGCGTCACGCCCCTGGAGCCCCGCGGCGCGCTGGCGACATGGGACGACGGCGACGGCATGACCGCGTGGATCACGACGCAGCGCCCGCATATCGACCGCCTCGCGATGTCCGATGTCCTCGATATCCCCGCCGAAAAGATGCGCGTCATCGCGCCGCGCGATCAAGGCGGAGAGTTCGGCGTCAAGGCGCCCTTCTACCGCGAGCCGATCCTCGTCTGCTACATGGCGCGGAAGCTGAAGCGGCCGGTGCGGTGGCTGGAGACGCGCGAAGAGCACCTCATGTCGGTAAGCCAGGAGCGCGACCAGATCCATGATCTCGAAGTTGCCGCCACCAAGGAAGGCCGCATTGTTGCGCTCCGCGACCGCGGGCTCGCGGACAATGGCGACGGCTGCGAAGGCGTCTATTGGGGCTACCTGATGCCCTTCCTCGGAGCGGCGCTGCTGCCGAACGCCTATGACATCGCCAAGTGCGATATCAAGATTCGCGTGGCCTGCACCAACAAGGCCGTGCTCTCGCCAGCGCGGTCCTTCGGCGCCTACCCGACGCGTTTCGCGGTCGAGCGATCGATCGACAAGATCGCACGCCGCGTCGGCAAGGATCCGGCGGACGTGCGCCGCCTCAACTTCATCGCCACGCTGCCGCACGTCACCGCGACGGGCGTCAACTACGACAGCGGCGATTTCCTCAAGGTATGGGATCACCTCATGAAGGTCATCGACCTGCCGAAATTCCGTGCCGAGCAGCAAGCGGCGCGGAGCCAGGGTCGCTACATCGGCGTTGGCTTCGGCGTCGGTGCGGAGCTGTCGGGAGTGGCCTCCTCGGTGCTCGTTCCCATGGAGAACCAGCCGGGCTATGGCGCGGCCACCGTGCGGCTCGATCCGCGCGCCAAAGTCCTGGTCTTCGAGGGCGACGCGCCCGGAGGACAAGGTCACGAGACGACGATGGCGCAGGTCGTCGCGCAGGAATTCGGCATACACCCGAACGACGTCGTCGTCACCCACGGCGACACCGGCACGACGCCCTTCGGTTCCGGCACGATCGGAGCGCGTTCGGGGTCCTACACCGTCAGCGCGATTGCCATCGCCTGCCGTTTTCTGAAGAAGAAGATCGCGCGGATCATGACGCACGACCTCAATCTCGACGCCGATCCGGATGACTTCATCTTTGCCGACGGGCAGATCGTCTTCGCCAAGAACAACAACGTGCGCAAGACTTTCCGCGAGATGGTCGAACGCATCATTATGGCGCCGTTGAATCTGCCGCAGGGCGAGACCGGCGGCCTCGAGCACACCGCCTTCTTCGAGGCGGACGCCCCCATGATCTGCTTCAGCGCGCATGCGGCCTTTGTCGAGGTCGACGTGAAGACCGGGCAATTCAAGATAACGCGGTACGTCACGTCGGAAGATGTCGGCACGGTGATCAATCCCCAGATCGTCGAAGCGCAGGTCCAAGGCGGGGTCGTCCAGGGGATCTCGAACTGCCTCTTCGAGCAATTCGTCTACGATGAGCATGGCCAGCAGCTGACCAGCAGTTTTGAGAACTACAAGCTCGCGACGGCCGCAGACGTGCCGTCGGTCGAAGTCCACCACGAAGCCGGCACGCCCTGCCCGCACACACCGCTGGGCACCCGCGGGCTCGGTGAGGGCATCCCCGGGGCGGTACCAGGTGCGATGACCAACGCCGTTTGCGACGCGCTCACGCCTTTCGGGATCGAGATCGACGAGCTCCCGCTGCGACCGGACAGGATCTGGCGGGCGCTGCAGGCGTCCGGCAAGGCGGCCGCAGACTAGGGACGAGCCGAGGGAGCGCGGCGGCGACGGCGGCCGACGTTAAGCGCGAAAGCCGGTCGTCAGCCGCCGGTCCGTGACGGCATCGAAGATGTGGCATTTCGGCGGATCGAAGGCGAGGAACACGCTCGCGCCCGGGTCGTATTGTGGTTGGCCCGGCGCCTGCACCTTGAGGATGTGGTCGCCGATCTTGACATCGACGATCGTCATGGCGCCCAAGGGCTCGATCTCGTAGATCGACGCCGGGATCGCCGCCGAGCCATTCGCCTCGATTGATATCGCGATGTCCTCCGGCCTTACGCCGAGCCAAGCAGCGCCTTCGGCGAGATGCGCGGTCGAGACTGGCGCGGAAAACGCCATGTCGTTCGCGACGAACCCGCCCTCAGCCGGCGCGATCCGGCCTTCCAGGAAGTTCATCGGCGGCGATCCTAGCTGGCGCGCCACGTAGCGGTCGTTCGGCGAATTGTAGACCTCGAGGGGAGTTCCGACCTGGACGATGCGGCCCTGCTTCATAATGCACAGGCGGTCGGCGACCGCCATCGCCTCCTCCTGGTCGTGCGTGACGTGAACGAAAGTATGCTTCAGCTGCCGCTGTAGCCGGTTCAGCTCGACGCGCATCTCCTCGCGGAGCCTGGCGTCGAGTGCCGAGATCGGCTCGTCCATCAGGTAGGCGTTCGGCTCTCGCACCAGGGCGCGCCCGATCGCGACGCGCTGCCGCTCGCCACCCGAAAGCTGCGCGGGCGGCTTGTGCAAGAGATGCGTGATGTGAAGGGTCTCGGCAACCTCCGCCACCTTTGCCTCGATCCGTCTCGGCTCCACGCGACGCTCGACCAGCGGGAATGCCAGATTCTCCCGCACGCTCATGTGCGGGAACAGCGCCAGATTTTGAAAGACCATCGCGAGATCGCGGTCCGCTGGCGGCAGCCGCGTGACGTCCCGCCCGCCGATGCGAATCTCGCCGCGATCCGGCGCTTCCAGGCCGAGCAGCAGCCGCAGGATCGTCGTCTTGCCGCAGCCCGGGGGACCGAATAGGCAGAACAGTTCATTATCCTCCACGGTGAGGTCGACGTCCTCAACGGCCACAACGTGCCTATAGCACTTGGTGACGGAGATCAGCTCCAATTTGGCCACGTCGGAGGTCCTAGTCCCGCAGACGGCGTTGCGTCACAGCATCAAACAGCACGGAAGCTCCACCCGGTATTGCCGCCTTCATTGGTGCCCCAATTTCGGCCTGGAACCCGTTCTTTTCGGAGGCCTTGACAACGAGGCCGCCGCGTTCAAGGTGGACGATGGTTCGCGCCCCGACGCGCTCGACAAAGCTCACCATCATCTCCAGTTCCGAAGCGTCGGCCTTGGCTCCTCCGAGGACCAGGTTTTCGGGGCGGACGCCGAACACGAGATCACGTGCCCTGAGGCGGCTCAGCTGGGCTGCGAGCTGCCGATCCTTTACCGCCATGACACCGGCCGGTCCGAAGTCGAGCGCCGGATTGCCGTCCTCCTCCCGGAGCCGACAGGGCAGCAAATTCATACTCGGACTGCCGATGAAGCGGGCGACGAACACGTTGTCGGGGCTGTTGTAGATTTCGAGCGGCGTCCCATACTGCTGGAGCACCCCGGCATCCATCACGGCGATGCGGTCCGCCATGCTCATCGCCTCGAGCTGATCATGCGTGACGTACACCATGGTCTGCTTGATCTCATGCTGGAGATGCTTGAGCTCCGTGCGCATTTCCGCGCGGAACGCCGCGTCCAGGTTGCTCAGCGGCTCGTCCAGCAGAAAGATTTCCGGCTTGACGATCGCCGAGCGGCCGATCGCCAGGCGTTGCAATTCGTTGACGTTGAGCCGGCCGGCCGGCTGATCGAGCTTTCCCGAAAGCCGCATGAGCGCCGCCATCTCGTCGACCCGGGAGACGATCTCCGCCGCCGACCGTCGCCGGATTTCCAGACCAAATGCCAAATTCTTGCGGACGGTCATGTGCGTAAAGATCGCATAGTTCTGGAACACGAAGCCAATTCCGCGCCGACCGGGCGGGACACGGCTGATCTCGCGCCCGTCAAGCCGTATCTCCCCGCGCGTCGGGCTCATCACCCCCGATATCATGTTCATCGTCGTCGTCTTACCGCAGCCCGACGGCCCGAGCATTGCCACAAACTCCTTGTCGTTGATCGCGAGATCGAACCGATCAACCGCGGTCACAGGGCCGAAGGTCTTGGTGAGTCCGACCAGTTCAATCGCGGCCATGGTCGATCCAGCTCGATATCGCCGCAACCCGCTCCGTGCGCCGGGTCATCCGCGGCTCCACCTCGTCAGCCGGCATAGCGCGGCTCGGGCAGGCCCCGAGCGCCGAGGCCGGTCACCCGCCAAAGCGCGCCAGCAAGAGGCTCCGGCGTGGTGGGACGCTCGAACTTGCCGTTCAGCGGATGGGCGATGCGCCGCATGCTGGTGACGTAGAGCACGTCGAGATTTGGTCCGCCAAACATCACGCTCGTGAGGTTCTTCACCGGAAAGTCGATCGACCGATCGACGGTGCCGTCAGGCGCATATCGAACCAGTCTGCCAGAGATGACTTCCGCATTCCAGAGGAAGCCCTCGGCGTCGACCGTGCCGCCGTCGGCGCCGCTGGGGTTCTGCCGCATGTCGACGAGAACGCGCCGGTTCGAGATTGCCCCGGACTCGACATCGTAGTCGTAGGCGAAGATGGATTCCCACGTTTCCGCGAAATAGAAGGTCCGGTCGTCCGGACTCCAGCATGGCATGTTCGAGCAGACGATTTCGCCATCCACTTTCGTGAGCGTGTGGTCGGGGTCGAAGCGATAGAGGCCGGCCATGCGCCCGGTCTCCTCCTCATCCATACCGCCGACGAAAAAGCGCCCGCGACGATCGACCTTGCCGTCGTTGAGGCGAGTGCGGGGATTCTCTGGCTCAACCGGGACCATCAGTTCAGCCTCGCCCGTGCCGAAGTCGAACGCATAGATGCCGTTGCGCAAGGCGAGGATCGCCCCGCCCTGCTCCCGCAAGGCCATGGATCCGATGTCGGACGAAACCGTCCAGCTGCGCACCGACCCGTTCCGCGGGTCGTAGCGGTTCACCGTCGGACCCTTGCTGTCGATCCAGTAAAGCAACTGATCTTCGGGATCCCACAGCGGACCCTCGCCCAGCTCGTTCCTCGCATCGCAGACCAGTTCGATCTTCGGTGCCGCCACCGCTCCCTCCCTGCGCGTCCCGCGCTAATCGCTTCCCGTACCGATGCCGGCGGCGCGGGGTTCGCCTTGCGTCTCGGTTTCGCCTCGGCTCATCAGGCGCATGCCCAAGACGGCGAGCACGCTGAGGATGACGAGGATGGTGAGGCCGATGGCCGCCACATACGACCATTCGAGATCGTTGAACGTTTTCTTGTAAATGTAATACGAGATCGTCTCTGTGGCCGTCCCAGGGCCGCCGCGCGTCATGACGAACATCACGTCGAACAGCTTGAACGCCTCGACGAGGCGCAAGACGAGCGCGATGGCGATCACCGTCTTCATGCGCGGCAGGATGATCCGGCGGAAGCGCTGTGGCCAGCTGGCCCCCAGCATCATCGCCGCTGTCAACTGGTCTTCCGGCACGGCGAGAATGCCCGCCAGAAGGATCAAGAACATGAGGGGCGTCCATTGCCAGACGTCGACGGCGATCACGGCAATGAAGGCAAGGTCGGGCACGCTGAGCCAGACCCAGTCGACGCGCGATGCCGTCAGCACCGAGAGGATCTGGTTCGCCGGTCCGTTGCTCTGAAACAGCATGAAGAACATGTACCCCGCGACGGCGGGAACGACCATCATCGGCGTCAGCATGATCGAGTAGAAGAGGCGCCGCCCCGGGAAGCTGTCGACGAACAGAATCGCCAGTCCGAAACCGAACAGGAACTCGAGCGGTACCGCCACCGCCATGATGCCGAGCGTGCGCAGCACCGAGCTCAGCAGCTCGTCGTCCGTGAAGAAGCTGACGTAGTTGTCGAACCAATTTGCCGAGCGATAGGCGTAGATCCAGTCGAACCCATCGGTCGGGCTCCAATAGGTCAGGCTGATGTAGATCTGCATGAAAAGCGGGAAGAGCACGATGAACAGCAACAGGAGCTGGGCCGGCAGTGTCATGAGCACGCCGAGCCGGCGCCCCTGCTCGGCGAGGCTCCTCGCCGTCGGGGCGCGCGACAGGACTCCGATCGTTTGCCCGACCGACGTCGCCTTCATTGCTTCAGCGCTCCGAAGGTGAGGCCGCGCACCAAGTGCTTCTGGATGAGAATGCCGAGCACGATCGGCGGGATCGCGGCGATCAGACCCAGCGCCGCCTTCGCCCCGTACATCTGCCCGGTCATCGCGGTGGATAGTGCGTTCATGAACACGGGTATGGTGATCCAATCCTTCCGCGTCAGCAGCAGCGCGATCGCGTAGTCGGACCAATTGAGGATGAAGACGAAGAGAACCGTGGTGGCGAGCGGCGCCTTCACGAGGGGAAGCGTTACGCGCCTGAAGACCCGCCAGGGCGTGCAGCCTTCGACCAGCGCTGCTTCCTCGATTTCCCTCGGCACTTCATCGAAGAACGTCATCATGAGCCAGAAGGAGAAAGGCAAGGTGACAATGCCGTAGATGAGCGACAGCCCCCACCATGTGTCGATGAGCCCCAGATACGCCCACATGATCATCACCGGAATCATGACAGCAAGCGGCGGGAAGAGGCGGAGCTGAAGGATCGACAGCGGCAGGTTCTGCCCGACCTTGTAGCGGGAGACCCCATAGGCGGCGAGCGTGCCGACGACGACGGCGATCACCGTGCCGAGCACGCTGCACACCAGACTGGCGATCGTCGGCCCCACGGCCGTGCGGTCGATGGCGACCAGAAGCTTCGCCGCCCTGCCGGTGAAGATAAAGCGGAAGTTGTCGAGCGTCGGCTCCTTGGGCAGCCAGGAAAGTTGGCCGATGCCGGACGTCCATTCCGGGGCCGGCTTGAAGGCCATGGTACCCATCCACACCACTGGAACGAGTGCCACGGCACAGGCGAGGAGGACCAGGACGTAGCGCCCGGCGATGAGAGCCCAATTGCGCCAGCTCATGCGCCGCACCCGTTGCTGCCATGCCTGGACGACTCGACCGCGGCCTTGGCGCCGTGCAAGCGGCACGATGCCGGCGGCGTTCTGGCGAGCGCCGCCGGCAAAATCCGCCGATATCGCGGAACCGAGAAGCCGCGCCGTTCAAGCGGGCATCTTGTCAACGATCTTGGGGAAGCCAGCGCGGGCGGCATTAATCTGATCCAGCATCTTCTTCTCGCCCTTTCGCTTGATGATCTTAGTCCACTCCGCCGCCGCATCGTCCATCGCCTCCTTGACTCCCTTGCCTCCAGTCATTGCAGCTATCAGATTCTTATCGAGTGCGTCGTACATCGCGCGCGTTCCGGGGAAGTTCATCGTCGGCGCAGAGCGGATGATGGTTTCGCGAATGATCGGCACGTGATAGTCGTGGTAGGTCTCGATCACCAGCGGATCGGAGAGATTTGCCAGCTGCCACGGGTCGTAGTAGCCGCCGGGATTAGCAGACATCCACGTGAAGACACGTGTCGAGCTCAGCCACTGCAGGAAGAGATAGGCTGCCTCGGGGTGCTTGCTCTGCGAGGAGACCGTCGCCGAGGTGTTGAGGTAGAGGCATGAGCGGCGGATCAGGTCGTTGCCGTGCAGCGTTCCGGGCGGAATGAAGCTGTTGAACTTCCCAGTGGCCTTGGTCGCAGGGGTGCCGTCGGGATTTTTCCTGTCCATGAATTTGGGCAAGTTGCTGAACGTACACATCATCACGCCCGTGCCGTCGCCCATCGACCCGTACGCTTCGGCGTAAGTCCAATTCAAAATATCCTTCGATGACCATTCTCGGCTCTTTACGTGAGCCGCGGCCGCTTTGACGCCGAGTTCGCTGTTGATCAGCGGGTTGCCGCTCTCATCGAACGGATAATAGTTCGGATCGCCGTAACTGACGTAGCGGTTGAACCATGTGCTGGTACCCCAGAACGGCGACAGCAGATTGGTATGGCCGTTGAACCCTTTCTCCTTGAAGAACTGCGAAATCTGGTCGACCTCGGTCCAGGTCGGCGGTTTGCGCAGCGGCGTCTTGAAGCGGTCCTCATATTGCTTCTTGTTCTCCGGATCTTCGAAGAGGTCCTTCCGGTAGACCCATACTTGAAAATCGCCGTCGAGCGAAACGATGTAGACTTTCTTGTTATATGTGTAGGCAAAGTTGTAGATCTCCTTGGTCGGTGCGCCGCGCTGCGGGTCGAGCCAGTCCGGCTTGTACTTCGCGACATACTCATCGAGGTCGATGACGCCGTTGCTTTCGACGAGGTCGCCGATCTCGTTGAAGAAGCTGGTGTAGATGTCGTATGCGCCGGATTTCGTCGTGATGTCCTGCATCACGCGCGGATAATTCTCCTCGGGCGAAACCCCGACCAGCTCGATCTTGATGCCGGTCTCCTTCTCCCACACCTCCTGCACGGAGGGGCCGGTCGGCGGGTATGGCTTGTTGACTTGACCCATGGCCCCATCGCCGATCAGGAAGATCAGCTTGTCCGGCGCCTTCCCCGCAGCCTTGAGCTTCTTGATGCCTTCGATGGCACGGCCTTCGGACATGCCTTCATTGTATTGATAGCGCTCGGCGCCCGGGAAGCCCGTCGGACCGCCGGTCATGCCGGGCGCAAGATCGGCGGCATGCGCCGGGCGCACGAGGTAGCGCGGCGCGATCCCGACCGCGGAGGTTATTGCCAAGCCCGAGGCACCAGCCTTCAGTATTGTGCGACGCGATATGCTGCGCCCACGAGGTCCATAGAGCATAACTTTCCTCCCCTTCTTCGTGTTCGCGTGTTTTTGGCGGCCTAGGCGCCGCAGCTACATCAAGCGCACACCTCCACACCTCCGCCGCGCGGAGCGTTCCCGGACGCGCAGCATCGGACGGCAGAGCGACGCGCGGGTTACTCGGCCGCGACCTTCGACTGCTTCCTGCCGCGCGGCAGCGGCGACTTGTGATAGGCGCCGTCCTTCATGACCATCAAAAGGTTGTCGCGATCCTGGAAGAGCGTAATGTCCTTCACGGGATCGCCATCGACCATGATGAGGTCCGCGAGATAGCCGTCCTCCACTTGGCCGAGTTCATTGCCCATGCCCATGATCTCGCCACCAAGCTTCGTCGCTGCCACCAGAGTCTCGGCGGGCGTGTAGCCGAACAGGTTGACGAAGTGCTCGAAATCCCGGGCGTTGGCGCCGATCGGGTTCCAGGCGAAGCCGTAGTCGCCGCCAGGAAGGACCCGGATGCCGCGCTTGCGCATCTTCTTGTAGACCTCGGTGCTACGCTCCAGAGAGGCGAACATCCCCATGTGCTCGGCGACTTCCTTGGTGATGCCCCACGCACCCGCCTCGTAGGCGGTGGTGTAGACGATGCCGATCGCTGGAGCCACGAAGACTTCGTTCTTCTTGGACTCGAGCTGATCGAGGCACTCCTCGTCGGCGAAATCGCAGTGATAGATGACGCGGAAGCCGTGACGCAACGCCATCTTGATGGCCGCGCAGGCGCGCGCATGGCAAGCCAGCCACACGCCCCACTCATGCGCCTGTTGCGCGGCGGCAGCGACCTCCTCGTCGGTGTAGGCGAGCGCCTCCGAGAAATGCGGCCGGACGAAATTGTCGCCCGATATGTTGACTTTGATCGTATCCACGCCCTCGCGGATCATCATGCGCGTGGCACGGCGGACTTCGGTCGGCCCATCGGCGATGATCTCGATGCCGGTGTGATGCATGTGCATTTGGCGCTCATCGCCGAGACCGCCGGTGGCGGTGATTTCGGGCGATGCTGCTTTCATGCGCGGTCCCGGAAGCCGGCCGGCGTTGATCTCGTTCCGCAAGACGATATCGAGCCGCGGCTTCGAGGACGCGGCCGAATACACGCTCGTGAAGCCGGAATCCAGCATCAGCTTGGCGTTGTACGACGTGATAAGCATATGCTCCTCGGCGGGCACGTTGCCGATGTCCTTGAGCGCCGCGCAGTTGGTGTAGGAGAGGTGCCCGTGCGCCTCGGTGAGGCCGGGCATCAACGTCGCCCCGCCGCCGTCAACGACCTCCTCGGCAAGGCTGCGTTCGATCTGATCCTTGCCCTTCGCCACGGTCTTGATGCGGTTTCCATGGATCAGCACTTCGCCAGGAAAGGCCGTGTGACCGCTTCCGTCGAAAATCGAAACGTTGGTGAAAAGGGTTCGCGGCATTTTGCATCTCCTCCCGTGACCGCTGAATTCTCGTCGAGTCGATCGGATCGTTGCCGGACTCGGTAGCTTATAGTCGAGCTCAAATACTACTATGTCCGATCGGAATGCCGGTGTGAAGAGGGGAATTTCGCCACCACCTTCGGCGGCTATGCAAACGTTCTCAAGTAGGAAATGATAGCCCCCGAATGCATCTGCTATTTGCAGCACACTTGAGATCAAACGCTGCCTATCGGTGTTCTCTATTGAGATAAGGCGGTTAAGGCCGAAGAACGAACCTACCAGCACGACAATATTGTCGGATGATCGGAGAATACCAAGAGAAATTGGGGCTTGAATGGTCGGACCCGCAGCCCGCGGACCGACGCGACGTCGATTCAGATTTCGTACTCACGCCGGATTTTATTGGTCGCGACTGTCGCGACACTGCGTCGGCATTGGCAGGAGCGATGCCGGCTGCACCCTGCCGTAGGGGCGCGACCTCGTCGGGCACTATGCTCTCGCGAGACCGCCGAGCGCCATCGCGGTGGTTTACGGGCTACCGGCCCGGCCGGCTCCGTGATACTCAATCGTGTGGAAGCGGTATTGGACACGCAGTCATTTGTCGGTGCCGAAGACCACGCGCGGAGGATGCTGCAGGTCAATGACAGTCGACGATTCGGATGGGCCGCACCTCCTCTATGTCTGTCGCACCTGTCCGCGCTACGAGCGGCTGCCTCCCCCGGGAGAAAAGACGCGTGGCATGATGCTTGTCGAGGCTGTCAAGACGCTCGCCGAACGCTCGGCAATTGCCGACAAATACAAGATCATTGGCGCTCATTGCCTCAACGGCTGTCCCACGCCGTGTAACGTGGTACTGGCGGCTCGCGGCAAAACGCGATTGCGCTTCCATCGGCTCGTTCCCGACGATGCCGCGTCCGTCCTCGATCTTGCCGCGCGATACTATGGGACGGTCGATGGCGACGTCTCGGCGGAGCAGCCGACACCGGCTCTGGCCGGCAGACTAGCTGCGGCCATCCCTCCGCTCGATGACTCCGGGCGGCCGCTGGCCCGGGCTCGGGAGCGATCGCTTACGCGACGCGATTGAGCAGCACTGCTCCTCGGGCCAAACGCCGGCAGTTCTCGAGCGCGACCACCAGGCTTCTCTCCCAGGTTTCTGCCGTCAGCCATGCCACATGCGGGGTCACGACGACCTTGTCGAGCGTCAAGACGGGATCGCCCGCTGGGATCGGCTCCTCGGCGAAGACATCGAGACCTGCGCCACGCAACCGACCCTCCTTCAGGGCGTCGATCAATGCGGCCTGATCGACAAGGCCACCCCGCGCCGTGTTGATGAGCATAGCGCCCGGTTTCACGCGGGCGATCGCCTCCCGATCGATCATGCGCATCGTCTCATTGGTCAGCGGAACATGAAGCGAGATGATGTCGGATTCCGCGAGCAGCGACGGCAACTCGCGCCACAAGCCCGGAAAGTCCGCCTTCGGTCGGCGCGACGTATAGATGACCGTTGCCCCGAGCGCCGCAAGCACGGGCGCGAGCAAGCGCGGCACCATGCCGGCGCCAATCAGTCCCACGGTTTTCCCGCCGATCTCGCCCAATTTGTCCTGAGCATCCGGGGCGACCCGCCAACCTTGGCCGCCCCGGCTCGCGGCATCATAAGCCGGCAGCCGCCGCAGCACCGACAGCATCAGGGCGAGCGTCATCTCGGCAACGGCCTGGCTGTTGGTCCCGGGCATGTTGCAAACCGCAATGCCGCGCCGGCGGGCGGCCTCGCAATCGATGGTATTGACGCCGACGCCGATCTTCTGAATGAGCGCGAGCCGCGGAGCTCGCGCGATATCCGCCGCGTCGATTGGCTTGAGCACATGCCAGAGCACGTCGCATTGCGCGATTAGCGCCTCGAAGCGCGATTGGTCGGCCTCGCCGCAGACGTCGATGTGCAGGCCTTCCCACATGCTCTCCGCCAAACGTCGGCACAGCGCCGGGCCGGCATCGTAGTGGAGCAACACGCGCATGCGGCTGCCCCTTCAATGCCCGCCGAAGGGCAGGGTCTCGAGCGCAAGCTCGGCCGCCCAAGCCATGCGAATGTCTTCCAGCGTCGGAGGGCGTTGCAGCAAGGCGCGGGCCACGCGCCGGACGCGATCCTTGCGAGCTTCGTCAACGATATACTCGACCGGCGACTTGCCGTCGACGCGGGCGAGTAAGAGCCCAGGCAGCAGCCTTGCGGCGCGCTCCTCGACGTCGCCCGGCGGTTCCCACGTCACCCCTGACAGGTACGCCGCGGCGAGCAGCTCAAATGCCGCCAGAAAGCGTGCCGCGGCCGCCGGCGTCCACAAGCATTTCAAGAGCAGATGATTGAGACAGAACGCGAGATCGAAGGCGGGATCGCCGTACCAGGCGCATTCCGCATCGAGGAAAACCGGGCCCGCGGGTCCGAGGAGAATATTCTTTGGGCTGACATCGCCATGGACCAGCGCTCGCTTGGTCTGCGCGGTGGTGTTCATGAGGTCAAGGAGAACAGTCGCCAAGTCCGGATGCCGGCGTGCCGCTGCGGCAAGATAGGGTTCTAGGCGAATTGCGTAGAAGACCGCGTCCGTGGCAAAGCGCCGGGCAATGACCGCATCTCCCGCCGTCGCGGCATGAATGCGCACGAGGCGCTGACCTACCGCTTCGACCGACCGGCTGTCGACGTCGCCCTGCCGAAGGACTTCCTTCCAGAGGCGGTACCGCGCCGGGTCGAGGTACTCCATCGCAAACAAGCCCGCTACGCGATCGCGCGCCAGCACGCGCGGCACCCCTTCGGGAACGATAGAGCCCGCGATCTCGAGCCACGCCACCTCGTAGGCATTTCGATCGACCGGCGCGCGCCAATCGGCAACGACCTTGAGCCTTGGCAGCGCGCGCTTGACGCAAACCGGCCCGCCCGCGAGGTCGACGCGCCAAATATCCGACGAAACGCCGCCCGCGAGCGCCGTGGCTGGCGGTTCCTCGCCTTCCGCGAGCAGGCCCGAGCGAACGAGAAGCGCCAAAACTTCACGTGGGAGCGTCATTTGGACGCCCTCCTTCACTTCACGTCTCGTCCGGATGAAGCGACGCTCATCCGGCGAGGCCGGGCGGCGCCGTGCTTCCGCGGACAACGAGATGGGTCCCGAGAGCCACGTGGGCGGGCGGACGGGATTCCTCGGCCTCTGCATTGTCGCCGCGCATCCGCCGGAAGAGCAGCGACCCGCATGTCGTGGCAACATCCCGGGCGGGCAACGCCACAGCCGTGATGCCGGGCTTCCAGAAGCGAAACCAAGGGGCATCGCCGTAAGACAGCAGCGACACGTCCTGCGGCAGCGCGAGCGCGGCCTTGTCGATCGCTTCCAACGCGCCGACGGTCAACTGCGGGCTGGCCATGACCAGCGCCGTCGGACGCGACTTGCGCCGCAACAGCCGCTTCGTTGCCTCCTCGCCAAAAGCCGGCCGCGGCAGGACGAAATCTGCCGGCGCGGCGTCAACGGAGAGCCCCGCTGCGGCCAACGCCCTGCAGAAGCCCGCGTAGCGCTCTTCCGTAGTGTTCAATCCCTTGGGGCCGCCGATAAACGCCAGCTTGCGATGGCCAAGCTCAATCAGATGCCGCGTCCCGGCCAAGATCCCGCCGGTCTCGTCGAGACCGACGAAATCGCTTTCGAGCGCAGTATGCGCGCGCAGCAGCTGGATGTTCACCATGCCGCGAAGGAGATCGACAGTCGACCGCTGGCACGCGGCGGTCGGCGTGATGATGACGCCGGCGGCAAGCGCCTCGCGCAGCGATCGGACGTGCCGATACTCGAGGTCCGCATCGTCCTCGGTCACCGCCAGTACTAGCTGGAGATTTTCTCGCGCGCATTGCTCCGCCGTCACTTTGGCAACCGCGGCATAAAAGTCGTTCTCAACGTCCGGAATGATCAAGCCGACCATCGAGCTCCGCGCGTGGCGCATCGCCCGCGCGGCGGTATTGGCGATATAGCCAAGCTCCTTGGCCATCGCATGCACCAACTCCTTGGTCTTGCGACTCGTGTAGTGGTGATCGTTGAGCGCGCGAGACACGGTGGAGTGCGATACGCCAAGTCGAGCTGCGATCTCCTTGATCGTCGGATTGCTCGCCCGCAGCGCCCGGTTTCTGGCCCTCATACCGCCTCGCGCGAGCGGACGGAATGCTGACCGGGCGGGAGTGCCGCGCGACCGGCAAAGCGGCCGTCAAGCGCCTCTTCAATACGTAGCAGCTGGTTATACTTGCTCAGCCGTTCCGAGCTGCGAAATGACCCGATCTTGACCTGACCGCTGGCGGTGCCGACGGCGAGATCCGCGATAAAGGGGTCCTCGGTCTCTCCTGAGCGCGCCGAAATGACGCAGCGGTAGCCAGCCGCGCGCGCAATGCTGATCGCTTCGAGCGCGGCGGTGAGCGTCCCGATCTGGTTGACCTTGACCAATACCGCGTTCGCGGCACCATGGTTGATGCCCGATACGATCCGCGCCGGATTGGTCGCAAAGAGATCATCGCCGATGATCTGCAAGCCCGAGAGTCGGTCGGTCAATCGCTTCCAGCCGTTCCAATCTTCCTGATCGAGGGGATCTTCGATCGACAGGATGGGATAGGCACTGGCGAGTTCGCCCATCAGGTCGATCATCTCACCCGTACTGCGTGTCTTCTCCTCGCGCTCGAAGCGATAACGCCCGGGCGCTTCCAGGAGCTCACTCGCGGCAACGTCGAGGGCAATCGCGACCTCCTCGCCGGACACAAAGCCTGCCAGGTCGATCGCCTCCACAAGCAGGTCCAACGCCTCGCGCGCCGATCGGCATCCCGGGCTCAAACCGCCCTCATCGGCGAGAAGCGTGGTCAAGCCGCGACGCACCATAACCTGCTCTGCCGCCGTGCGGACGGCGGCAACGATGTGCAGCGACTCGCTATAGGTCCGCGCAGCGACCGGGATCACGAGAAAGTCCTGGAGGTCCATGCCGCTTCGCGCGTGAGCGCCACCGCTCAGGATGTTCACCATCGGCATCGGCAGCGCCGGCGCGCTCACGCCGCTCAGATCGGCAATGTGGGCATAGAGGGGCCGTCGGCAATGATCCGCGGCGGCGCGGCAGGTCGCGAGCGATGTGCCCAGGACCGCATTGGCGCCCAGCCGATGGCAATCTGGCGTGCCGTCGGTTTGGCGCAAGAGAGCGTCGATTGCCGCTTGATCCCGCGCGTCCCGCCCGACGATCGCCCGCCCGAGTTCCCCGTTGACATGAGCGACCGCCCGCGATACGCCGCGCCCCTCGAAGGCGCCGGAATCGCCGTCGCGCAGCTCATGCGCCTCATTGCGACCGGTCGAGGCGCCTGACGGAACCGCGGCGCGACCGCTGGTTCCGTCCGCCAGCCTAACCTCGACCTCGACCGTGGGCCGACCGCGCGAGTCAAAAATCTGGCGTCCGTGCACCGAAGCGATTGCTGTCGTCAACGAATGGTCCTCCCAATCCCCGACCTGGACCGGCCGCTCTGGCGATCCAGCACGTCGCGATATGATATACGTTGCCCGCGCGCCAATTGAAACCGGGCACCGCGTGTCGGCGCCGCTGCTCATGTGTGCAGAGAAGCGTGCGCGGCGGGCAACGCGAAGAACCCAATCGTGGCCATTAACGATCCACGACACCGTCGCATCTAAACAAAAAACATCTATTTATCAGATACATATGGTGAAATCTGCCGCCCGGAGACGCCGATCACGACATGCCCGCCAGCCCAAGATAGCACTTCATACGTTCTCATTTTTTGTGCATCTTGCGAAGAGGGTGGAAAATGGCGCGCGGCTGACGCGCCGCCTGACGGATGGAGGCGTCCAGTGACGAGTGCGCCCAGCAACTCCCAAACCAGGTCGCCGGTCTACCGCCGCTATGACCGGGCGGAGCTGGATCGGCAATACAACAATCGCGGACGGTTCCCGCACTACAAGAAAGTCTTCGCGGCTTGGCAGGCCTGGAGCGCCGAGACACGCGCCAAGCTCGCCGTCAAGCCCGACATTGCCTATGGGTCGCAGCCGAGCGAGCGGCTCGACATCTTTCCAGCCGAACCCGCGGCCGCCCCGATCTACGTGTTCCTCCACGGCGGCTATTGGCAATCGCTGGACAAGAGCGACTACAGCTTCATTGCCGAAGGCATGGTTCCCAACGGCGTCATGACGGTCGTGCCGAACTTTGCCCTGGCGCCTCATCACGGCATGGACGAGATCGTGCGCCAAAACCGCGCGGTGATCGCCTGGCTTTGGCGCCATGCGCGCGAGTTCGGCGGCAATCCTGAGCGCATCTATGTCGGCGGCCATTCCGCCGGCGGGCATCTCGCCACCATGCTGCTCGCCACCGAATGGCCGAGTTTCGCGCCGGGACTGCCGGAGACCTTGGTGAAGGGCGCCTGCGCGATCAGCGCGTTGTTCGACATGGAGCCCATTCGGCTCTCCTATCTGAACGACGCGCTCGGCATGAGCAAAGAGGTCTCCGACCGAAACGATCCGCTGCTGCAGCACTATCCCGTTGCCGCCCCGCTGATGATCGTGCTTGGCGACAACGAGTCCGAGGAGTACTACCGCCAGGTCGTCGCCATGGCGAGCCGCTGGAGCAAGCTCGGCCATCCGCTTGAGGTCAGGTTGGAAGAGGACCGGGACCATTTCGATGTCGTGAACGATTTACGGCAGCCGGAAGCGGATCTGGTTGGCGCACAACTCCGCCATTTCACTCCTCAATAGCGATGAGCTACCGGCAGGTGCATCGGCCTAAGAACGCGGGAGCAAAGGCATGAAAATCAGAGGCAAGACGTTGGAAGTCGAGCAGCAAGGTGACGGCGACGCGGTGCTGATGGTCCACGGCCTCGGTGGCACCAGCAACACTTGGTATGCGCAGCGTGCCGTGCTTGCCCGGAGCTTCAAGGTCATCTGCCCGGATCTCGATGGCTCCGGCCGATCGCCGACGAGCGGGTCGCTCTCGATTGAAGAATTTGTCGCTGACATGGTGGCGCTGCTCGATGCGCTTGCCGTGAAGGCGGCCCACCTTGTCGGCCACTCCATGGGGACGATCGTCTGCCAACACCTCGCGTCGAGCTACCCCGACCGGGTGAGCAGCCTGGCGCTCATCGGACCATTAGCGGAACCGCCGGAACCCGCGCGAAAGGGGCTGCGCGATCGGGCCGCGGCAGCACGCGAGACCGGGATGGCGGCGATCGCCGACACCATGCTGCCGCTCTCGACCTCGGCCGAGACCAGGGCCTCGCGGCTTGCTGCGGCGGCGATGGTGCGCGAGCTCCTGATGCGTCAAAGCGCCGAAGGTTACGCCAAAACGTGCGAAGCGCTCGCTGCAGCGCGCGCCGCCGAGCTCGGCCGCATCAAATGCCCGACGATTCTCATCACGGGCGACGAGGATGGCGTCGGGCCTCCGGCGGCGGTGAAACGGCTGGCGCAGCGGATCGCAGGCGCGAAGACGGTGATTCTTGGCGGCACCGGACATTGGACGCCGATCGAGCGACCTAGGGAGGTCAACGAGGCGTTGCTCAACTTTTATTTCGGCGGAGCCACCGGAAGCGGCTCGAGGTGAGCGCTATGACGCACAATGAGGTATCCAAGGCAGACGGCTGCAACCCACCCGCAACCGAGATTCGCACGGTCCGCGAGCAGCTCGCGGCCTGCTACCGCATCTTCGCCGGCCGTAATATGGATGACCTGATTTTCACGCATCTCTCGGCGCGCGTGCCAGGAACCAGGGACCGATTCCTGTTCATTCCGTTCGGAATGCTGTTCGAGGAGGTGACCGCATCCAACCTGGTGGAAGTTGACGTCACAGGGGAAGTGACGTCGGGATCCAACCGCGCCGTGAATCCCGCCGGATGGATCGTGCACCGCACCGTCTACGAGGCGATCAGCGACGCGCACTGCGTTATGCATCTACACACGATCGCCGGCACTGCCGTTTCAGTCCAACGGGACGGATTACTTCCGATCAACCAGTTTGCAATCACATATTTCGGAAAGATCGCCTATCACACCTACGAAGGGCCGGGGCTCCCGCTGGCAGAACAGGAGAGCTTTGTCGCCGATTTGGGCGACAAGCGCATGATGTTCTTGCGCAACCACGGCACGCTCACGCACGGACGCACCATCGCCGAGGCCTTCACCCTCATGCATTACCTCGAGCGTTCGTGCGAGATCCAACTCGCGGCGCAGGCCGGCTCCGCGCTCGCAATGCCCGCTCAGAAGGTTATCGACGCCACGGTCGCGACCGCACAAGGGGTCGGCGAGCGTAGTTTCGGCGAGGTTGGTTTCCGCGCCCTGCTGCGGAAGCTCGACCGCGACGATCCATCCTATCGATGCTAGCACTGCGGCGGTCGCGTCAATCGGCCATTCGCCTCGCGCTGCGTGAATTGGTCTCATTCACGAGCTACCTGAGCGGGTTGTCCCTACCAGAAACTACATCCGACAGTATTGGTGGTGCAGGCCACCGAGGATGGGCACTGGAATGATCCGCCCGATCCGGTGGGTCGGTCGATAGATTGGGGCGTCTTTGTTCAGCGACAGGTGAGTCCGGAGCTCATTGTAATAGGAGGCGTAGGCTGTGACGATGCGGCGGAGATGAGCCTCCTCGCCGGCCGCGAGTCGGTTCTGGACGTGCCGCCGGTGATCGGGACAGGCATCGGTCGGGTCGACGCCCGCGCGTTCGACGGCGTCGATCGCCTATAGCACGCGCTCGACCTTCGGCCAGCCAGAGATGCGCAGCAGGATCTCGCCGCCGGGGCGCACGTAGCCGATCTTCGAGAAGGCTTCGCCGGGAGCGACGGCCCGCAAGATGTCGACGCGGGAGACGACGGTGCCGAAGTCATTCGCTGCCCAGCGGACAATATCCGATGGAGCACATGAACATACCGAATTGCATTTCTGGCAACTATAATAGGTACGGAGTTGGACGAGTCACATCATGGGGCTGCGCATTGTTACCGTATTCGGCGCGACCGGTTTTCTTGGCCGACGCATCGTTCGCTGTCTGCATGAGCACGGGTGCGCCGTGCGGATCGCATCAAGGCATCCGGATCGGGGCCGGACGCTGTTCGGTATCGATGATCCGCGACTTCAATCGATCGGAGCCGACGTTCACGACGGACGATCGATAGCCGATGCGATGAGCGGCGCTCTTGGCGTGGTGAATGCCGTCAGCCTGTATATCGAACGTGGCAAAGAGACATTTCACTCCGTGCACGTGACGTGCGCCCG
Source organism: Allostellaceae bacterium (assembly GCA_052143095.1). Lineage (GTDB taxonomy): Bacteria > Pseudomonadota > Alphaproteobacteria > ATCC43930 > CGMCC-115725 > DAHUYF01. Next base: position 21,317 of record JBKQTR010000538.1, read on the forward strand.
GCGCGTGGCCATGGAAGCTCACCGAGCTGGGGTCGAGCAACTTGCCCACGTTTCGGGAATAGGTGCCGATGCTGCGTCGGGATCACCCTACATCCGCAGCCGCGGCGAAGGTGAACTGGCCGTCCAGGCCACCTTTCCAGGTGCGATCCTGATCCGACCTGCGATTATGTTCGCACCGGATGACGCCTTCCTTACCGTCATCCTCAAGCTGCTCCGGCGGCTGCCCGCCTACCCGATGTTTGGACGAGGCGCGACAAGATTGCAGCCGGCCCATGTGGCCGACGTGGGCGAAGCGATTGCTCGGGTATTGAACCGGATCGGACGGGATCCGATCGTGTTCGAGTGCGGCGGCCCTCGCGTCTACACTTACCAAGAGCTACTCCGAAGCCTTGCAAGAGAAGTCGGTCTCAAACCCATCCTATTTCCATTCCCGCTTGCTGTTTGGTACGCGCTTGCCCGCGCAGCGGAGATTTTACCGCGCCCGCCCATTACTCGAAATCAGATCGAGCTTATGCAGGTTGACACCGTGGCTTCGCCGCAGCTGCCCGGACTTGGAGAGCTGGGAATTTTGCCGCAGCAGGTTGAGGAGACCGCTCGGTCGATATTACGGAAACGGTGATTCGATCCGCCCGATCGGTCGTGCCCGAATGAGCACACCCGACGCCGCTTGCAGGCCAAGCCGCCGCCTGCCTCCTAACCGAAAATACCATCCTCGCTGGCGCTGGCACATCGATGGGCTAATCTCGAGACAGGATGGTCGCCATCTTGAAGCTACTCAGCACCCTGCTGGTGTGCCTACCGAGAACTTCATCCGGAGTGGCTTGCGGCCGCGGATCGGGTAATCTGCTGCGGGATGATCGATGGTCTGAAGCTCCTGGCATGCTTCGTGGTCTC
>JBKQTR010000539.1:0-4978 GCA_052143095.1 Allostellaceae bacterium
CGCCGGCGCGCAGATTGACCTCGGCGGCGCTGCCGGCGCCTTCCACCAGCACGATGTCGGCCGCCGCCGCCAGCCGCTCGAAGCTCGCCAGCACGCGCGGCAGCAGCCGCGGCTTCAGCGCGTGGTAGTCGCGGGCGCTCGCCGCGGCGAAGATGCGTCCCTCCACCACCACCTGCGCGGCCTGCTCCGATTGCGGCTTCAGCAGCACCGGGTTCATGTCGGACGATGGCGGCACGCCGCAGGCGCGCGCCTGCAGCGCCTGGGCGCGGCCGATTTCGCCACCCTCGGCGGTCACGGCGGCGTTGTTCGACATGTTCTGCGGCTTGAACGGACGCACGGCGAGACCGCGCCGCGTCAGCGCGCGGGCAAGCCCCGCCACCAGCAGCGACTTGCCGACATCGGAGCCGGTGCCTTGCAGCATCAGGGCGGGGGTGCGGCGACGCATCTCAGAACTCGATCCCCGCCTGCGCCTTGACGCCGCCGCGGAAGGGATGCTTCACCAACGTCATCTCGGTGACGAGATCGGCGATCTCGATCAGCTCCGGCTTGGCGTTGCGGCCGGTGACGACGACATGCAGGTCACGCGGCTTCGTTCGCAAGCACTCGACCACCTCGGCGATGTCGAGATAGTCGTAGCGCAGCACGATGTTGAGCTCGTCGAGCAGCACCAGACGGTAGGCGGGATCGGCGATCATCGCCTTGGCCGCTTCCCAGGCGGCGCGCGCGGCAGCGATGTCGCGGGCGCGGTCCTGCGTGTCCCAGGTGAAGCCCTCGCCCATGGCGCGGCAGGTGACGAGTTCGGGAAAGCGCTCGAGCACGTGGCGCTCGCCGGTATCCCAGGCGCCCTTGATGAATTGCACGATGCCGACGCGCATGCCGTGGCCGAGGCAGCGCATGACCATGCCGAAGGCGGCGGTGGATTTGCCCTTGCCGGTGCCGGTATGGACGATGACCAGCCCGCGCTCCTCGGTCTTGGTCGCGAGCATCCTGGCGCGCGCCGCCTTGCGCTTGGCCATCTTCTCGGCATGGCGGCGGTTGAGCTCCGCCTCGCTGTCGCTCGCGTCGCTCATCGCCGCCCCGCCAACGTGTTGAGTTCGTCGCGCAGGCTGTTGCGCCTCGGCCGCCACAGCCCGCGGTCGATCGCCTCGCCGAGCCGCTCGGCGATCTCGACCAGCGCGTCGGGATTATGCGCTGCGAGAAAGCCGCGGCTCCCGGCATCGCCGAGATAGGCGTCGAACACCGCGTCGAAATGATGATCCTTCACCGCGCGCGCAGTGGCGGCAAAGGCGAAGAGGTAATCGACCGTCGCCGCCATCTCGAAGCCGCCCTTGTAGCCGTGGCGCATCACGCCCTTCAGCCATTTCGGATTGACCACCCGGGCGTGGACGACGCGGCCGACCTCCTCCTCCAATGTGCGGATGCGCGGATGCTCCGGGCGCGAATGGTCGTTGTGGTAGACCACCGGCGGCGCGCCGGCGAGATGGCGCACGGCGACAGCAAGCCCGCCCTCGAACTGGTAGTAGTCGTCGCTGTCGAGGAGATCGTGCTCGCGATTGTCCTGGTTCTGCACCACCGCCTCGATGCGGGCGAGGCGGTCGCGGAAGAGCGCCGGCTCGGCTTCGCCCTCGGATCCGGCGCCATAGGCATAGCCGCCCCACGCGAGATAGGCCTCGGCGAGGTCGCGCTCGTCGCGCCACCCGCGCTCGTCGATCAGCGCCTGCAGCCCCGCGCCATAGGCGCCGGGCTTGGAGCCGAAGACGCGATAGCCGGCGCGGCGCGCCGCCGCCTCGGTGTCGACGCCGCTCTCCTCGAGCGCCGCGCGGTCGGCGGCGACGCGGGCGGCGAGCGGGTTGATCTCGGCGGGCTCGTCGAGCGCGGCCACCGCGCGCGCGGCGCTGTCGATGAGCGCGATGAGGTTGGGGAAGGCGTCGCGGAAAAAGCCCGAGACGCGCAAGGTGACGTCGATTCGCGGCCGGTCGAGCAAGCTCGCCGGCAGGATCTCGAAGCCGGTGACGCGGCCGCTTTTCGGCTCCCATTGCGGGCGCACGCCCATCAGCGCCAGCGCCTGCGCCACATCGTCGCCGCCGGTGCGCATGTTGGAGGTGCCCCAGGCGGAGAGCGCGAGCCGTCGGGGAAAGCTCCCCTGCTCCTGCGCGTGGCGCTCGACCAGCAGCTGCGCCGATTTCCAGCCGAGCTGCCAGGCCGCCGGCGTCGGCACGGCGCGGGTGTCGATCGAGTAGAAATTGCGGCCGGTCGGCAGCACCTCGGGCCGGCCGCGCGTCGGCGCGCCCGAGGGGCCCGGTGCGACGAAGCGCCCGGCGAGGCCGCGCAGCAGCCCCTCGAGCTCGGCCGCGCCGCAGGCCTCGACCGCCGGGCGCATCTCGGTTGCGATGGCGTCGAGCACGGCGCGCGTGCGCGTCCAGCCCTGGTCGGGCGCGGCCTCGCCGGCGACCAGGCGGCGCGCCAGCAGCTCGAGGCGCTCCACCGTATCGCCGGCGCTGCGCCAGGGGTCGCCGCCGGAAAGCGCCGCCGGACGCGGGCCGGTCCAGGCCTCGCCGAGCGCGGCGGCGAGCGGGTCGAAGCCGAGGCCGAGATCGCCGGCAAGCGCGCGGATGAGCGAGGCCTGTCCCGGCGCCGGCCCGCGCGGCAGCCGCGCCAGCGCGACCAGCAGGTCGGTGAGCTGCTCGCCCTCCGGCGCGCGGCCGAAGATGTGGAGACCGTCGCGAATCTGCATCTCCTTGAGCTCGCAGAGAAAGGCGTCGAGCTTGCCGAGCGCTTGGGATTCGCTCGCGCCCGCGGTGATGCCGCAATCGCGGTCGAGCCCGGTGGCGCGCAGCAGCTCCAGGATCTCGGCGCGCAACAGCACCAGGCGGCGCGGGTCGCTGCCGGCGGCGGCGTAATGCTCGTCGACCAGGCGCTCGAGCTCGGCGAGCCGGCCATAGCTCTCGGCGCGGGTCAGCGGCGGCGTCAGGTGATCGACGATCACCGCTTGGGCGCGGCGCTTGGCCTGCGTGCCTTCGCCGGGATCGTTGACGATGAAGGGGTAGAGATGCGGCAACGGCCCGAGCGCCGCCTCGGGGAAGCACTCGGCGGAGAGCGCCAGCGCCTTGCCCGGCAGCCATTCGAGGTTACCGTGCTTCCCCATATGCACCACCGCCTGGGCGCGCAGGCCCAAGGCAAGCCAGGCGTAGAAGGCGAGATAGCCGTGCGGCGGCGCGAGATCGGGCGCGTGATAGCTCGCGGCGGGATCGATGTCGTAGCCGCGGGACGGCTGGATCGCCACCGCGACATTGCCGAAGCGCAGCGCGGCGACGGCGATTCTGCCGCAATCGAGCCGGCCCTCGCGGAAGGCGGCGTCGCGCTCGACCGCGCCCCAGCGCTGCTCGACCTTCTCCTGCGCCGCGCGCGGCAGCGCCGCGAAAAAGGCGGCGTAGTCGCTGCAAGCGATGCTCTCCTCGGCGGGGCGGCGGCGGCCGGCGGCGGAATTAGTCGGGCCTTCTCGCAGCTGCGCGATGAGTGCGTCGCCATCCCGCGGGATCTCACCGACGCGATAGCCTGCGGCGGCAAGCGCGCGCAGCACCTCGATGACGGCTTGCGGCGTGTCGAGGCCGACGCCGTTGCCGATGCGGCCGTCGCGCTGGGGATAATTCGCCAGCACCAGGGCGATGCGGCGCTCCGCGACCGGCGTCCGGCGCAGCCGCACCCAGTTGCGCGCGAGATCGGCGACGAAGCCAATGCGGTCGGCGACCGGCGCATAGGCGACGAGATCGGTCTCGGTGAGGGGATCGCGGCGCGAGGCCGCCTTGAAGGAGACGGCGCGGGTGATGATGCGGCCGTCGATCTCGGGCAGCGCCACGTTCATGGCGATGTCGCGGGCATCGAGGCCGCGCGTGCCGCGCCGCCAGGCGCTTTCCTCGCCGCCGGCGAAGATCACCTGCAGCACCGGGCAATCCGACGCCTCGAGCAGGCCCGGGCGATGCGTCTCGCCCGGCGGCGAGACGGCAAAGCCGGTGCCGTTGAGCACGATGTCGGGCGGCGCCTCGGCCAGCACCGCCGCCAGGATCGCCGATGATTGCGGGTCCCTAAGGCTCGCCGCAAACAGCGGCAACGGGTTGAGGCCGCGCGCCGCCAGCGCATCGATCAGCGCATCGACCGGTGCGGTGTTCGCCGCCTGCACCAGGGCGCGATAGAAGACGATCGCCGCCACCGGCGCATCCGCCCGCCATCCCGCGCGCAGCGTCTCGAGGCTTACCGCCTCGCGCCCCGGCCAGTAGAGCCCGGCGCGCAGCAGCGGCGCCGGCTCCCGCCATTGCGTAGGCCGGCCGATCAGGCTTGCGGCATAGCGCAGGAACTCCGCGGCATTGCCGGCGCCGCCCTCGGCGAGGTAGCGCCAGAGCCGATGCGCGGCGTCCGCCGGCACGGTCGAGAGCTGCGTCAGCTCGGCATCGGGCTGGTCGTCGCCGGGCAGCAGCGCCAGCGCGATGCCCTTCGCGCGCGCGAGATCGGCGACGCGCTCGACGCCGTAGCGCCAATAGCCGCTGCCGCCGAGCAGGCGCACGACAATGAGCCGCGTCTGTGACAGCACGCTCTCGGCATAGCGGTCGACGGAATAATTGTGGCCGAGCGCCAGCAGGCTGGCGAGGCGCAGGCTCGGCGAAGCGGGGTCGCTCGCGGCGATGCGGCGCTGCGCCGCGGCGAGGCAGGCGATCTCGCTGTCCGCCGCCGAGAGCACGACGATCTCGCCCGGCGTCTGGCCGAGCTCGACCGCGGCCGCGCCGTCGGCGATGATTCCGGGCTGGGCGGCTAGGAGATGCATGGTCGCCCTTGGAGCAAGATGGACCACGGAGGTTGAGCCGCGAAGCGGATCAACAAGAGCACGGAGAAGAAGAAACCGTGGAAACGTCTCCGTCGCCCCGGCGAAAGCCGGGGCCCAGGAGCAACCGCGCGGCGCTCGCCCTGGGTCCCCGCTTGCGCGGGG
>JBKQTR010000540.1:0-6027 GCA_052143095.1 Allostellaceae bacterium
CGGGCTCGACGGCATCACCGGCATCGAGACCGTGGCACTCGGCCTCGGCCTGGTGCTGGTCGCGGCGCTGGCCGGGCCGGGTGACGACGGCAGCGCCGGGCTGGCGCTCTGCGCCGCCGCCGGGGCGCTGGGATTCCTGCGCTGGAACTGGCACCCGGCGGAGATCTTCCTCGGCGATGTCGGCAGCGTGCCGCTGGGCTATCTGCTGGGCGCGCTGCTGCTGGCGCTGGCGGCGCGCGGGCTGTGGGCGCCGGCGCTGATCCTGCCGCTCTATTATCTCGCCGATGCCAGCCTGACGCTTGCTGGCCGCATCCTGCGCGGCGAGCGCTTCTGGCAAGCGCATCGCCAGCATTTCTATCAGCGCGCGCTCGGCGGGCGGGATGATCATGCCGCCGTGGCGCGGCTGGTGCTGGCCGGCGATGCGGCGCTGATCGCCTGCGCACTCCTCGCGATCGACCGGCCCTGGACGGGGCTGGCGGCGGCGGTCGTCGTCGTCGCCGGTCTGCTTGGCCTGATGCAGCGCCGCGCGCGGCTGGTCGCCGCGCCTTAGCCGGAGCGCTACTGGTCGGCGCCTTCGCGGAAATATTGCGGGCGGACGAAGCTGCCGGCCCAGGCGCCGCGGCGCTGGGCTTTGGCCTCCGCCTCGAAGGACAGGTATTGCGCGCCGCGGCCATAGGCGAAGGCGAGGCCCTCGCTCACCAGCACGGCGCCGACATCCTCGCCGTGGGCGGTGCAGACGGCGAATTCGCGCGCGTGGCGGTCGATGAACTCGTGATCGACATGGCAGGCGAAATCGGCGCTGTCGACGAGCTGGTGCAGGCGCGCCGTCGCCACCGCGCCGCAGCGCCAGATCTGGCCGCGCGCGTCGCGGCAGGTCTGCTTGCTCTCGAAGGCGTCGACACCATAGAGCCGCAGGCGCTGGCCGATGCAGGCGATGCCGAGGCTCGACAGCAGGCATTGCGGCGGCCGCCAGGCGAGCGTGTCGCCGTCGACGACGCTGTAGCGGTCGGGATCGTTGGCCGGCTCGAGCCAGCGCGCGACCCCCCAGAGGCCGAGCGCCAGCAGCAACGCCGCCGCGCCGACGATCACCAGCCGCCGGCGCATCGCCGCGCCGAGGAGCCTGTCTGGGGAATGGGATGGGTCTGCGTTGCGCACGGATGGGGCGATGTTAGGAGCGAGGCCGCGGGCGATGCAACGCATCGTCAAGGCCGAGCGACGCAGCAGCGCCCCATCCATGCGCAACCCGGCGGGACATCGTCATTTGCCGCCGGGCGTCGTCGCTCGTCGCTTACGATGCCAAGGCATCGCTGCGCTCCTCGCTCCTAGCCCGACGCAAAATGACGATGTCGCAGACCCATTCCAGTTCTGAAACAGGCTCTAAGTCACTCTCGACCTTCTTCGAGTTCCTTGATGCCCGCCGGCCCCTTGTTCAGATAGGGCATAAGCGCGGCCCAGCCGGGCCCGAGCATCACTTGCGCAATCTCCCCTTTGGTCGCGTCATCCCGCGTCGCGGCAAAACGCTCGGACATCTCATAGAGGACCTCGCGGGCTGACTTTACCCGGCTTGTCACGGGGTCGAACGTTCTTATGCCCAAGGCGGCGAACGCCTTGAAGGCGCTGCCCGATGCTGTCCTCGCGTCGACGATGGCGAGCTCAAGATGGTCCAGAGCTTGCGCCAAGGCTTTGCTTCCCGGCCGCGTGCTCTCGAGGTCCCCCTGATTTCTCAGCTGTGCAAACCGGTCGGTCTCACTCGGGTTTGCCGGGTTGCCAACGGCCAGGGCCGGCGCGGCGGTCAAGAGCGCCAAGGCGCAGATGACGGTCGGACCAAACCGGTATGCCATGGCCACCTTCCATCATCATCGTCGGCGAGCGTCTCGATCGGCGCCACGCCCGCGACTCCCCCAAATCGGCAAGCAAGGCGACCACGGCAGCCACAATACACGACACTTCTGCACCAGCGCCTCGTTCGTGCTGAGGAATTAGTCGACGCCGGCGCGTTCAAGCGCGGTCGTGCCAATCGCCCCAAAGGCGATGGCGCAGATGAACCGGAAGAACCAGTGTTTTATCTTGCGAATTCTTCCTTCAACTTGGCCTGCGGGTAAGGGCGCTTGCCGCCCAGATGCACCGTCCGCCGGCCGAGCACGGTCATCGCCTCTTGCGCTACCGCCTCTGCCTCCATCGCTGATGGCGTCGCCGCGCGAGTGGAGAAATCCGCATCCGTCCAGGTCGGACAGAGCGCGAGCACGTCCACAGAATCGGCGCGGTGCTCCTTCGCCAGCGCCTTGGCAAGGCGCAGCACCTGCATCTTGCTTGTGGCATAGCAGGCGCGCTCGGCCGGCGCGGTGACGAAAGCGCCCATGCTGGAAGCGATGATAACCCCGGCGCGGCGGTTTCTCTGATGCGCCCTGGCAATCATGCCGGGCAGCAGAGCGTGCAGGAGCTCCATGACCGCGAGGATGTTGACGGTCACGGCAGCGCGTGCGGCAGAGAGCGACGTGTCCAGGAAGTCGGCCCAGCCGATGCTGGCGTCGCATATCAGAAGATCAATCTTCTCTTCAATTGTGCGGGCAATCACCGCGTTACGGCCGTCAGCGGTCGCGAGATCGGCGACCACGCATGCGACGCGGCGGTTGCCGGGCAGACACGCTTTGACCCGGCGCAGAGGCTCTTCGCTTCTCGCGCTCAACAGCAGCTTCATAGACACTGGGAGAATACTCGCGAAGGCAGCACTCAAACCGCTGGTTGCGCCGGTGATCAACGCCTTTTGATATTGCATTGGCCGCTCCCCTTCGGCGAAAGGTGCGTGCCACTAATACAACGCGGGCGCGCGTGAAATTCAAGGGTAAAATTCAACCCTGATGGCAGATAGCGCGCCTCTGCCGACTTTGTCTTTATCCGGCGGAGGTGGCCAACCTCTACCGCCGCGGCGTTGTGGCGGCATGGAGCGTCGGCGCCGCTGCAAGAAAAAGCCCCGCCGTGGCGGGGCTTTCTCCTCGCTTGAAGGCGACAAGCGGCTCAGCCGCCGAAGCCGCCCATCATACTGCCGTTGGCGGACGAGCCTGGCGGCTCCGCGCCATTGGCCCCGGGCGGAAAGTTCTCCGTGCCGGTGCCGAGTGGCCCGACGGCGCCGCCGAACGAGCCGTGCGCGCCGAGCAGATCCGGATTCACGGTGAATTCGGTATTCGAAAGGACGCTGGGATTGCCCACGGCAAGTTCCCTCGCCGAGAGGGCCTCCTGCGTCGGGGTCGGGACTGCGCCCTCCGCGCCCGTGGCTTGTGCCAGCGCCGGCCGGCTCGCCAGTGGCATCGCCAGCACGGCAACGAGCGATAAAGGCACAACAATTTTCGTGACTAGGCGTGACATTGATCGATCTCCTGCTCATCAACTTACGGCGGGTAAGCTGCGCCGCGCGGGGCGCGAAGGGTTGCGCCAATTTCGAATGCCACGGTATTGCAACACAGCGGGGATGAACGACGACTGCGCCTCCTAAGATGTGCGCTGCACCATGGCGCGCCCCGTCGAATACAAAAATCCAATCAAACAGCGGTCACGGCGCTATCACTCGCGATCACCGGGGCGTGATAGCACTCCATGCGCGCGCATTGCTGATTCGCGCGCATGGCTGCTTGGCACTTTTGTGCGGCATCGCGCCCGAATCGCCCCGACCGCCCTGTCGTGCCGACCGGGGCTATGGGCCGCCGCGCGCACCTATCCGGCATTGGCTGGGCGGCTCACTCAGGAACTAAAACGCGCTCAAGCGCGTTTTCAATGCGCTTCTAGGTTGTTCCGCGGAGAGGCGCTGCCGCCCTTGTCCCTATCCTCAAGAGAGCAAAACACCCGCGGCACCGGCCGTGACATTCGTCGGCACAGCCCTACCGTGGCCGTTGGCAAGCCCGGCTTGTACCCGAGCTGGTGGCACTACGCCGCCGTGGTCGCGCTCGGCCTCGCCACCGGAGGCGGCGCCACGTTTCTGGCCTGGGTGGTGATCCACGCGCTGGCGCGGTGAGGGACGGCGGCCCGGCCGTCGGCGCGGAAGCGCGCGAGCATGAGCGCGGGCCGCCTGAAGCTCAGTCATTGATATCTTCGGCGTGCCGGAGGAGATGAAAGCGGGAACTGGATGATTGCGGTCCCGCTCCCTGCCAGGTGTGCTTGCTGATAACAAAATGGGGGACGCGGACTTGTAGTTGCACGCCGCTCCGTGCTTCACTACCATTGGGTTTCGGGAAGCCGCTCATCGGCTACTGAGCGTCGCTCCGCGAGATCGCGGCTGTAGTAGCTAATGGCCCAGCTTCTTTGGGGGCGCAAACTTTGGGTATAATCGACCCACTTTTTTTGGAGTGGAACATGCAATGTGAGAACTGCGGCGGCACGGGGCGCGCCAAAGCGCCGACCGTCCCGATCATCGTAAATCGCGTTCTTCAAAAGCAACAGGACCAGGGGACATACGAATGTCCCATGTGCCGTGGCACGGGGCAGAGACCACCCGCCCGCTGATAACTCATTTTTTCTTGTGTTGGGCATCGGCCACTCGTTTGGAGATCGGCGCGGCCGCGAGCTCGATCACTGTAGCAAAATTCAGTACGGACTGCGCCTTCGTATTGACCACTACACTATTTCGGCATGAGCCGGCCGCCTCGTTTGCGCCGGCCCGTAGCTCCTTTATCCTGTCTCGAATAGTCGAAAGCGCCTCCTCGACAGCGACGAGCGACGTAGATTGGTCCAGGTCATCGACCATCACGCTCGACATTTCCAATATTAGGTGCGCAAAAAACAGCGTGTACATCGCATTGGACACCGCATTTCCCATAGTTGAAAAGCAGCTGTCTAAGTTGATTGCTTCAGAAACATTCGGGGAACCACTTAGAATTATTGATTTTGTGGCCGCAACCGCGGCTCCGTGAATTTCCTTGCCGAGTTCTCCGGCCTCCGCGATGAGCGAGCCAATTTGCTCTGCATCATCATTGCGGACGACGTTGGCACCTGCACCAGAAGCGATCGTGCATGCGATAAAAACCGCCAATGCGAGTAGGCGCATCTTGGTTCCTCCGAGGTGCTGTGGCAGCACGCGTGCGTGGCCAGAGCGTAGCGCTACTCTCGGGCAATGGCCGTTTCGTAGAGACATGAATGTGGGATACCCGAGGCTTTATCGAGCCGGCGTCGCCGGTTTGGCGGGGACGGCCGCTGTGTGTGAACGTCGGACCTGTGCCAGCTTACAAGCATAGACCCCCAAAGTCAGGCGATACGCCCGTCTGGCGCTACCTGTCCTTGAGCGCGGTTATTGCAACCATCAAAACGCGGCACCTTCGGCTAACCCGCGTAGATAAATTCCAAGATCCTTTTGAGGGGTCTGTACCCAAAAAGCAGATTGAGGACCAAACCCTACTTTTTATCGGTGCCGCGTCCCAGCGAGCGATGATGAACTCCGTTGCCGCCCACTACCCGGGCATGGCAAGATCAATGCCGCCAGACGAGGACCCATGGGACCGAATAACGCGACTGCGACGAGCGCGAACTCGCTCGGCGCACGCGAGCTGCTGGTCGGCTGGCGAAGAGTCCGAGGCGCTGTGGCGGCTGCACTGCGCCGACGTTGGTTGCCGGGGGGTGGGCGTAGCTCTTCGAACGACCCTGGCTCGTCTTGAGGCGTCGGTGGCGGCCCACGATCTCTACATTAGTCCGATCAGATATCTCCGATATCATGAGGCGCCGGCGTTTACGGATGAGATGGACCCGCTACTGCATAAGCGCCACGGTTTCGCTGCCGAAAGCGAACTGCGCCTCTTGAAGTTCGATGAGGCGCACTTCAACGCACTGGTCGCTAAGGATGCTTCGGTGTCTGAATTGCCCGAGCACATATATGTGGATTGGGTACTCGGCGATGCGATCGATGAGATTATCGTAAGCCCTTACGCTGACGTGAACTACGAGGATTCGGTGCGCCACGCTATCAACGCAAAAGATCCGAACCTTGCCGATCGCGTAGTGCTGTCGGAACTACATGAGCGCCGGTACCCGCCCGGCTTCTGATCC
>JBKQTR010000541.1:0-3601 GCA_052143095.1 Allostellaceae bacterium
CGCGCGATTGGCAACACGGTCGCGTCCAACCCGTTGGCGGTGTACGTCCCGTGCCATCGCGTGATCAAGTCCGACGGCGCGCTCGGCAACTACGGGGGCGGGGTCGAGCGCAAACTCAAGTTGCTGCGGGCGGAGGGCTTTGGGTTCGATCGAGGAAGGCGGATTCCGGCGAGCACGGTCTACGGTCATCTGGTGACGCGAATTTTCTGCCGTCCTACCTGTGCGGCGGCTAAACGCGCCAGGATCGACCGGATGCTGATCTTTCCTGATACCAAGGGGGCGGCAGCGGCCGGGATGCGGCCGTGCAAGCTTTGCCATCCAGCGTAGCGCGCGACGCAGGCGCCGGTCGGGGGCGCCTACGTCACGTGAATACAAGACCGCAAGGAGTTCGCGGTCGCGTCGGTACTATTCGGTCTCCTGCTGGCTCTTCATCTGTTCGATCTGCTGGCGCTGATTTTCAATTTCCTGCTGTTGCTGCTGCAACTGGGATTGCGTCTGCTGATTGGCGTTTTCCTGATTCTGCATCGAGTTGCCAACCGCAAAGCCGCCTACGCCACCCATCGCACCACCGATCGCGGCGCCTGCGCCCGGATGGCCAACGGCCGCGCCGATTATGGCGCCCGTGCCGGCGCCGAGCACCGCGCCGATACCCGTACCCTCTTCACGGGTCGACAAGGGTTGGCTGCCAGAGCATCCCGCGACGAGTGCGCATAGGGCGAGTGCGAATCCGGTCGTTACTACCCAAGTCTTGCGCATAAACTTCCTCCGCTTCCTCTGTTCGTCATTGAAACGAATCTAAGCATCGTTTCGTTTACAGGCTTGGTCATTGATACCTCGCAAAAGCAGGTTTCATGCCCGGTCGTCAGAAGCTGAAAGCGGCCCTAAACCTGCGACTCGGCCACGCGCAAAACTTACCGCTATCCCCATATCGTGCACTGTACCGCCTCAAACGCCACAACGATTGTGAAAGTTTCTTAAGTATCTTTTATTTTGGCCGCGCGTCGCAGACTCCGCCGCCCCCTGTTCCGTGCCTCCGGCACGGTCGTCTTTAATTTTTACCACCCGATAGCCTGGGCCGCCATCACCACCGCGAGCTGTCCGCGCGGGTCGGCGCCGCCGCAGAGGAGCCGGCGGACCGGATCGAAACTGATGCCGAGGACATGCCCTTCGCACCACGCCGGGCGCGTCTCGACCTCGTGTCCGCGGGCCGCGAGCGCCGCGCGGGTCGCCTCGGCGACGCGATTCTCGATCCGCAAAACCCCCGGCCGCGCCCCGTGCGGGTGGAAGCTCGACGGGAAGTGCGCGGTCGAGAAGCGCGGCGCTTCGATCGCCTCCTGCAAGTCCATGCCGAATTCGATCAGGTTCAAAAAGAATTGCAGGGTCCATTGATCCTGCTGATCGCCCCCCGGCGTGCCGAAGGAGAGAAAGGGCTCGCCCCGACGCGTGGCGAGCGACGGCGTGAGGGTCGTGCGCGGGCGCTTGCCGGGCTTGAGCGCGTTGGCGTGATGCTCGTCGAGGTAGAAGGTCTGCAGCCGGGTCCCCAGCGGAAAGCCCAACGACTCCACGACCGGTGAACTCGGGATCCATCCACCGCTGGCCGTGCATGCGACCATGTTGCCGCGCCCGTCGGCGGCGGTGACGTGGATCGTCCCCGGTCCCCATGACCGGGGCGCGGCGCCCGGCGGGTCGAGCAACGGCCGCATCGCGACCGGATCGCCGGGTCGCATATCGCGCGAGGCGTGCGCCGGATCGATAAGCCCGCGGCGCAAGTCGGCGTAGCGCGGTGCGAGCAGGCCGTCGAGCGGTACCCGCGTGAACTCCGGATCGCCGTAATAGGCCTCGCGGTCGGCAAAGGCGAGCTTGGCGGCTTCAACCAACGTATGGACGTAATCGGCTGAATTATGTCCCATCGCGCGCAAATCGTAGCCTTCGAGCAGGCGCAACTGCTGCAGGAAGACCGGACCCTGTGACCAGGACTGGCACTTATGCACGGTGATACCGCGATAGTCGACGGTGACCGCGTCTTCGAGCCTGGTCGTGAAGTTGGCGAGGTCGCGCGCCTCGAGCACGCCGCCGTGGGCGTCGGACCAGGCGACGATTTCGCGCGCGATATCGCCGCGATAGAAGCGGTCGCGCGCGGCGTCGATCGCGGCCTCGCGTCCGCGGTTGTGCGCGGCGCTCTCGGCGTCCAGCAGGCGGCGGTAAAAGTTGGCCAGGGCCGGATTCTTGATGATCTCGCCCGGCTTGGGGACCTCGCCGCCCGGTAGATAGACCGCGGCGCTGGTCGGCCAGCGCTCCCGGAACTTGTGCTGGTTGGCGATAATCGACGCCATCCCTATCAGCCCGGAGAGATCCTCGGGGGTTTCGCCATGGCCGCTCAGTCCCGGATGCATCGGCATCCCGTCCTCGCAAAGCAGTAGCACGGGTTCGACGACCGCCGCGAGCGTCATCGTGCCAAAGCGCTGGAGAGCGGTAGCGAGCGCGTCGAAGGCGGCGGGCACGCCTGCGGCGAGCAATCCTTCTCCTGGCACAAGTTTGAGGCCTTTGGCACGGTATAGCTCGATCGTAGCTCGCATCGGCGCGGTCATGTTGCCATTGATCGAGACAACACGACGCTCATCTGCCACATAAATGAGCATCGGTGCTTCGCCGCCGATCGTATGCATATGGGGGTTTACAACGCCCTCGACGAAAGTCGCGGCCACCGCCGCATCGATCGCGTTGCCGCCACGGGCGAAGATCCGGGCGCCGGCCGACGCCGACAGATAATGCTCGGTCGAAATCATGGCCTCGCGGCCCATCACCAAGGGATAAACTGTCGTCATGGGAAAAAACCCTTCCGCCGCAATCTTTTCGCCAAATGCGTACCGATCTAACACACCGGATTAGCCCTTAGCAGGCGCATATTCAACCGCTTTCGGACGGGCTAGAATAAATCCGATGGTTCAGGCGAAACAATTTCTCCTTTTGGCCGACTGATCCGAGCCTTAACCAAACAGCGCACAGGTGAAATAGTGGGTTTATCCAGCGGCCCAGGATTTGCTACAATGGCTTCACTGAAGCCGAGAGAAACCCTGAGGGGTGTGGGGGATGAAGGTTGGGCACAGTATGGAAGTCATAAATTCAGATCCAATTATCGGACGCCAGTGTCTACTCCTGAGGCCGGTTCGTGACCGCCAAGGTCATATGCGGTTCAACGAGAAGCCGAAAATCCTGCGTGAAGTAAACAATCTGAACCGGCGGATGTTTCTGGTCGAGTTTGGCGATGGCAGCACGACGTTCCTGTTTCCTGATGAAGTCAATATCGAGTAGCGGCTGAAGCCGTCTCTTTGGCTGGTTGTACATGCGTCGAAGCAGTGGCGCTGGCGCATGACGATCTCCCGGCCCGTAGGCCAAGCGTCGCTGCCTGGGACGTTCAGGCGCTACTTCAGGATCTGCTGCGTGTGATGCAAGGCGGCAATCGTCTTCGCGTCGATTATCTCGCCGCGCCGGACCATCGCGAGCGCTTCATCGAAATCCATCCGCTCGACCCGGATAATCTCATCCGGTTCCGGACGCGCTTCGCTCTCCGCAAGGTCGCGCGCCAGGAAGAGCTCGATCC
>JBKQTR010000542.1:0-3579 GCA_052143095.1 Allostellaceae bacterium
CCGCAACCCGCGCCGGCGCCGCCGGTCCAGACTGCGGCGCCGGCGCCGGTCTCGGCCTTGCCGCCGCCGCCGCCGCGCAAGCCGACGCCGCCGGGTCAGAGCTTGGCGCGGCTGTCGCCGCCGGCGAACGATACCGGGCCCGGCGAGCCTGCCGGGCCGGGCGAGCCTGCCGGGGTCGCCGGATTCGACCGGCTGATCGGCCTCGATCAGCCGCACGTCGCCGACCTTCTCGGTGATCCCCGCACGCTCGCGGACTCGCCGCCGGCGACGATCTGGCAGTATGCCGACACCGGCTGTGACGTGGATGTCTATTTCTATCTCGATCTGCAGAGCCAAACCATGCGGGTCTTACATTATGAAGTCAGGAGCCATGACCTACCCGAGCGATCCGATCAGCGATGCTACGACGCCCTCGTCAGTGAGCGGCGGGCCCATGCCGACTCTAACGCCGGTTCGGATCGTTCTCGTTGACGACGACGACTCCTTCCGGGAATCCCTCGGCCTCAACCTGCTCGACGAGGGCTTCGACGTACAGAGCTTCGCCAGCGGCGAGCCGGCGCTGGATTATTTTCAGAACGGCGGCGGCGCCGACGTCATCCTGCTTGATTGGCGCATGCCCGGGATGAACGGCCTCGAGGTGCTGCGCAGCCTGCGCCGCGCCGGCACGACGACGCCGGTGATCTTTCTCACCGCGCTCAGCGACGACATCTACGAGGAAGCGGCGCTCGAGGGGGGCGCGGTCGACTTCATCGACAAATCGCGCCGGCTGTCGATCCTGCTGAAGCGCCTTCACCTCATCACCGAAGGCATGCGCCCGGTCGTCGATCCCTCCGGCAGCGCCAAACGCCCGGCCGGCGACATCATCACGCTCGCCCAGCTCGAGCTGCGCTTCGACATCAACCGCGCCGCCTGGAGCGGCCAGACGCTCGACCTGACGCTCACCGAGTTCAAGATCGTGGCGCTGCTCGCCTCGCGCGTCGGCGAGGATGTGGGATATCGCGAGATCTACGATCTCGTCCACGGCAAGGACTTCGTCGCCGGCTACGGCGCCGAGGGCTATCGCGCCAACGTCCGGACCTTCATCAAGCGCATCCGCAAGAAATTCCGCGACATCGATGCCGATTTCGACCAGATCCACAACTATGCCGGATTTGGCTACCGCTGGATTACCGGCGCCTAGCCGGCAGCAGCTCACCCCTGCCCCACGGCCGCCGCCCGGCGGGCCGCGGCCGCGCTTCTATCGCTCGCTGACGGCGAAGGCGGCGGTGCTGGCGATCATTTTTCTCGCCGTGCCGATCATCGTCTACGACCAGTTCCGCGCCGCCGACGAGACGGAGAAGGCGGTGCTGCTGCGCAGCGTGCGCGAGCACGGCCATGTCATCACCGCGGCGCTGGCGCCGCTGCTGTCGGCTGGCGAGCGCCCGGCGCTGCCGCAGCTCGGCCGCGACCTCGCGCGCTTCGCCGACGATTTCTCCAACCTGAAGTTGCTCTTCGCTCCCACCGGCACCGCCGGCTTCTTCTACGTCGCTTCCTGGCCCGCGGTCTCGGCGGCGCAGCTCGACGCCGAACGCGAGACCTTGCGCGAGCAAGGCGTGCTCGACCGTCTCTCCGCCAGCTGCGACGGCGAATTCCCCTTCGCGCTGCGCTACAGCACGCCGGGCGGCGCCGAGGAGGTCGTGACCTCGGTGACGCCGCTGAAGACGCCGGCCGGCTGCTGGGTGGTGGTCACCTCCTCGGATGCCGGCACGCTGCCCGGCGCGACCCTCGGTCGCCCCTATTGGGAAAGCTCGGAGGTGCGCATCGCCGCGGCGATCTACCTCGCCATGGTGCTGCTCACCATCACCACCTTCTGGAGCGTCCGGCGCGGCCTGGGTCGCTTTGCCGAGCGCGCGCGCACGATCCGCGAACGGCGCGGCGGCGGCGGCTCCTTCCGCGCGCAGAACGACATCCCCGAGCTCGCCGATGTCGCCGAAGAGTTCGACCACATGGTCGAGGTGCTCGACGCTTCGGCCAGCGACATCCGCCGCGCGGCAGAGGACAACGCGCACGCCTTCAAGACGCCGATCGCCGTCATCCGGCAGTCGCTCGAGCCGCTGCGGCGCGCCATCGCCGCCGACAACCGGCGCGGCCTGCGCGCGGTCGGGCTGATCGAGACCTCGCTCGACAAGCTCGACGGCCTCGTCGCCTCGGCGCGGCGGCTTGACGAGGCCACCGCCGATGTCATGGACATGCCGCGGACCGATGTCGACCTGTCGAGCCTGCTCGACCGGCTGCTGCAGGCGCATGCCGGCGCGCTGGTCGAGCGCAAGCTGTCGCTCAAGGGCCATATCGCGCCGCGCGTGCTCATCCACGCCAATGAGGAAATGGTCGAGACGGTGATCGAGAACCTGCTCGACAACGCCGTCTCCTTCTCGCCCGAGAGCGAGAGCGTCGGCGTCCGGCTGGAGCCGCGCAACGGCGTCGCCGAGCTGCTGATCGGCGACAGCGGTCCCGGCGTCGCGCCGGACAACCTCTCGCGCATCTTCGATCGCTACTTCTCGCAGCGCATGCCACCCAGCAGCGACAGCCATGACACGCATTTCGGCATCGGGCTGTGGATCGCGCGGCGCAACGTCGAGGCGCTCGGCGGCACCATCCATGCCGAGAATCAACGGCCGAACGGGCTGCTCATGCGCGTCTGCCTGCCTCTCGCCGAGGTCGCGCGACTCGGTGGCAATCCAACCAGGCCGCGGGCCTGACACATTTTTGACCCTCTCGTCCGCATCCCATCGTCCGGTAGCATTTCGTCATCCCCGAAACGCTATAACGCTATGAGGTCGTTCAGCGATGGATCTGGCAAAGCTCGTGACGACGCTGCAGAGCGCCAAAGAGGGAAGCGAGTACCTCGACTACGCCATCCAGCGTCTGTTCGGCACGGCGAAGCCCGTGCCGCTCTACACCCGCTCGATCGACGCGGCGATGCGGCTGCTGCCCGAGGGCTGGACGATCCATCGCCTGAGCCAGCTCAGCGACTGCCGCGGCGGCTTCGGCGGCTGGATCGGCGAGATCTACCGCGCCAGCGACGCGATGATCCCCTACCCCTCCTCGGCGCCTGCCGCCAGCGCGCCGCTGGCGCTGTGCGTCGCCGCCATGCGCCTGCGGCTGGCCGAGCAGCTGGCCGTGGATGCGAGCGGCGCGCCGGTCGAGCTTGGCAGCGACCTCAGAAGGGAGCGTCTCGGCGCCTGAATGGCCGGCGGATTGTCCGCCTAGAGCCTTCCGCCTAGACTACGGCCGTGCTGTGCACGGCCGTTTCCTTTCGCGCGCCGCCATGAGCGAGGACGCGCTGCAGATTCTTGACCGCGAGATCGCCTATCAGGGCTTCTTCCGCGTCGGCGTTTATCGCCTGCGCCACCGCCTCTACGCCGGCGGCTGGAGCGCCGAGCTCAGCCGCGAGGTGGTGGAGCGCGGCCGCGCAGTGGGCCTGCTGCTCTACGATCCCTCGCGTGACGCGGTGGTATTGGTCGAGCAATTCCGCCTGGCCGCGCATCTTGCCGGCTTCACCCCGTGGCAGCTCGAGATCGTCGCCGGCCTCGTCGACCA
>JBKQTR010000543.1:0-16732 GCA_052143095.1 Allostellaceae bacterium
CTACGACCTCGTCGAGGCGATGGACAATGTCGAGAGCGCCGCCGCCGGCGGCGATTCCTTCCCGACGACGCAGGTTCTGACCGCCGACGGCGTTGTCAGCCTGATCGGCTGCCTGATGGGCAATCCCTTCATCAACGCCGTCTATATCGGTCATCCCGGCTGGAAGGCGATGGGCGGCCGCATCGGCTATTCCGCCGCCACCGGCGTCATGGTGATCGTACTGTCCTGGTTCGGCATCATCGCGGTGATGACGGCGCTGATCCCGCTGGTCGCCATCCTGCCGATCCTACTTTATATCGGCATGCTGATCGGCTCGCAGGCCTTCCAGGAGACGCCGAAATCCCACGCCCCGGCGATCATCCTGGCCATGGTTCCGCAGATCGCGGCCTGGGGAAAGATCCAGATCGACGGCGCGCTCGGCGCTGCGGGAACCAACGCCGCCACCGTCGGCATCGACAAGATGGCGCAGGTGGGCGTGCTCTATCACGGGCTGGCAGTCCTCGGCGGCGGCGCCATTCTCGCCGGCGTGGTGATCGGCGCCATCACCGTCTTCATCATCGAGGGGCAGTTCATCAAATCCGCCGCCTTCGCCGCAACCGGCGCGGTGCTGACCTTCTTCGGCTTCATCCATGGCGAAGCCATCAGCATCGGCAGCTCGCCTTCAGTGGCGGTGAGCTATCTCGGGGTCGCGGTGGTGCTGCTCCTCTGCTCGCGCTTCGCCGCCGTTGCGCCGAAGCCGATGCCGATCCATCACGCCGTCAGCGCGACGCCGGCCGAATGACGTAACGCTCGGCCGCCTCATCCGCGCAGAGGATGAGGCGGCCGCGGCGCTGCTGGGCCCTTTGCCGTTTTGCAAACCGCAGCCTGCCGGAGCCCTCTCCGCTCGCCTGCGGGGGAAGCAGCCCGTTCGGTCGCTCCGCGATCGAACGGGTTGTCCCTCACCCGCCGGACATGCCCTGTAGGTTCTTACGGTGCCTGCTGCAGGAAGCGCTGGAGCAGGCGGGACCACCGCTCATAGGCGAAGCCTGCCGAGGGGTGACTGATGCGCGTGAAGCAGCTGCGGTGCCCCTCGACCACGACGCGGCGACAGGGCTCGTCGATCTCGCCGCAACGGATCGGCCGATCGGCCTCCCAGGCGGCATCGGCGACCGCGAGCGCCTGCCAATTGGCGTCGCCCCAGACGATGACATGCGTGGGCTTGGCGTGGCGCAGCATGTCGCGCAGCAGCCTTGCATGCAGCGGATCCGACCGCGTCCTGGCGGTGAGCGGCGCGCCGGCCGGTCCCGAGACGTACGTGACGTTGTAATTGTAGAAGGCCGTGCGCTCCCAGAACGCCCGCACCTGCCGGCGGAAGTCGTTCTCCCAATGGCGCAGGCCGAGCACGGCTTGCTCGAAATTGGTGAAGATGAGATCGGGGGCGCCGCCGATCTTGCGCAGGATGCATTCGCGATCGGTCAAGGGCACATCCAGGCGGATGTCGCCAACCACCATCACGCGCGGGTTGCTCGCCTCGTATTTGCCGTCGACGCCCATCCAGGGGTCGAAGCCGTCGATGCCGAACATGGCGCCTCCCTCGCGCTTGTCGCTCGCGCCGAATGATACCGGGATCTCCCGCGCCGACCAATGATCCGGCGACGACGATCGAACGGCGCTGGCATGCCGATTGCTTCGATCGCCCCGGCCGCTGCGCGATCCCCGGCGGCAGGGAAGGCGCCTCACCCCTGGTCAGATTGTATGCAATCCTGGTCAAAATCCGGTACGGCTTGCTCCCGGGCGCGCTTGTCCGGCAGTATTGACCGGAACGGCCGCGCAGAGCCGCATGATCGGGGATGGCTCGGCGCGGCGCAGAAGGACGCATCCGGTGGCACGGCTGACCACTCATGTGCTCGACACGGCTCAGGGGCGCCCCGCCTCGGGGATGCGGGTCGAGCTCTATGTCGGTGCCGGCGAGCGCCGGCTGCTGGCCGCGTGCGTGATGAACCATGACGGGCGCTGCGACGCGCCGTTGGGCGAGCACGGCGCCGTCCCTCCGGGTGTCTATGAGCTGGTGTTTCACGCCGGCGACTATTTCCGCGCCGCCGGCGCCAGCCTGCCCGACCCGCCCTTCGTCGATCAGGTCCTGCTCCGCTTCGGCATCGCCGAGGCCGATGGGCGCTATCACGTGCCGCTACTGGTATCGCCCTGGTCCTACTCGACCTATCGCGGCTCCTAGGCGACGCCGATGACCGACCATATCCGCTTCGCGCTCGACGGCCAGCTCCGGGAGCTCGGCCAAGTCGATCCCACGCTCACCGTGCTCAATTATCTCCGCGGCGTCGAGCGGCGCTGCGGCACCAAGGAAGGCTGCGCCGAGGGCGATTGCGGCGCCTGCACGGTGGTGCTGAGCGAGCTCACCGGCGACGGCCTGCGCCACCGCGCGGTCAATGCCTGCATCCTGTTCGTGGCGGCGCTCGACGGCAAGGCGCTGGTGACGGTCGAGAGTCTCCGCGCCGCCGACGGCGCGCTGCATCCGGTGCAGCGCGCGATGGTCGAATGCCACGCCTCGCAATGCGGCTTCTGCACGCCCGGCTTCGTCATGTCGCTGTTCGCACTCTACGAGAGCGAGACGCTGCCGCAGCGCCGACGCATCGACGACGTGCTCGCCGGCAATCTCTGCCGCTGCACCGGTTATCGGCCGATCGTCGCCGCAGCACAGCGCGCCTATGCCTATGGCGAGAGCCGGCAGGCTTCCGGCGCGGCGGCGACGGTCGCGCTGCTGCGATCGATCGCACGGCGCGACACGCTGATGCTGCAGCATAGGGGCCGCCGTCTCTTCGCGCCGCGCACCATCGAGGCGCTGGCGGAGCTGGTCGCGCGCCATCCCGAGGCGCATCTGCTTGCCGGCGGCACCGATATCGGGCTGTGGGTCACGAAGCAGCATCGCGCGCTCGATACGCTCATCTATGTCGGCGGTGTCGAGGGGCTCGATGCGGTCGCGGTGACCGACACGCATATCGAGATCGGCGCGGCGGCGACCTATACCGACGCGCAGGCGGTGCTGGCGGCGCAGTACCCCGATGTCGGCGAGCTCATCCGGCGCCTCGGCTCCGTCCAGGTGCGCAACGCCGGCACCATCGGCGGCAATATCGGCAACGCCTCGCCGATCGGCGACATGCCGCCGGCGCTGATCGCGCTCGGCGCCAGCCTGGTGCTGCGCCACGGCGGCGGTCGCCGCGAGCTGCCGCTCGACGCATTCTTCCTCGACTACCGCAAGACGGCGTTGCGAGCCGGCGAGTTCATCGAGCGTGTGCGCGTGCCGCTTGCGTCGCCCGACCGCCGGTTCCGCGCCTACAAGATCTCGAAGCGCTTCGACCAGGACATCTCGGCGGTATGCGGCGCCTTCTCGCTCGCGCTCGAGCACGATCGGGTCGCCGACATCCGCCTGTGCTACGGTGGCATGGCGGCAACGCCGAAGCGCGCGCATGCCTGCGAGCAGGCGCTGATCGGCCGGCGCTGGACGGAGGCGACCATTGCCTCTGTCCTGCCGGTGCTCGACGGTTGCTTCACGCCGCTCTCCGACATGCGCGCCAGCGCCGGCTACCGCCGGCTGGTTGCGGGCAATCTGCTGCGCAAGTTCCAGCTCGAGACCGCGGGCCGGCCGGGCGCGACCAGGCTGCTCGCCGAAGAGAGGATCTCCGCATGAGGCGCCCGCGCCAGCGACCGGCGGTGGCGGCGCCGCTGCCGCATGACAGCGCGGTACAGCACGTCTCAGGCACCGCGCTCTATATCGACGATGTGCCGGAGCCGCGCGACCTGCTGCATGCCTATATCCGCTTGAGCGAGCGCGCGCATGCGCGCATCACCCGTCTCGACGTCGCCGCCGTCGCCGCGGCACCAGGCGTCGCCGCGGTGATGACGGCGCGCGACCTGCCGGCGGCCAACGATATCGGGCCGGTGCTGCCCGGCGATCTCGTCTTCGCCGACGGCGTCGTCGAGTATTGGGGACAATCGCTGTTTGCCGTCGCCGCCGACAGCATCGAGCTCGCCCGCGCCGCCGCCTTCAAGGCGGTGATCGACTACGAGGAGCTGCCGGCGATCCTCAGCATCGAGGCGGCTTTGGCGCAGCAAGCCTTCGTGCTGCCGACCCAGATCATGCGGCGCGGCGATGCCGGCGCGGCGCTGGCGCGCGCGCCCCATCGTCTCAAGGGGCGGCTTGCCGTCGGCGGCCAGGATCATTTCTATCTCGAGGGCCAGGTGGCGATGGCGGTGCCGCGCGAGGGCGGCGACATGCTTGTGCTGAGCTCGACGCAGCATCCGAGCGAGGTGCAGCATCTCGTCGCCAGGGTGCTGGGGCTTCCCGACAGCGCCGTGGTCACCCAGGTGCGGCGCATGGGCGGCGGCTTCGGCGGCAAGGAGACGCAGGCGGCGCCGATCGCCTGCACGGCGGCGCTGCTCGCCCAGCGCACCGGGCGCCCGGTCAAGCTGCGGCTTGATCGCGACGACGACATGATCCTCACCGGCAAGCGCCACGATTTCATCGCCGATTACGATGTCGGATTCGACGCCGAGGGCCGCATCCGCGGCATCGAGTTCATGCTCGCCTCGCGCTGCGGCATCTCGCCGGACCTGTCGGGCGCGGTCAACGACCGCGCCATGATGCATGCCGACAATTGCTATTATCTCGACAACGTCACCATCACCTCGCATCGGTGCAAGACGCATACCGTCTCCAACACCGCCTTCCGCGGCTTCGGCGGCCCGCAGGGCATGATGGCGATCGAGCATGTCGTCGACGAGATCGCGCGCTGTCTCGGCCTCGACCCGCTGGCGGTGCGCAAGCGCAATTTCTACGGCGTCAAGCGCCGCAACGTCACGCCCTATCACATGAAGGTCGAGGACAACGTCATTGCCGCGCTCGTCGCCGAGCTCGAGGAGAGCGCCGATTATGCGGCGCGGCGCGAGGCGGCCGCGCGCTTCAATGCCACCAGCCCCTGGCTGAAGCGCGGCCTGGCGCTGACGCCGGTGAAGTTCGGCATCTCGTTTACCGCCACCTCGATGAACCAGGCGGGAGCGCTGGTCCATGTCTATACCGACGGCAGCGTCCAGCTCAACCACGGCGGCACCGAGATGGGGCAGGGGCTGTTCATCAAGGTCGCGCAGGTGGTCGCCGACGCGCTCGGCATCGACATCGCGCGCGTCAAGATCACCGCCACGACGACGGAGAAAGTGCCGAACACCTCGCCCACCGCCGCCTCGGCCGGCAGCGATCTCAACGGCAAGGCGGCGCAGGCGGCGGCGCGCGAGATCAGGACGCGGCTCGCGCGCTGCGCGGCGTCGCTGTGGCGCGGCAGGCCGCAGGACGTGGTCTTCGCCACGGGCAAGGTGCGGCTGGGCCGGCGCTCGCTGAGCTTCGCCGAGCTCGCCAAGCACGCCCATCGCAGCCGCGTCTCGCTCTCCGCCACCGGCTTCTACCGCACGCCCAAGATCCAGTACGACGCCAAGACGCATCGCGGCCGGCCGTTCTATTATTTCGCCTATGGCGCGGCGGTGAGCGAGGTCGAGATCGACACGCTCACGGGGGAGTACAAGCTGCGGCGCGTCGACATCCTGCATGATTGCGGCGCCTCGCTCAATCCGGCGATCGATCTCGGCCAGGTCGAGGGCGGCTTCGTCCAGGGCATGGGCTGGCTCACCAGCGAGGAGCTGTGCTGGGACGCGGCCGGGCGGATCACCACGCATGCGCCGTCGACCTACAAGATTCCGACCTGCAGCGACGTGCCGGCGGAATTTCACGTCGCCCTGCTGCGCAGCGGGCGCAACCGCGAGCCCTCGATCTACCGCTCCAAGGCGGTGGGCGAGCCGCCGCTGATGCTGGGGATCTCGGTCTTCCACGCGCTCAGGGACGCCATCGCCGCCGTGGGCGAGTACCAGGCGAGCCCGCTGCTCGACGCGCCGGCAACGCCCGAGCGCGTGCTGCTGGCGGTCGAGGAACTGCGGGCACGGCTCGGCCGGACGACGGCGCGGGCGGCGGCGGAATGATTGCGGCGATTGCGGGCTAGGGAGAGGTCGGCGCGCGATGCGGGCATGGGGCAGGATCGTCGAATTGCTCGAGAGCGAGCGCCTTCTGGCGCTGGTGACGGTCGTCGAGGCGCAGGGCTCAACGCCGCGCGAGGCGGGCGCGCGGATGATCGTGCTGCCCTCGGGCGCCTTCTCCGGCACCATCGGCGGCGGCGCGCTCGAATGGCAGGCGCTCGGCGCCGCGCAGGCGGCGCTCGCCCGCGGCGGCGAGGGGGTGATCCTGCGCGACTTCGCGCTCGGCCCCGAGCTCGGCCAGTGCTGCGGCGGTCGCGTCACGCTCGCGTTCGAGCTTATCGGCGCCGGCGATCTCGGGTTTGCCCGCGCGCTCGCCGCGCGCGAGGCGGCGGGACCGCTCGTCACCGCGTCGCGCCGCGTGGCCGATGGGCCGGCGGAGCGGCGCCTTGCCGATGCGGCGGAGATCGCCGCGCTCGGTCCTGGCACGGTGCTGTTGACCAAAAGCGGCATGCTGCTGCAGCGCTTCGAGGATGCCGCGACGGCGCTCCATCTCTTCGGCGCGGGCCATGTCGGCCGGGCGCTGACGCTGGCGCTGGCGCCGCTGCCCTTCCGCGTCACCTGGATCGATCCGCGGCCGGGGGCATTTCCCGAGCGCGTCGTCGGCGCCGTCTCGCTGCTCGCCGCCGCCGAGCCTGCCGCGGTGCTGGAAGCGGCGCCGGACGGGGCGTTCATCCTGGTGATGACGCACAGCCACGCGCTCGACCTCGACATCGTCGCGGCGGCGCTGAGCGACGGGCGCTTTCCTTATGTCGGCGTGATCGGCAGCAAGACCAAGCGGGCGCGGTTCCTCGGCCGGCTGCGCGAGGTGGGGCTGGGCGAGGCGGCCGAGCGGCGCCTCATCTGTCCCGTCGGCATGACGGCGCTGCGCTCCAAGCTGCCCGCCGCCATCGCCGCCGGCATCGCCGTCGACCTGCTGCTGCGCCGCGAGCAGCTCGCGCTGGCGGCGTGCGCCCCTGCGGGGATGAGCGCCCATGGCTGAGGCGGCGCCGGCGCCGGGCGAGCGGCGGCGCGTGCTCGAGGCGCGCGGCATCGTCAAGCGCTTCGGCACTCTCGTCGCCAACGACCGCATCGACCTCGCCGTCGAGGCGGGCGCCATCCACGCGCTGCTCGGCGAGAACGGCGCCGGCAAGTCGACGCTGGTCAAGGTGCTCTACGGCGCCTTGCAGCCCGATGACGGCGAGATCTTCTGGCAGGGCGCCAAGGTCGAGATCGCCTCGCCGGCGGTGGCGCGCACGCTCGGCATCGGCATGGTGTTCCAGCATTTCTCGCTATTCGACGCGCTCACCGTCGCCGAGAACGTGGCGCTCGGCCTGCCGACGCGCGAGAGCTTGCGCGCCATCGCCGCCCGCATCAAGGAGATCTCCGCCGCCTTCGGCCTGCCGCTCGATCCCGCCCGCTACGTCCACGATCTCTCGGTCGGCGAGCGCCAGCGCATCGAGATCGTGCGCTGCCTGCTGCAGGACCCTAAGCTCATCATCATGGACGAGCCGACCTCGGTGCTGACGCCGCAGGAGGCCGATCAGTTGTTCGAGACGCTGGAGCGCCTGGCGGGCGAGGGGCGCGCAATCCTCTACATCACCCATCGGCTCGAGGAGGTGCGCCGGCTGTGCGAGCGCGCCACCGTGCTGCGCCAGGGACGGGTGGTCGCGCGCGTCGCGCCGCGGGCGGAGACCGCGGCGAGCCTCGCCCGTCTCATGGTGGGCTCCGACGTCAAGACGATCGAGCACCGGCCAGCGCGCGCCGGCGAGAAGCGGCTCGAGCTGCGCTCCCTGTCCTTGCCGCCCGATCGCGTCCTCGGCATGGCGCTTGCCGACATCTCGCTCGCGGTGCGCGCCGGCGAGATCGTCGCCGTCGCCGGGGTCGCGGGCAACGGCCAGAGCGAGCTCTTCGCCGCGCTCTCGGGCGAGCGCGCGAGCCGCCCCGACGCGCTGCTGATCGACGGCCGGCCGACCGGCCGGCGGGGCATCACCGAGCGCCGCCGGCGGGGCGCCGCCTTCGTGCCGGAGGAGCGGCTGGGGCACGGCGCCGTGCCGCGCCTCACGCTCTCCGACAACGTGCTGCTGTCGCGGCACAGCACCGGCGGGCTGACGCGGTTGGGATTCCTGCTGCGCCGGCGCGCCGCGCGGCTGGCGGCCGAGATCTGCGCCGCCTTCGACGTGCGCAAGAGCGGGCGCGATCCCGAGGCGGGGAGCCTCTCCGGCGGCAATCTGCAGAAATTCGTCGTCGGCCGCGAGATCCTGGCGCAGCCGCTGCTGCTCGTCGTCAACCAGCCGACTTGGGGCGTCGATGTCGGCGCCGCGGTGATGATCCGCCAGGCGCTGGTCGACCTCGCGGCACAAGGCGCGGCGGTGCTGGTCATCAGTCAGGATCTCGACGAGATCCTGGAGATCGCCGACCGCATCGCCGTGATCTCGCATGGCCGCCTCTCCGAGGCGCATCCGGCGCGCTCGCTGTCGCTCGAGCGCATCGGGCTGTTGATGGGCGGCGCCCATCCCGATCGCGCGCTGGAGCCGGTTGATGCTGATTGAGCTGGAGCGCCGGAGCGCGCCGTCGCGCGCCATGATGCTGGCCTCGCCGGTGATCGCGGTGGCGCTCACCGTCGCCGTCGCGGCGCTGCTGCTGGCGATCGTCGGCGTCAATCCGCTGCGCGGCCTCGCGGTCTATTTCATCGAGCCGCTGGGCACCGGCTGGAGCCTGCAGGAGCTGGCGGTGAAGGCGTCGCCGCTGGTGATGATCGCCATCGGCCTCGCTATCTGCTTCCGCGCCAATACCTGGAACATCGGCGCCGAAGGGCAATATCTCGCCGGCGCCATGCTCGGCGGCTGGTTCGCGCTCGCCTATCACACCACGGGCGCGTGGTGGGTGCTGCCGGGGATGCTGCTGCTCGGCGCGCTGGGCGGATTGCTCTACGCGCTGGTTCCGGCGCTGCTGCGCGTGGTCTTCGGCGCCAACGAGATCCTCACCAGCCTGATGCTGGTCTATGTCGCGCAGCTCGCGCTCGACTATCTCGTCCGCGGCCCCTGGCGCGATCCGCACGGCTTCAACTTCCCGCAGACCGTGACCTTCGAGCCGGCGGCGACGATGCCGCTGCTGTTCGCGGGCGGGCGTCTCCATCTCGGCGTGGTGCTGGCGCCGCTGGTGGTGGCGATCGCCGTGGTCTTCCTCGGCACGACCTTGCGCGGTTTCGAGCTGCGCGTCGTCGGCATGGCGCCGCGCGCCGCGCGCTTCGCCGGCTTCGACGACCGCCGCGACATCCTGCTCGCCTTTGCCGTGTCGGGCGCGCTCGCCGGTCTTGCCGGCATCATCGAGGTCGCGGGGCCGATCGGGCAGCTGCTGCCGAACCTGTCGCCCGGCTACGGCTTCGCCGCCATCATCGTCGCCTTTCTCGGGCGGCTCAATCCGGTGGGAATCCTGGCGGCGGGGCTGGTCCTCGCCCTCTCCTATCTCGGCGGCGAGCAGGCGCAGATCGCGCTGCGCGTGCCGCTCGATCTCACCATCGTGCTGCAGGGCGTGCTGCTGTTCTGCGTGCTCGCCTGCGACACGCTCATCCTCTACCGCATCCACCTGTTCCGCCTTCGGCACAAGGCAGTGCACAGTGCTCCTTGAAGCGATCCTGCTCACCGTCATCACCGCGTCGACGCCGCTGCTGCTCTCGGCGCTGGGCGAGCTCGTGGTCGAGCGCTCCGGCGTGCTCAACCTCGGTGTCGAAGGCATGATGGTGATGGGCGCGTCCTGCGGCTTCGTCGTGGCGGTCCTCACCGGCAGCACGATCCTTGGCGCGCTCGCCGGCATCGTCGCCGGCGCGGCGCTCGCCACGGTCTTCGCGCTGATGACGCTGGGCTTCGCCGCCAATCAGGTCGCCTCCGGCCTGGCGCTGACCATCCTCGGGCTCGGGCTCTCCGGGTTGATCGGCGCGGATTTCGTCGGCACGCAGCGCGACCCCGCGCCGAAGCTGCATATCGGGGGCTTGTCGGACTTGCCGTTCATCGGCCCCGTGCTCTTCGGCCAGGACGGCTTCGTCTACGCCTCCCTCGCGCTGCTGCTCGGCGTCTCCTGGTTCCTGTGGCGCACGCGCGCCGGGCTGATGCTGCGCGCCATCGGCGACAACCCGATCTCGGCGCATGCGCTCGGCCACAAGGTGCTGCGCGTGCGCCTCGTGGCGATCCTGTTCGGCGGCGGCTGCGCCGGGCTTGCCGGGGCCTATCTGTCGCTCGGCTACACGCCGTTCTGGGTGCGCGGGATGACCGCGGGCCGCGGCTGGATCGCGCTGGCGCTGGTCGTCTTCTCGTCATGGGTCCCCTGGCGGCTGGCGCTCGGCGCCTACCTCTTCGGCGCCGTCACCATCCTGCAGCTGCACGCCCAGGGCTTCGGCCTCGGCATCCCGTCGCAGCTCATGTCGTCGCTGCCCTATCTCGCCACCATCCTGGTGCTCGTCGCCATCTCGCGCGCGCGCGGCCGCGGCGCCGGCCCGGGATCGCTCGGCACGCCGTTCGTTCCGGATCACTAGCCGCTGTTCGACCGGCCCGCGGCTGCGGCCTGCGCGGGACGGATTTGCTCAGGGGGCCGCAGGGAGAGCTCTCCCGTCGCCAACGGAGGACAGAGAATGATCAGACGCGAATTCCTGAGGGGGACCGCAATCCTGGCGAGCTTGCCGCTCGTCGCGCGCTACGCCTATGCCGCCGACCGGATCAAGGTCGGCTTCGTCTATGTCGGGCCGGTCGGCGATTTCGGCTGGACCTACCAGCACGACGTCGCGCGCAAGGCCGTCGACCAGGCGCTGGGCGACAAGGTCGAGACCACCTTTGTCGAGAACGTGCCCGAGGGACCCGATGCCGAGCGCGCGATCGAGGGCCTCGCACGCTCCGGCTGCAAGCTCATCTTCACGACCTCCTTCGGCTTCATGGATCCGACGGTCAAGGTCGCCAAGAAATACCCCGATGTGAAGTTCGAGCACGCCACCGGCTACAAGCGCGCCGACAATCTCGCGACATATTCCGGCCGCTTCTACGAGGGCCGCTATGTCATCGGCCAGATCGCCGGCAAGGTGTCGAAGTCGGGCGTGGTGGGCTATGTCGGCTCGTTCCCGATCCCGGAGGTGGTGTCGGGCATCAATTCCTTCATGCTCGGCGCCTGGTCGGTGAATCCTGCCATGAAGGTGAAGGTCGTCTGGGTGAATTCCTGGTTCGACCCCGGCAAGGAGGCCGACGCCGCCAAGGCGCTGATCGATCAGGGCGTCGACATCATCACCCAGCATACCGACAGCCCGGCGGCGATGCAGATCGCCGAGGAGCGTGGCGCTCACGCCTTCAGCCAGGATTCGGACATGATCAAGTTCGGTCCCAAGGCGCAGCTCTCGGGCATCATCGACAACTGGTCCGGGTATTACGTCGAGCGCGTCAAGGCGGTGCTCGACGGCAGCTGGAAGTCGGGCGATGTCTGGGGTGGGCTCGGCACCAAGATGGTGGTCATGGCGCCCTTCACCAACATGCCAAGCGACGTCACGACGATGGCGGAGGCCACCACCGCGGCGATCGCCTCGGGCAAGCTCCATCCCTTCCACGGGCCGATCTACAAGCAGGACGGCACGCTGGCGGTGAAGGACGGGGCGGTGCTGCCCGATCCCGACATTCTCGGGATGAACTGGTATGTCAAAGGCATCGACGAGAAAGCGCCCGGTTAGGGCAAGTGTCTGCTGGATCGACTCAGTGCGTCCTTCGACTGCTCGCTATGCTCGCGCTCAGGATGAGGAAATTTTCTTTGTGCCATCATCTACCTTCCTCATCCTGAGGAGCGATGCGAAGCATCGCGTCTCGAAGGACGCAGTGCGCCCATGCAGCCGAAACACGCCCACGGATCCGGTGCCGGTCTCAGCCCGCGGCGTCGCCGCCGAAGCGATCGAGCCGCGCGAGCAGCGCCGCTTGCCGCTCCGCCGGCAGGAAGCTTGCCTCGAAGCTGTTGCGCGCGATGCGCAGCAGATCCGCCTCGCCGAGGCCGAAGGCCTCGGCGCAGGCGCGGTAATTGGCGTTGAGATAGCCGCCGAAATAGGCGGGATCGTCGCTGTTGATCGTGACCTTGACGCCGGCGCGGTAGAGCGCCGCGAAGCTGTGCTCGGCCATGGACGGGAAGACGCGCAGCCGGATGTTGGAGAGCGGGCAGATGGTGAGCGGCACCTGGCGCTCGACGAGATGAGCGAGGAGCGCGGGATCCTCGACGGCGCGGACGCCGTGATCGATGCGGGCGACGCCGAGCAGAGTGAGGCTGTCCCAGATATTGGCCGGCGGACCCTCTTCGCCGGCATGCGCGCAGGCGCGCAGCCCCAGCCGCCGCGCCTCGTCGAACACCGCCGCATATTTCGCCGGCGGGTGGCCGCGCTCGGAGGAATCGAGGCCGATCGCGGCAAGCCGGTCGAGATAAGGCCGCGCCTGGCGCAGCAGCTCGAACCCCTCGCTCGCCTCGAGATGGCGCAGGAAGCACATGATGAAGCCGACGGAGAGGCCGAACTCGCGCTCGGCCCGCTCAGCCGCGGCGAAGAAGCCGTCGAAGACATGCGCGAGCGGGATGCCGCGCGCTGTGTGCGATTGCGGATCGAAGAACACCTCGGCATGGAGAATGTTCTCCTCGCGGCAGCGGGCGAAATAGGCGCTGGCGAGGTCGAAGAAGTCCTCCGGCTCGACCAGCACGCCGCAGCCCTGGTAATAGAGGTCGAGAAAGGCCTGCAAATCGGCGAAGTCGTAGGCGGCGGCCAGCGCTTCCGGCGAGGGGAAGGCGAGCGGCACGCCGTTGCGCTCGGCCAGCGCGAACATCAGCTCCGGCTCGAGCGTGCCTTCGAGATGCAGGTGCAGCTCCGCCTTGGGCAGACGCTGCAGGAAAGCGTCGAGATCCACGCCACGGCCTCCCTTGCCGCCGGCGCCTCCGAAATGCGCGCTCGGCCGGTGACCAATTGTATACGGCGCCGCGGCGAAACCGCTAGACTCGGTTCGGACAATGGCGAAGCGGCCGTGGCGGTGCGGAGGGGCGCGTGAGCGGCGAAAGTTTCATGCGTCGGGCGATCGCGCTGTCGCGCGAGCACATGGAGCAGGGCAGCGGCGGCCCGTTCGGCGCCGTCATCGTGAGGGAAGGCCGCATCATCGCCGAAGGTTGGAACCGCGTCACCTCGAGCCACGACCCCACCGCCCATGCCGAGATCGTCGCCATCCGCGCCGCCTGCACCGCGCTCGGCAGCTTCAGCCTGCGGCACTGCGAGATCTATGCCAGCTGCGAGCCCTGCCCGATGTGCCTGGCGGCGATCTATTGGGCGCGTCTCGAGCGCATCTATTACGCCAATGACCGCGCCGACGCGGCGCGCATCGGCTTCGACGACGACTTCCTCTACCGCGAGATCTCGACGCCGATGGCGGCGCGCAGCCTGCCGATGATCCGCCTGCTCGCCGACGAGGCGCGGCCGGTCTTCGAAGCCTGGGAGAAGAAGCCGGACAAGACGCCCTATTGAGCTGCGCCCAGCAGGTCGAGCAGCACATTCGCTACCACCTCGGTGGCCTTGGCGAGGTCGTCGAGACGCAGATGCTCGTCGGCGCCATGGGCGTTGGCCTCGCCGATGCTGCGCGGCCCCGCGCCGTAGAGCACGGTCGGGATGCCGGCGGCGGCGTAATGCCGGGCGTCGGTGTAGAGCGGCACGCCGTGCGGCTTGACCGGCGCTCCCATGATGCGGCTGGCGTGACGCGTCAGCGGCTCGACGAGACGCTCGACCCCGGGCAGCGGCGCCAGCGGCAGCGCCAGCAGGATGCGGCGGATGGCGCAGCGGGCATTCGGATGCACCGCCATCGCCGCCGCGATCACGTCGCGCAGCTCCTGCTCGGCGACCTCGGCGCGCTCCTCCGGGATGATGCGGCGGTCAAGGCGCAGGACGACGCTGTCGGGCACGACATTGGTGTTGATGCCGCCCTTGATGAGCCCGACCACCAGGGTCGGCGAGTCTATGCCGTCGACCGAGGAATGCTGCGCAGCGTAGCCGCGGCGATGGCGGTAGAGCGCGACGAGCACGTCGGTCGCCGCCTCGAGCGCGTCGATGCCGGCGGCGGGCAGCGCGGCATGCGCCTGCCGGCCGGTGATCTCGATCTCGAGATGGAGGCAGCCATTATGCGCGGTGACGATGCCATAGGAGAAGCCGGCGGCAATGACGTAGTCCGGCCGGCTGATGCCGCGCTCGAGCAGCCATTTGGGCCCGATCGCGCCGCCGGCCTCCTCGTCGACGGTGACATGCAGCTCGACCGCGCCGGCGAGCGGCGCGCCGCACTCGCCGAGCGCCAGCAACGCGAAGGCATAGGTCGCGATGTCGGATTTGGAGACGGCGACGCCGCGGCCGTACATCGCGCCGTCGACGATCGCCGCGCCGTAAGGGTCCTGCGTCCAGCCCGCCCCCGGCGGCACGACATCGCCATGGGCGTTGAGCGCGATGGTCGGGCCTGCGCCGAAGCGGCGGCGCACGATCAGGTTGGTCGCCGAGACCATGCCGCAGGCCCGCGTCTCCCCAGCCGGCACCTGGTGCCGCTCGACGGCAAGACCGAGGCCTTCGAGCAGCGTCGCGGCGCGCTCGGCGAGCGCCGCGCAATCCCCCGGCGGATTGTCCGACGGGCAGCGCACGAGTTCGGCGAGGAAGGCGGTTTCGGCCGGGAAGCGCCGGGCGACGGCATCATGCAGGCGCCGGCGCGGCTCGTCGTTCACGATCCCGGGCCTGCGCCGGCGGCCGGCGCGAAGTTGCGGATGAAATCGAGCAGCGCCAACGCGCCGATCTCGGCGTCTTCCGGCGTGATCGACTCCGCCGGGTTGTGGCTGATGCCGCCGCGGCAGCGCACGAACAGCATGCCGATATCGGTGAGCTCGGCGAGCGCCATCGCGTCATGCCCGGCGCCGCTCGGCAGGTGGCGGATCGCCAGCCCCTGGGCGCCGACGGCGCGGTCGAGCTGCGCCATGAGCCAGGGCGCGCAGGCGCTGGCGCGGCTGTCATGCGTCTGCGTCACCTCGAGCCGCAACCCGCGGCGCTCGCAGATCGCCTCGAGCCCGTGCATGATGTCGTCGGCGGCCTGCCGGCGCTCGTCGTCCTCGGCGGCGCGCAGGTCGAGGCTGAAGCTGACGCGGCCGGGAATGACGTTGACCGCGCCGGGGGCGGCGGCGATCTGGCCGACAGTGCCGACCAGGCGCGTGCCCTCGCTGCAGCGCCGCTCGACCAGCAGCACCGCCTCGGCGGCGCCGGCGAGCGCGTCGCGGCGCAGCGCCATCGGCACGGTGCCGGCATGGCCGGCCTCGCCGGTGAGGGTGATGGCGTAGCGGCTGGCGCCGGCGATCGACGTCACCACGCCCAGCGGCAGGCCCTCGGATTCCAGCACCGGCCCCTGCTCGATATGGAGCTCGACATAGGCGAGCGCCTGCTCGCGCCGCCGCGCCGCCGTGGCGATCCGCTCCGGCGCGAGGCCGAAGCCGCGGAGCGCGTCGCTGAGGCTGATGCCCTGCGCGTCGCATTTCTCGAGCAGCGTGGCGTCGAAGCTGCCCGCCACCGCGCGGCTGCCCAGCAGCGTCGATTGGAAGCGCACGCCCTCCTCGTCGCCGAAGCCGAACACCTCGATGGCGAAGCCCGGCCGGAAGCCCTGCCGGTTGAGCTCGCCGATGCAGGCGATGGCGGCGATCACGCCGAGCATGCCGTCATAGCGGCCGGCATCGCGCACCGTGTCGAGATGCGAGCCCAGCAGCAGCGCCGGCAATCCGGGCGAGCTTCCCTCATAGCGCCCGGCGACGTTGCCGATGGCGTCGAAATCCGCGGTCATGCCGGCGGCGCGCATCCAGCCGATGACCTTCTCGCCGGCGCGGCGATGCTCGGCGGTGAGGAAGGTCCGCGTCAGCCGGCCCGGCTCCTCGGTGATCGCCGCCAGCTCCGCGACCCGCTGCATGATGTCCGCGCCGAGCGTCGCCATGCGGATCAGGCCTCGACCAGCGTTTCGAGGCGAAGCCGGGCGATGCGCGCGATCTCCTGCAGCGCGCGCTCGAACTCTGCCTCGGGCGGCTCCGCCAGGCGCGCGGCGAAGGCGGCGAGGATCTCCGCCTTGCTGCGGCCCTTGACCGCCATCACGAACGGGAAGCCGAAACGGCGGCGGTAGCGCTCGTTGAGCTCGCGAAAGCGCGTCAGCTCGTCGCTGCTGGCGGTGCGCAACCCGGCCGAGCCTTGCTCCTGATGCGAGGCATCGGTGAGCGCGCCCTGCAGCGCCGGGGCGCCGGCGAGCTCGGGATGGGCGCGGATGAGCGCGAGCTGGCGCTCGCGCCCGGCATCGGCGACGATGCCAACCATGACGCGGTGGAGCGCTGCTACGTCGCCGAAGGGGCGCTTCTCCCAGGCTTGCTCCGCGACCCACGGCGAATGCTCGAAGACGCCGCCCAGCGCCGCGACGAAGGCGCCGCGGTCGAGGCCGTCGAGCGCGGGAAAGCCGAGCTTGCCTGCCGGCGGGGTCATCGCGCCGGCCTCGCCGCGCCGCCCGGGGCGGGATGATGCTTGATCCAATGACGGGCGATATCGACGCGGCGGCAGATCCAGACATCGTCATGGCCGGCGACGTAGTCGAGGAAGCGCGCCAGCGAAGCGGCGCGCGCCGGCCGGCCGGCGCGCCGCGCCTGC
>JBKQTR010000544.1:0-3145 GCA_052143095.1 Allostellaceae bacterium
CGCAACAACCGCTTGAAGCGGCTGATGGAGCTGCGCGCGCCCGACATCATCATCCGCAACGAAAAGCGCATGCTGCAGGAGTCGGTCGACGCGCTGTTCGACAACGGCCGGCGCGGCCGCGTCATCACGGGTGCCAACAAGCGTCCGCTCAAGTCGCTCTCCGACATGCTCAAGGGCAAGCAGGGCCGCTTCCGCCAGAACCTGCTCGGCAAGCGCGTCGACTATTCCGGCCGCTCGGTCATCGTCGTCGGCCCCGAGCTCAAGCTGCATCAATGCGGCCTGCCGAAGAAGATGGCGCTCGAGCTGTTCAAGCCGTTCATCTACTCGAAGCTCGAGCTCTACGCCATGGCCAGCACCATCAAGGCGGCCAAGCGCATGGTCGAGAAGGAGCGGCCGGAGGTGTGGGACATCCTCGAGGAGGTGATCCGCGAGCATCCCGTGCTGCTCAACCGCGCGCCGACGCTGCACCGCCTCGGCATCCAGGCGTTCGAGCCGATCCTGATCGAGGGCAAGGCGATCCAGCTGCATCCGCTGGTCTGCACCGCCTTCAACGCCGATTTCGACGGCGACCAGATGGCGGTGCACGTGCCGCTGTCGCTCGAGGCGCAGCTCGAGGCGCGCGTGCTGATGATGTCGACCAACAACATCCTCTCGCCCGCCAACGGCAAGCCGATCATCGTGCCGTCGCAGGACATCATCCTCGGGCTCTACTACATCACCATCGAGCGGCCCGACTGGTTCGGACCGGCGGTGCACATCAAGGACGTGAAGGAGCTCAAGGCGGCGATCGAGGCGCATCAGGTTCTCGCCTTCGACCCCGCCGACGCCGCCGAGCCGGTCAAGTCGGGCCGCGTCTCGACGCTCGACCAGCTGGTCAAGAAGTCCGGCGTGAGCTTCCACCGCGTCCCCTATTTCGACAATATCGGCGAGATCGAGCGCGCGCTCGAAGCCAAGGCGGTGGGGCTGCATGCGCGCATCCGCTCGCGCCTGCGCACCCGCGATGCCGACGGCAACCCCATCGTGCGTACCATCGTCACCACGCCCGGCCGCATGATGTTGGCGGAGATACTGCCTTATAACCCCAACATCAGCTTCGACCTGATCAACCGGCTGCTGACCAAGAAGGAGATCAGCAACGTCATCGACCAGGTCTACCGCCATTGCGGCCAGAAGGAGACGGTGATCTTCTGCGACCGGCTGATGGCGATCGGCTTCCAGCAGGCGTGCAAGGCCGGCATCTCTTTCGGCAAGGACGATCTGATCGTGCCGCACGCCAAGGAGAAGCTGGTCTCGACCGCGCAGGAGAAGGTGAAGGAGTACGAGCAGCAGTACCTCGACGGCCTCATCACCCAGGGCGAGAAGTACAACAAGGTGGTCGACGTCTGGTCGAGCTGCACCGAGAAGGTCGCCGAGGAGATGATGAAGGTCATCCGCTCGGCCAAGCCCGGCGAGAGCATCAACTCCGTGTGGATGATGGCCGACAGCGGCGCGCGCGGCTCGGCGGCGCAGATCAAGCAGCTCGCGGGCATGCGCGGCCTTATGGCCAAGCCCTCGGGCGAGATCATCGAGACGCCGATCATCTCGAACTTCAAGGAAGGCCTCACCGTGCTCGAGTACTTCAACTCGACGCATGGCGCGCGCAAGGGCCTGGCCGACACCGCGCTCAAGACGGCGAACTCCGGCTATCTCACCCGC
Organism: Allostellaceae bacterium; assembly: GCA_052143095.1. Taxonomy (GTDB): domain Bacteria; phylum Pseudomonadota; class Alphaproteobacteria; order ATCC43930; family CGMCC-115725; genus DAHUYF01. The sequence continues at coordinate 1,696 of JBKQTR010000544.1, forward strand.
CGGCTCGTCGACGTGGCGCAGGACGCCATCATCACCGAGGAGGATTGCGGCACCACCAAGGGCCTCACCATGCGCGCCGTCGTCGACGGCGGCGAGGTGATCGCGCCGCTCGGCGACCGCATCCTCGGCCGCACCGCGGCGCTCGACGTGGTCGATCCGCTCAACGGCGAGCGCATCGTCGAGGCCGGCGGGCTCATCGACGAGGAGGTGGTCGAGCGCATCGACCGCTCCGGCATCGACAGCGTCCTCATCCGCTCGGTGCTGACCTGCGAGACCCTCGTCGGGCTCTGCGGCAAGTGCTACGGCCGCGACCTCGCGCGCGGCACCGTCGTCAACATCGGCGAGGCGGTGGGCGTCATCGCCGCGCAGTCGATCGGCGAGCCCGGCACTCAGCTCACCATGCGCACCTTCCATATCGGCGGTGCGGTGCAGCGCGGCGCCGAGCAGTCCTCGATCGAAGCGGCCTTCGACAGCAAGGTGCGGATCAAGAACCGCAACATCGTCATGAACTCCGCCGGCGTGCCGGTGGTGATGGGCCGCAACACCGAGCTCGCGCTGTTGGACGAGGCGGGCCGCGAGAAGGCGCGCCACCGCGTGCCTTACGGCGCCAAGCTGCTCGCCGACGAGGGTACGACGGTGACCAAGGGGCAGAAGCTCGCGGAATGGGACCCCTATACCATTCCGATCATCACCGAGAAGGACGGCATCGCCCACTACGTCGATCTCATCGAGGGTACCTCGATGCGCGAGGTGGTGGACGAGGCGACCGGCATCTCGTCCAAGGTGGTCATCGACTGGAAGCAGCAGCCGCGCGGCAACGATCTCAAGCCGCGCGTCACGCTGCGCAACGCCAAGGGCGACGTGCTCACCTTGGCCAACGGGCTCGAGGCGCGCTACTTCATGTCGGTGGACGCCATCCTCTCGGTCGAGAACGGCGCCGAGGTCAAGGCGGGCGACGTGCTGGCGCGCATCCCGCGCGAGTCGTCGAAGACCCGCGACATCACCGGCGGTCTGCCGCGCGTCGCCGAGCTGTTCGAGGCGCGTCGGCCGAAGGACTTCGCCATCATCAGCGAGGTCGACGGCCGCGTCGAGTTCGGCAAGGACTACAAGACCAAGCGCCGCATCGTCGTGATCCCGGCCGAGGAAGGCAGGGAGCCCGTCGAGTACCTCATCCCCAAGGGCAAGCATATCAGCGTGCAGGAAGGGGATTTCGTACAGCAGGGCGATCTGCTGATGGACGGCAATCCGGTGCCGCACGACATCCTGCGCATCCTCGGGGTCGAGGCGCTGGCGAGCTATCTCATCAACGAGATCCAGGAGGTCTATCGCCTCCAGGGCGTGCGCATCAACGACAAGCACATCGAGGTGATCGTCCGCCAGATGCTGCAGAAGGTTGAGATTGACGAATCCGGCGAGACCGACCTGATCCAGGGCGAACAGGTCGACAAGG
>JBKQTR010000545.1:0-7712 GCA_052143095.1 Allostellaceae bacterium
TCGAGCTTTTCCCGGGCGAAGGCATCCGAGGTCACGATATAGAGAGGATATCCCTTGACCGCGCAGACGAGAGCCAGGGACACGCCGGTCGAGCCGCCGGTATATTCGACGACAGAGCCGCCCGCCCGGAGACGTCCGTCGGCCTCCGCCGCCTCGATCATGGCGAGCGCCATCCGGTCCTTCATGCTGCCCGTGGGGTTCTCGCTTTCCAGCTTCAGCAGGATGCGGGCGCCGCTCCCGGGCACGATGTTGCGCAAGGCCATTAAAGTGGTGTTGCCGATGCACTGCAGGATGTTCCGCGGCAATTCGTTCATGAGGCCTCCGCGAACGGGCTTTCCATGTATCTACATATTCTTTATAGGCATACCGCCATGGGCCCCCCGAGGCAACCGCGAAAGACTCTGCGCACGGACGCCCGCACCCTGGTCGAGACCTGTGCGGGGCGGAACAGCCGGCTGGCCGCGCGGCGCATTACCCAGTTCCTCGACCGCGAGATGGCGGGAAGCGGCCTCAGCGTGGCGCAGCTCGGCCTGATGGCGCAGATCGCCGCGTCATCCGACGACACGCTGGGCGTGCTCGCCCAGCGCACCGGCCTCGATCAGTCGACGCTGTCGCGCAATTTGCGCACGCTCGAGGGCGAGGGCTTGATCGAGATCGCCGTGGTCGAGAGCGATCTGCGTCGCCGGGCGGTGTGGCTCACCGAGACCGGCGCAAAGCGGCTGGAGGCGGCGATCCCGATCTGGCGCAAGGCGCAGGCCGCGCTGGCGAAGCGGCTCTCGCCCGAGCTTGCCCGTCGTTTGGCGTGTGATGCCGAGGCGCTGACAGGGGACTGAAGGCGCGGGCGGACGGCGAATGCCGCGTCCTCTGAACGTGTGGCTGGCGATGTCCTGACGCGAAAGAGGTGAGGCACCATGACCGTACCAAGACCGCTTGATGAAGCGCGTGGCGCGACGGGCTTTCACGGCTGGGTCACCGCTCTGGTGCATCGACACCGGGGGCGCCTGGTTCGGGTGGTGCGCCGGGAAGGGCTGCGGGCCGATGATGCGCTGGACTGTGTCCAGGAGGCCTTCGAGAGCTTTCTTACGTTGCCGCAGGCGCGGCTTCTCGTCGATCTGCCCGATGATTCCGCGCGGATGCTGATCATTCTGGCGCGCAACATCGCGCGCAACCGCCGCCGCCGCCATGATTACGCCCGGCCGCATCTCGTCGACGACGCGACCGTCCAGGGCCTGGCTTCCGATGCCCTCTCGGCCGACGAGGTCATTGCCGCGGCCGAGCACCAGGCAATGATTCTTGGCTGCATGGCGACGTTGAACGCGGTGCAACGCGCGATCGTTCAGCTGCGCCTGGTCGATGAGGTCCCCGGCGAGAATGTCGCGCGCCAGCTCGGCACCACCGCTGGCCATGTGGCGGTTCTGCTCTTCCGGGCAAAGCAGCAATTGCGGCGCTGCGTCGACGAGGCGGAAGCCGCTCCATCGCCCCGTCTGGCTCGAGGCTGATCCGCAGCGGGTACCGAGGGATCGCTCGAGCGCCTGCGCGATCCCTCGACCCGGCCCCGGCTTAGGGAGCGTCCTCGATCAAAAGAAACTGCGGCGGCCCGCCCGTCGAGATCGACGCGGCATGCTGCAGCGCTTCCTTGCCGCCGCTGGATTGCGCGCAGGCTTTGGCGGCGTCGGCGCTCGGGAAAGCGACGAACGAAATCGCGTAGGCGAAGGGGTTGCCGCCTGGCGCGCCGAGGACACGCTTGGTCGTCACGCCCGTGGCCCCGAGAAGACGGGGCCCGGCATAGGGCAGGTGTTCTTCGCGATAGGCCCGATCGAACGCCGCGGGATCCTTCGGCGGCGGATAGATGACCAGCAATTGCACGGACATGACCAATTCCTTCGGTTGGAGCGGAACACATCCATAGGTCCCGGCCGGGGCAGGCATTACACCCCGCAGAATGAATTTCGTCGCCTGTGGCGACGTCTTGCGGCCGGCGCCACCGCTTCCGGCTGAGAACCACGCGCAGCGCACCCAGGCGGTGCTGCGCGAAGGACGCATGTTGCTAGGTCACGTCGCGGAATGGATTGGCGATGCGCAGCCGCTGGTCGACGACCATGCCGTCCTGCATGTCCTCCGACCATAGGGTATCGCTCTTGGCCTGCAAAGCGGCGGCTATCATCAAAGCGTCGAAGATCGAGCAGCCGTAGCGTTCGGCGATGCGCAACGCGTCGGCATGGGTATCGATATCAATGGGAAGGATCGTCGGGCAGAGGGTGCGGAGGGCGGCGAGGGCGCCGAGCAGCTCTTCCCAGGACATGTTCAGTTTGCGCCTCGCGACATTGGCGAATTCATTGAGTCCCTGGACGCTGATGACGCAGCCGCGCTCAAGCAGCGCCTGCGCTGCAAGCGCGCGGGGATCGGCCGTAAAGGCATAGACCAGGACATTGCTGTCGAGGAACTCGCGCGGCGTCGCGCTCATCGGGAATTCGCTTCGTCGCGATCGAACCTCCAACCGGGCGGCAGCTTTTTGCGGAAGGCGCGAATGCGGGCGAGCGCCTGCTCACGGGTTCGATCCCGGTCGATATCGAAGATACGCGCCGCGGCGACCCGAATCTCGACCTCGTCGCCCTCCTTCAGCGCCAAGGCCTCGACCACGGCGGCGGGTAGGCGGATGGCGAGGCTGTTGCCCCATTTCGACACCTGCATGACACGCTCCGTTGATATACATAGCGCTATGTATATCCATCGCGACGAACAGTCAAGGAGAAACGCTTGACATTGCGTAAGTCATAACTTACCGTAAGGAATGACTTACGGAAATGCCTTCGCCGCCTTGGCCGATCCCACCCGACGACGGGTCTTCGAGCGGTTGCGCCAAGGGCCGCAATCGGTGGCCGGGCTCGCCCGAGGACTGCCGGTGAGCAGGCCTGCGGTGTCGCAGCATCTGAAGGTTCTGAAGGAGGCGGGTCTGGTGGCCGACGAGCCCGACGGCACGCGCCGCGTCTATCGCATCGACCCCAAAGGCCTCGCCGCGATCCGGCAATGGCTCGACGGGGTCTGGGATGAGGCGCTCGCCGCTTTCAGCGCCGCGGCCGAAGCGGCCGCCCGCACGCCAGAGAAGAAGGAGAGACCATGACACGTAGTGTGACCATCGCGCCCGTGCGCAAAAGCCTGCGCGTGGCGGCGCCGCAGGCGATCGCCTTTTCGGTCTTCACCGCGGGGATCGACCGCTGGTGGCCGAGAAAGGCGCATATCGGGAAATCGCCGATGGCAGCGGCGATCATCGAGCCGTTCGCCGGCGGGCGCTGGTATCACCGCTGCGAGGATGGCTCGGACAGCGCGGTCGGCCATGTGCTGGTGTGGCAGCCGCCGGAGCGGCTGGTGCTCGCCTGGCAGATCAGCAACAGCTGTGTCGACCGCAGCTGGCAATACGATGCGAGCCTCGTGACCGAGGTCGAGGTCCAATTCATCGCCGAGGGCGCGGGCGAGACGCGGGTCGAGTTCGAGCACCGTCATCTCGACCGGCTCGGCGACGGTGCCGAGGCGTTCCGCACGCAGGTCGATGGCGGCTGGGGCGGGATACTCGAGGGCTTCGCCGCTCAGGCGGCGCGGGAGGCCCAGGGCCGAACCGACATCCGCCAAAAGGAGGCTTCGCGATGAGACTCTATGCCTTTCCGCCGTCGCCGCGCTCGTTCAAGGTGATGCTCGCCGCCGACCATCTCGGCCTCGATTACGAGCTTCGGGTCGTCCATCTGCTCAAGGGCGAGCAGAACGCGCCGGAGATCGCCGCGCTCAACCCCAACCGCCGCATGCCGGTGCTGTGGGATGACGGCTACGTGCTGTGGGAATCGAACGCCATCCTGCAATATCTCGCGTCGAAGCGGCCGGAGGCGGGGCTGCTGCCCGAGGAGACGCGCGCGCGGCTGCTGGTCGAGCGCTGGCTCTTCTGGGAGAGCGCGCATTGGGACCCGGCCTGCGCCATCTTCGCTTTCGAGCGCATGCTGAAGCCGATGCTCGGCAGGGGCGAGACCTCGGCGGCGGAGATCGAGCGCGCCACCGGGCTCCTCGAGCGCTGCGCCGAGGTGCTGGAGCGCCAGCTTGCCGCCCAGCGCTGCGTCGCCGGCGATCATCTCACCGTCGCTGATCTCGCCATCGGCGCGGCGCTGGTGATCGCCGAGCGCGCCCGCTATCCGCTCGAGCCCTATGCGGCGATCCGTCGCTGGCAGGGCGAGCTCGCGGCGCTGCCGGGCTGGCGGCAGGCGGCCGCCGCGCGCGAGCGGGTGCCTTTCCCCGCCTGAGCGCCGCCGGCGGGCGCGGCACCCGCCTCGTATTTGTTCCGTTCGCACCGGAGCGTTGCGCCGGCCAGCAGCCAATCTGCCGTCCCTTGCATCGTCCCCGGGGCCGACGGCGCCCGGGCGGGAGCGGCGCGGCCCGGCATCGCCAAGCAGCGGGGCGGCGCCATGTTGCGCCGCCGCAACCCCTGTGCTAGAACGCGCCGCGCTTTCCGGGCGCGCTGGCGCGCCGCGGGTTTTTCCTGGCGAGAACCAGCGGGAAAGCGTGTCATTTCAGGCATCCCACGCGCGACCGGCGCTCTCGTCACAGGGTAACGAGGACAGTTCTTACGTGGCAGCGGAAGCGAAAGGCGTATCCGGACTGGCCGACCGCTATGCGGCGGCGCTGTTCGATCTCGCCGACGAGCGCAAGGAGTTCGACGCCGTGGCCGGCGATCTCCAGGGCTTGCGCGCCATGCTGCGCGACAGCGGCGATCTCCGGCGTCTTATCCGCAGCCCCGTGGTGTCGCGCGAGGCGCAGGGCAAAGGCATCGCCGCGCTGGCCGAGACGGCGCAGCTCTCGGCGCTGACGCGCAACTTCCTCGGGCTCTTGGCGCAGAACCGGCGGCTCTTCGCTCTGCCGGAGATGATCGCGGGCTATCTCCACCGCCTCGCCGAGGCGCGCGGCGAGGTCACGGCGCATGTCGTCAGCGCGCAGGAGCTGTCGGCGCAGCAGCGCGACGCCGTCAACGAGCAATTGCGCAAAGCGGTCGGCCGCAAGGTCGCTGTCGATATCGAGGTCGATCCCGGCCTGTTGGGGGGGCTCATCGTCAGGGTCGGGTCGCGCATGGTCGATGCGTCGCTTAGGAGCAAGCTCAATCGCCTGCAGCTTGCCATGAAGGGGGTTCAGTGATGGAAATCCGGGCGGCGGAGATTTCCGCAATCCTGAAGGGCCAGATTGCCAATTTCGGCACCGAGGCGGATGTCGCCGAGGTCGGCCAGGTGCTGTCGGTCGGCGACGGCATCGCCCGCATCTACGGCCTGGACAAGGTGCAGGCCGGCGAGATGGTCGAGTTCCCCAACGGCGTCAAAGGCATGGCGCTCAACCTCGAGACCGACAATGTCGGCGTGGTGATCTTCGGCGACGACAGCGGCATCCGCGAGGGCGACACGGTGAAGCGCACCGGCGCCATCGTCGACGTGCCGGTGGGCAAGGGCCTGCTCGGCCGCGTCGTCGACGCGCTGGGCAATCCCATCGACGGCAAGGGCCCGCTCAAGGACGTGACGCGCACCCGCGTCGAGGTCAAGGCGCCCGGCATCATCCCGCGCAAATCGGTGCACGAGCCGGTGCAGACCGGCCTCAAGGCGATCGACGCGCTGGTGCCGATCGGCCGCGGCCAGCGCGAGCTCATCATCGGCGACCGCCAGACCGGCAAGACCGCCGTCGCCATCGACACCTTCCTCAACCAGAAAGCGGTGAACGCCTCGGGCGACGAGAAGCGCAAGCTCTATTGCGTCTATGTCGCGATCGGCCAGAAGCGCTCGACCGTGGCGCAGATCGTCAAGACGCTGCAGGATTACGGCGCGCTCGACTATTCGATCGTCGTCGCCGCCACCGCCTCGGAACCGGCGCCGCTGCAATTCCTGGCGCCTTATGCCGGCTGCGCCATGGGCGAGTTCTTCCGCGACAACGGCATGCATGCCGTCATCGTCTATGACGACCTCTCCAAGCAGGCGGTCGCCTACCGCCAGATGTCGCTGCTGCTGCGCCGCCCGCCGGGCCGCGAGGCCTATCCCGGCGACGTCTTCTATCTGCATTCGCGCCTGCTGGAGCGCGCCGCCAAGATGAACGACGCGCATGGCGCGGGCTCGCTCACCGCGCTGCCGGTGATCGAGACCCAGGCAGGCGACGTCTCCGCCTACATCCCGACCAACGTCATCTCGATCACCGACGGCCAGATCTTCCTCGAGACCGATTTGTTCTATCGCGGCATCCGGCCGGCGATCAATGTCGGCCTCTCGGTCAGCCGCGTCGGCTCGGCGGCGCAGATCAAGGCGATGAAGCAGGTCGCCGGCAGGATCAAGCTCGAACTCGCGCAATACCGCGAGATGGCGGCCTTCGCGCAGTTCGCCAGCGATCTCGACGCCTCGACGCAGCGGCTCCTGGCGCGCGGCGCGCGGCTCACCGAGTTGCTGAAGCAGCCGCAATTCTCGCCGATGCCGGTCGAGGATCAGGTGGTGTCGATCTTCGCCGGCACCAGGGGATATCTCGACAAGGTCGAGGTGGCGCAGGTGACGCGCTTCGAGGCGGCGTTGCTGGGCGAGCTCCGGGCGCGCAAGCCGCAGCTCCTCGAGGCGATCCGCGCCAAGCGCGAGCTCGGCGGCGATACCGAGAAGGAGCTTGCCGCCTTCCTCGACGATTTCGCCAAGACCTTCGCCTGAGGGGCTGACGGCCCGTGGCCACGCTCAAGGAATTGCGGGTTCGCATCCGCTCGGTCCGCTCGACGCAGAAGATCACCTCGGCGATGAAGATGGTCGCGGCCTCGCGCCTGCGCCGCGCGCAGGAGCAGGCCGAGGCGGCGCGGCCCTATGCCGCGCGCATGGAGCGCATGCTCGCCTCGCTGGCGGCGAACCTTAGGGGCCAGGCCAACGCGCCCAAGCTGCTTGCCGGCAGCGGCGGCGAGACGACGCATCTGCTGGTCGTCGCCACCTCCGACCGCGGGCTCGCCGGCGGCTTCAACGCCACCATCCTGCGCGAGGCGCGGCGCACCATCCGCCAGCTGCAAGCCGCCGGCAAGACGGTGAAGCTCTTCACCATCGGCCGCAAGGGGCGCGATTCGCTGCGCCGCGACTACGCCCGGCTGATCGTCGAGAGCAAGACCGATGTCGGCCGGCCGAAGCTCACCTTCGACGCGGCGCAGGCGGTCGGCGAGCGGCTGCTGGCGCTGTTCGAGGCGGGCGAGTTCGACGTCTGCACCATCGTCTTCAACCGCTTCCGCTCGGCGATCAGCCAGATCGTCACCAAGCAGCAGCTCGTACCGTTTTCCCCGCCGCAACGGGCGGCGGAGCCGGCGGCAACCGCTGTCGGCGGCGCGATCTACGACTTCGAGCCGGAAGAGACCGAGATCCTGGGCGAGCTGCTGCCGCGCAACCTCGCGGTGCAGATCTTCACCGCGCTGCTGGAGAATGCGGCGAGCGAGCAGGGCGCGCGCATGACGGCGATGGACAACGCCACGCGCAACGCCGGCGAGATGATCGAGCAACTCAGCATCACCTACAACCGCTCGCGTCAGGCGGCGATCACCAAGGAACTCATCGAGATCATCTCCGGCGCCGAGGCGCTCTGATGGTTATGGAATTAGTCCGCACCATGCCCCCCACCCTAACCCTCCCCCTCAAGGGCAGGGCTATCGCATATGCGCACATGGGGTTCACCACGGAGACACGGAGGGCACG